>JAPLCW010000116.1 GCA_026392015.1 Candidatus Auribacterota bacterium | reverse complement strand
GAAAGCTGCAGAATGCAAGAGACAGGAGAAGGGCTGCTAACCTCGGACGCTGTGTGAGATCACAAACCATGAGGACCATGGAGGGAGATCATACAAAACTGAGCTGTGAAGAAAGTCTAATTTCCTGTTGAGCAGAACACGATCACCCTGTAATATTAATGACACATGGCCATGTAGCGGCTATTCATTGCTAGTGTAGTGCGTCATAAGCCTCTTTATCTTTGTCATCCCCGCGAAAGCGGGGATCCAGGCCGCAGAGCTGTTCTTCTGGATCCCCGCCTGCGCGGGAATAACAGTAAATATGTAAAGAAGTGTTAGACGCATTACGCTAGGTAATGGCGATATCTTATCTGCGTTCATCTGCGACAATCTGCGTCCAATCTAAATGCTGTATAGGACGCAGATGAACGCAGGGTACGCAGATACAAAAATTGAACTGTAGAATCTGTTGATCCGCAATGCGATAGGGGGAATGGAATAAATGAAATCTTCCATACAATTATTTGAGGCTCTCTTCCATTTTTGTGTGGATTACTTTAGCTATTCCCTCCCCCCTCAGAAGGGGGAGGTTGTGAGGTGGGATATCTCGAACACCCCATAACAATAATGACACATGGCCACATAACGGCTATTCCTTGCCACGCAATGGTGACACCTTATCTGCGTTCACCTGCGACAATCTGCGTCCGATCTAAACGCTGTTCAGGACGCAGATGAACGCAGAGTACACAGATATAAAATTAGAACTATGGAATCTATTGATCCGCAACGGAATTGGGGATGGATTAAATAAGATCTTCCTTGTAAAATTTCAATACGGGAGGGCAATAATGTCTCACCACGGAGAGCACGGAGACAGTCTGCGTTCATCTGCGACAATCTGCGTCCAATCTAAACGCTGTTCAGGATGCAGATGAACGCAGAGTACGCAGATACAAAAGTTGAACTATAGAATCTATTGGTCAGCGGCGGTCTGGTGAGGGGTGTTTCCCCGGAGTACGGCTTTACACCCCCACCCTGGCCCTTGCTTCGGCAGGCTCAGCACAGGCTCCCCTTCGGAGGGGGAGGGATCGATACTCTCAGGACGCACAGTAATCTGTCATGAGCCCTTTTATTAAACTGGATATAGTCCGCTACCACTTCCCCTTGCACTTCTCCACGGGATACCTCTTACGGTTCTTCTTGATTTTCGAGACGATGCAGGAGCTCAGGTCGAGACCGAGCGCGTGGCAGAGGCTGAGTATGTAGATGGAGATGTCCGCGATCTCCTCTTCTATTTTCGCGCGCATCTTAGGGAGCGACGACTTGGACCTGGCCTCGCTCACCTCCATCCATTGAAATATCTCCATCAACTCCGCCGATTCAATACTGATGGACATGCTCAAATTCTTTGGCGAGTGAAACTGCTCCCAATCTCTCTCCTTAATAAATAGCGCCACCTGCCTCTTCAGGCGAGCGACTGTCGTTGCCGCGTCTCTCATTCCGAATTTCCTCCCGTGTGCGCGCCCACCTGCGCTTCCAGTTTTTCGATCACCGTCCCGATCTCCTCAAGGAGAGGCGCGGGGAGAAGATGGAGCACCTTGCCGTCCCGGTGAAGAGATCGCAGCGTGCCGAGGAGCCTTCTTACCATCTCCATTTTTTTCTTTTCCCTTGCCTCCTCCGGATCGAGTTCCTGTCTCTGTCTCATCAGGGATGCGACATCCCTCTTGATCTCTTGGGTATCCCTCCCCTTTTCAAACACATCCCGCGTCAACCGCGCGAGGTCCGCATCGTCAAGCCTTCCGCTGTCCTTGGCGAGCCGGAGCACGTCGATCGACTCATAGCCGGGCACCGCGGCGGCGGGAGCGGTCCCCAGATACCCATCGCGGAGGTAGGGGGCATGCTCCTTCTCCAGAAAAAAATACGACCTCAGCAGTTTGAGCGCGGTCTGCTTCCGGATCCCTATCTCCTTAGCCGTATACGCATCGAAGGTGACAAACCCCCACCCCTTGTAGCGTTTCTCCTTCCACACCGTGTAGAGCGCCTTCCCGAGATCTACCCATGATGACTTGAACTCCTTTGCCCGCTGAAGCAGATGGTGGCGCAGCGAGTCGCCCTCCACCTGGCCCATCTTCTTTTCGATCTCTTCCAGCCCTTTTGGCTTGGGTGCGTCCATATGGAATCCCTCCGTCTGTTTCCCTCCCGGCATATCACCACCGGGCCCTACAGTATACGGCGACCGACCTGATTATTCAACCCCGGCGCAACCCTTGCGTGCGGCTGCAGCCGAAATATTTTTTTTACCACGAAGGACACGAAGATAATTTGTAACTGCTCAGAAGTCAAAATTCAGAAGTCAGGAGCCAGAATGGAAAAGCAAGAATACAGAATGCAAAATGCAGAATAACGGCATTTCAAGGAAAGTTTATCTCCTGTCTCCTAAATTCTGTCTTCTGAATTCTGACTCCTGACTATCTGAGTAGTTATTATAATTCAGTTCGTTACGTGTAGTGCTGTATCTTCGTGACCTTCGTGCCCTTCGTGGTAGAATTTTTTTTAGCGAAATCAGGGAATACTCCGATAACCTTCCGTCCTTGCGCCTCCGATAGTCAATTTCGTATACTCTATAAAAGGCGGCCGGTGAGCCCCCCGTCTTTATTGCGTGGCTACCGGCAGGATGCTTTCAAATAGAGGAGACTCAGAGCGATGAAACCCTATTTTCTCTTTCTCTTACTCACGTTCCTCCCCTGCGTGGCTGTTGCGGGCGGAGTGGATGTCAAGGTAAACAAAGACGCCGTATCGGTAAGCCCTGTCGATCCGCAGGGACTGGTGACAGTCTCCGCTCCGCCGGGGGCTGTTCTCGGAATGCAGCCGATTCAGATCACCGCGCAGAACAAAAAGGCCAATAGCGCTGTGGCCGGCACTGTGATGCCCGACGGCGGCTTCCTTATCCAGATCCAGGCTGCCCCAAAGGATTCGATCAAGCTGGTCTTCATCGGCGCTGACGGTAAAAAGAAGGACCTTAAGGTGAAGGTCTCCAAAATACCGCTCGTCCTCCCCCCCCAGCAGATGCAGCAGGAGATCAGGACTGAAACAGTGACTGTCCCGAGGGGAGAGCCCGCCCCCGAGAGTAAACAGGCCCCTGCCCCGCGCAGTGACTCGGAGATCATCTCTGGAGAAAAGAATCTTGGCGATTCCGGCGTGATTGAGTAAGAAGAGGGCGTCGGTTTCCTGTCTTTATTCTAGCCCTGATTATTCACGCGGCAGTCGCATTCAAAGAGAATAACCACTGAGGGCACTGAATACACTGAATGCTTGGACGCAGATTTACGCAGATGAACGCAGATTACAGCAGTAGCTAGGGACTAGTAGTTAGGGATTAGGGAAAGTGAAACTGAAAGGCGGCAGCTGGATATTAGTAGCCGGGTGCCAAGGATAATGTCCCAGAAATATAGCATTCTCCCTAATACCTAACTACTAACTCCTAGCTACTATTCTTTTATGAAGATCAGGTATGTCAGTTTTGAGTTGGTGAATAGGTCAGGCTAGTAGGCAAATCGAATGTCTTCTTTTCTCACCGTTCCGTCCGCCTGGTGCACCGCGGATCCGGTGAACGCATCATCTATAAAATACACTGTCCGCATGAGCGGCTTCTCGCCCGACTTACCGCTGTAGTAGTAGTTCCATTTGCGGTTGTAGCGGATCCCGTTTTCGGTATGGACGGTTTTCCCCACACCCAGACGCTCCCGCGGCTGCCCGAATTTTCTTAGGATCCTATCCTTGTCGCTGACTTCCGCTTTCCTGCCGGAAGAGGGGCGTATGCTATCCGCCAGTTTGTCGAAAAGCTCCTTCACCCTGTCACATCCGCACAGCCCGACGGCGAGCACCAGGCAGCATAGGACAATAGAGGAAGGCGGTATACACGTCCTCCCGCTCATAGGATGGAAAGAACTCGCGCGCCTCATGAGACGGAGACCCCCTACTCGATGATGATATTGGTCATGGTTCGCAGGACGCCGGGGATATTCTGGATCTTTGAAACAATGAACTCACCCAGTTCGTTCACGTCCCGCCCCTCGACAACGGCGATGATGTCGTATGGCCCCGTGACAGAGCTCGCCGTCTTTACCCCGCTGATCCTGGCGACCTCTGCTCGAACATCCATCGCCCTCCCCTGCGTCGTCTCAACAAAGATGAACGCCGATACTGCCATCGCAACCTCCCCTCTTTAGTGAGCATCGCTATTCATAGTTGACCACAGAGGGCACAGAGATCACAGAGAATATTTCCACTGTAACACTGCAGACACTGAATAGAATTTTCTCTGTGCCCTCTGTGGCTTACATCTATTGAAATTCCGAAGCAGGCGCTGTTCCCTGCCCAACGGCCAGTATAGCAATGAATAAGAAAAATGCAATTGATAATACCCCTCGATGTAGCCTACAATAGTTGCCGATCCGGGATAGGGGAAGCGAAGCCTGATGTCCCGGAAGATCCACGGAACATCCCTCAAGGAGGTGCACCGATGCGATTATCATTTGCGATGCTGCGTGTGACTGTGTTCCTTTCTCTCGCACTCGTCATTACCCTCAACCCGAGCTGCGCGACATCCGAGAAGTCCCCGCTTGCTGTCTACGTCCTTGATGTAGGACAGGGAGACTCAACACTCATTGTAGCCCCTTCCGGGAAAACGGTGCTCATCGACGGCGGCCTGGGAGGATCCGGCTACAAGAAAAAAGACAAGGGGAAAACAGTGATACTCCCCTTCCTGAAAACGAAAAAGATATCAACGATCGATTACATGATTATGACGCACGCCGACTTCGATCACATCGGTGGACTCATCTACCTGCTTAGCGAGACGAAAAAAGGGAGCGACTATCCGCTCGAGATCAAGGAGTTCCTCGATCCGGGGCAGGCCCATTCCACATACCTTTACCAGGAGCTGTTGGAGGCGGTGAAAAAACGTTCCGAGGTACGGTACCGCAATCCTAAAAGGGGAGAGAAACTCGATCTGGGTGAGGGGATAACGGCCGAGATCATTTCTCCGGACCATCTCTACAAGGATCCGAACAGCTGTTCGATAGTGCTGAAACTCACCGAAGGAAAAGTATCCATGATCCTGCCCGGCGACGCGGAGCTTGAGGCGGAAAAGGACATGATAAAGAACTACGGGCCCAAACTCAAGTCTACCGTGTTGAAGGCAGGCCACCACGGATCGGCAAAGTCATCGAGCGCCGAATTCCTCGAAATGGTGAAGCCGGAGGTCGTGGTGATCAGCGTCGGAGAGAAAAACGTCTTCCAGCTCCCGTTCAAAGAGGCCATGGACCGGCTGGAAGAGACGGGGGCAAAGATCTACCGCACGGACTATGAGGGGACCATCACCCTCACCACCGACGGCGAAACATACCAGGTGAAAACCGAGAGGGAGGCTCCGCCTCCGGAGAAGAGGTGGGATCGGGTCACGATAGTGAAGGAACAGGATAAGATCAACCTCAATACCGCAACGCTCGAAGAGCTCATGACCCTCCCGCGGATCGGGAAAACAAAGGCAGAGGATATCATCCGGAGAAGGCCGCTAAAATCGGTGGATGATCTAACTAAAATTCCCGGAATCGGCGAGAAAATCCTGGAACGGATCAAGCCCCTTGTGACCGTGGGCGAGGAGCAAAAGAAATCGCAGGCCATTCCGACAGTGTCCTCGGAAAAACCTGTGGAGACTCCCCCTCAGGGAAAAACGGCAGAGTAGGAGAATGTATGCCCCAGGGCTGCGGCCCCCCGCCGCTCACTGAAGAGAGAATATCTCCCGGGCATACGTGCCGTTCAGATAGTTAACGTTCCCCTGCTCATCGAGCGGAGCGGCTGCATTCACCGCCCCCGCTTCAATCCAGTATATCCCCGGGAACTCGAAACCCCACCGCAACGACGCAAGGTGGTAGCTGGAAATTTGCATGGGGATGGTGATCGGATACTTAATGTACGGTTGCGGGGATGAATACAGCTTGTTGTCCGACGTCAGGTAAAGCGTTCCGTAGTACGGCGTGACGATGCGGAAGAAGACGTAGCAGGGGGACTGTATGACGCCGGCGCTCGCATAGATATTCATGGAGTCGGAGAAGGCAAAATAATTACGCCTTCCTATATTTACGGTCACGGGCGGTACGGGCGTGGGGATAGGAGCGGGTGGACCGTAGGTATAGGGATCGGAGAGATAGGCAACCTCGCACGCGACGCGCGCCGCGGTGTATCGGATGCGCATGTAGCCGCCCTCGCCCCAGCTCGTCCCCCAGCTGTTCCTCAATATCCAGCACCCCCCTCCTCCCTCGGGAGGATTGTCATCCCAACCCACCAATGCGATGGCGTGATCGGTAAGGGCATAGTAGCATGGCACCCCATCGCAGCTTGTGTTCGTGTCATCGTATACACCGCCCGCATACCCCTCGAACGCGGATGAGACCGCCACCGCGGCATCGACGACCCCATAGTTCATGATGGCCGCCTTAATTGCGTCGATGTCGCTGCAGCCGACCCGGTACCAGCTTCCAAACCTCACCCTCTGCGCGCCCCAGGCCCCCGAAGGACACATTTGCGCCGAGCTGTCGGAGTAGGGGAACGAAGGCTCTCCGCAGATACCATTATCCACAAGCGCCTGGAGTTCCTGATAATCAAAATCCGCCCCCTCGCACCCGAAGAAATGGCTGCCATACTCAGGGAGAGATCCGAGGCACCACGCGAGGAACGACTCGGAGAAATCGGCGCAGCTCTCGTTGAAGAGAGCCTTCGACCAGTTATATGTCCCCTCGGCGGCCGCGCAGGCGCCGAACGCGTAGCACGATCCGCACATTCCCTGGTTGCGTACGGGTCCTATATACGATTTGCCGTCACGGTTTCTCCAGTCGAACTGAGAGGCAAGCGGATTGCCGAGGTGTTTCACGACCGGTCCGTTATCTTCCGGCACTGCAGCGGAAAAGCGGCCAGGGTGGCGGCTGTAAAACTGCACCTTCATCTCGGCCGGCATATCGTAGACCCAGTTATGACCGACCCGGAATGAATAGCCATTATGCTGTATTTTCGCCTGTAAAAGTTCCAGCGTGTCGCCATCTGTGAAGGCGAGGGGGCGTTCCGATTTCTCCACCGCCGACAGTGGCGCCGTGGCAAGGAGCAATGCAGCGCAGATAACAATAGTATATACTCTCATAAGAAATATCCTTTCCTTCAATAGTTTTGCCTCACCAGAAGAGAAGAGGCTGTGAGTAGACGTCACACAGATAGTTAAATCCTGAGGGGCTTAGCGGATTGTACGCGTTCACGGCGCCCGCCTCCAGGTAGTAGACCCCCGGCCACAAGTTGTTCCACCAGAGGTGCCCCATATAATAGCCGCTTACCGGTTCAGACACGACAACGGGGGACGGAAGATAAGGGGCCGGGTAACCGACGAGACCTCTCCCCGCGGTAATGTAGTATGTTCCGTAATATGGTGAAACGACCCGGAAAAATAGATAGCATGGCGATCCAATCGGCACCGGAATATTGGCCCACATGTTGACCAAATCACCGGAAGCCCAGAGATCGCTTCTGTCGGCACTCACCGTCACACAGTAGGGCGACGGCGGAGGAGGGACGGGAGTGGGCGTGGGGGTTGGCGGAGCAGGCGTTGGTGTCGAGGCGCCGCCGAAATTGATATCCAGAGTCTCCCAGGTCAGGCTTTGAAACCACCCCTCACTCCAATCATATAACTGGCAGTCATAGTCGGTCTGCATCTTGACGTGGAATATGCCATTGGGACGATTGCCGGTCACACCCCAGCTATTCACCATGATCCAGTAATGATTTTCCGGATTGGGATCGCTGTCATTATACCCGACGCACAAAACAGCATGCCCTCCCCCGTTTCCCCACGTACGCCCGCAGGATGACCCCGCCCCGCCATAGGGCGACATATTGTCAAAGTCCCAGAGCGCGCTTTCGGAATAATCATCCCAGAATGTGTCTATGAATGTATTCCAGCTTTCATCATCCGCCATATAAAAACCGAAATAAATGGCCTTGCTCTGATCCAGAACATTCTTGATATTTGCAATCGCGGTGGCTTGTCCCACGCCGAAGGTACTGATGGTCTGATTTGTTACGGAGCTTATCTGATACTGCGATTGTTTCGAGATCGAGGAACAGGATATGGAAGAGGAGCCATAGTAGCATTCCGCGTGCATATCCGCGTACGCAGCGCCCGAGTTCGACCAGGGAATCGCCATCCCCCGCGACGCATACCACTGGGCGAAGTAATCCAGCAGCCCCCCGCAGCAGACATAATCTCCATCCGGGTTGGTCCCGCATGAATTTATGTACTGGATGGAGAGACGGTCATGCACTCCGTTTTGTACCGAATGCGCGATCTCCATCACGCCGGTACCCGCCCATGTCCAGCAGTTGCCGCAAATTCCCTGATCGCGTTCGGCGGGAGTATAGGGAAGATGGTTCAGCAAGCTCAGGGATCCCTTGCGGGGTTTAATCGCATTATCCATGGGCGCCGCCGGGGCATTCCTGTATGCTTCAAGCCATTCCTTGAGCTGCTGGGGAGAGGGCCTCATGATTCCATGCTCACTCTCCGCCCCACATACGCCGAGCAGGCTTATGACAGCCATCAGAGACAAGAATTTTTTCATGGCTCTCCTCCGCACTATGCAAGCCGCAGAGCACCTTTCCGATCCGTGTGAATCCTCTCCCCAATCATCGTTACTGAATATTCACTGCGCGCTCGGCGTACCAGACCGCGGTCGAGGGACTTGTCTTGTAGTTGCGCGGATTCTGTCCCGTGTAGATGAGCGCTACAACGAAGGTGTAGGTACCCGGCTGCGTTCCCGGGGGGATTGTGGTGCTCAGAAGAGTGTAGGTCCCTCCCGAGAAGCCGGGAACTCTCGTCGCGATCGGCGCCTTATATGGCGTTACCGCATTATTCCAAACGGCCATCACTCCTCCGCTGGGGAGGAGCGCCACGGAGTAACCGTCAAATATGGCGGAACCGGATATCGCGGGTACCGTGACCGTCACCGTAAGAGCATCGCCCGCGTGGTAGACGGTCCCCGCGCCGCCTCCACCCCCACCCCCTCCGTCCATTCCGCCGATGCCGATGGAGGCAAAGGCGTTCATTACGGCGGAGTACTCGCCGCTCCCTATTCCGTATCCGAGATCGCTGCAGGCGCTGAGCGCCAGTTCTCTCAATTGCGTGAAGTTAGTTGTCGTCGTGCATTTCTGCGTCTGCGTCTTGTACCATATCTGCTCGCCCTTTGCGACGCCGATCGCCTGGCAGATCAGGTAGAAGCAGTGAGAGATGATGCACTGGTTGATGTGCACTCCCCCATTGTCCTGACTCTCGGGAACATTCTGGTACTCGTCCATGGTGGCAGGCCATGCGCCGAACGAATACGGATTGGGATTATATCCCTGGTGCGGATCCTGAAGGTTCCGGCAATAGCCCGGAGAGGCAAGCCAGCATCCCTCTCCATTGTACCGCTCCGGGTTTGGGAAGCCCAGCCCCGCCTCAAGGGCATACGCGAATGAATCGGAGAATCCCTCATTGATCGCGCCGGATTGGTTCTTGTATTCTAGGTTGCTGGTGTAGTTGGTGACACCGTGCGTAAACTCGTGAGTAACACAACTGAGCGAGCCCGACTGTGAACGTGCAGTGGCTCCATCACCCCCGCCAAAAAACGTAGCGCCCTGTTCGAGACCCGCAACGCCCCTCGACCACATAGCATTCGTAGCATCGGACCCGAACATGCAATCAACATTAATAACCATATTCATGCCGTTGCCGTCAATGCTGTTCCTCCCGAAATGTTCTTTCAAGTAATCGTATATCATGCCCGCGTGATGATGCCCCGAGAAATCGCTCCGTGCCATAAAGCCGTAATAGATGGAATTATAATTCGTGGTGACGGAGGTCACACACATGCGGGTAGGGAAATAGCCTGAGAGCACGTCGCCTCCGAGCAGATTGCGGGTATCTATGTATCCTATTTGCGTGGCGGGGTTGTACATTGATTTGCTTGTGTCAATGAGTGAATTGCCGTTGGCCCCCACCCCATACAGATCATACCACGGGGAACCGAAGTAAAGGATATCCAGCCAGTAACAAAATGTGTAGTTCATGCTCCAGCCGTGCAGATTTAGAGATTCTCCGAGGACGCCGGTACCCGTCAACATAACGTCTGCATATTTCGCGTCATTCCATTTATCGATAAGTGCGCCGGCATGCGCGTCCACAAAACATTTCCACTCCGCGAACGGCTTTGAGGTGACAAGTGTGAGGCACCATGCGAGGTGATAGACGCCGTCCTTCGGATAGATCATCAGCTCCGGGCCGATGATGGTGCGCACATTTTCATCGGCTATGCCGAGAACGGCTTTGGCAATTGCGAGTGCCTCTTCCGCGGAGACGCGCGGCACGGTGGTTACGGAGATGTCAGGCAGGTAATTGCCATTGACTGAGGTGAGCCTGCCGTCCCTGTCAAGGCTCGCGACGAGATCGCCGCCATACACGGGAATCTCTTTGTACTGCTGTGTAAATCTGATCGTCCGCAGGCCGTACTGATCGGTTTCGTTGCTGCGGGTCTTCAACTCGCTATGGGCATCAGACATGCGGAAAAGGTCCTTGTTCTCGTTCAGGAACCTGCGCACCGCGGTCTCTTCACCCGCGCCGCCTTTCGTTGCGCCGACGCCCAGGTCAAATCTTCCCGAGACGATGAATGGCACCCCCTTCTCGTTGTATTTCACGGAGAGGGGCTCTTGTGACTCCCCATTCATCTTGTCTATAGTCTGAGACTGCGCCTTCCCTATTGTAACGGCCTCGGCCTGATCTACCGGTTTCCCATCCTTGTACAGAGTGATGCCTGGGGGGTATCCCTTTCACTTGTCATCCCCGCGAAAGCGGGGATCCACTATGAAACCTGGATTCCTGCTCGAGTTTACACTGAGCGCAGTCGAAGTGCAGGAATGACATATTAAGCAATGTACCCCCCATAAGTGACCCCTTGCTTTCCATCATATTATTCTATGTATATTTTAACATGAAATACGTCATCAGGCAAGTCATTATATAATGTATATGTCAACGACTCTATCGTAATGACATTTGCGGCTCATGAAGGATTACCGTGATTCATACGATTCACGCCGTAGGGGCTTGTTGTATCAAGCCCGCATCAATCTGCCTGGTAAAGAACGGGTTCGATAAATCGAACCCCTACAAAAAGAAGCCGTTCGCTCATGGACCGGATCATTAGTTCTCCATCATCCACACCTTCCGGCGCTCCGGGAAGGCGCTCTCTCTTTTTCATATCCCCCCTTTTCCAGAAGTCATTATATTGATATAATAGATACATATCGATCTTCCCTCACGTGATCCTCCGGTGAACGGATGTCACGCGCATCAGCAAGGGATAAACTCTCCGGTGTCCGCGCAACTGTAGCCAGAAGGAGAAGGTGATGAGCGGCAAGGAAGCCACTATAAAGGGCCATATCCACCTCTTTTACTGTTATGAGCTCGCGTACTCCGTGAAAGTGGACAAGCTTGAGCAGCTGCTGAGGAAGCAGGACACGGAGGGCGTCCTCTCGATGCGCCGTTCACAGAGCCTCTACCTCCGATTCGAGAGCTTCCCCCTCATCGTCAAACTCGGCGAGGAACAGATCCCGCTTCTAGGTTCCACGACGACGGTGCTCGTACAGGCGCGCCTATTTGATTTCGGCGTGGTGAGCCTCAGTCTGGTGATACCGTTCAGCGGAACCTTTCACGATCTCGCCGGACAGTCCGCAGTGATCGCCGAGAGCGATGTTTTTTCAGCCCTCGCAAACCGCTATTTGAAAAAGCTGAAGAAACTGGTTGCTCCCGCGCTCCACAGGCCTATCGACAGCGACCTTGTGGAGGATTACCAGATATTCCACGTCTCGGAGATTGACGAGCCGCTCACCGGCAGGGGGATACTGGAGAAGTACGCTCCCGAGATAACCATGATTCTCCGCGCGGAGAAGCGCCCGCTGAGCGAGCAGGAGGTCCATAACGCGGTCTCCGACAGCATCTCCTACTACCCTGAGGATCTCCTCGTCATCGACTGGGATCGCGCATTCCTCTATGACAGGGATGACTATCACGACCACATCCACATCATCGAGTTCGCGAATACGCAGCTCCTCGACATGCGCTACTACGACCGTTGGCTCGACGGGGAACTGGATACCCTTTACTCCAACCTCGAGGTGGAGAAGACAAAAATACCCTTTCTTAGGGCGGCCCGGTATCGCCAGCTGGACAAGCGAACGAGGCTCTTGATGACCGATGTGCTCTGGGTGGTGGATCAGATCGACAATTCGCTCAAGGCAATCGATACGCTCTATGCCGCGAGGGTATTCAGGGCGATCGGGAGGAGGCTGTATCTGGAGGAATGGAAGAGAGGATTGGACAGAAAACTCGCCGCCCTGCGGGATATATCGGATGCGGTCAGCATGAAGATCTACAACCTGCGCTCAACTATTTTGGAGCTCACGATCGTGTTCCTCATCCTCTTCGAAATCGTCATGGCGTTCACCAAAGCCCGCTGATCCAGGCCCGCGCGCCCGCGCTGTTCATAACCTTGAGTATACCTTTTTAATATTTTTAACACCCTCTGACTCATGAGTCCCCCCATATTTTCACAGGGGATTCCCCGAAATATTGAGCATTAAATTTATTACTGACGAATTACCCGACAGATACAAAATTCAGCATCTGGAGTACTCCAAGTTTGGAAAAAGAAGAGATTATATATTTCACCGCGGAGACGCGGAGCACACAGAGATGATAAATCATGCAGAAAACAAGGCTATTATGAATTATTCTTTGCGATCGCTCTTTGCGTGCTCTGCGCCTCTGCGGTAAGCTATTAATCTTTTGAAAAAGACGGGGAAAGTCCTGGAGTAAGGGGTCACTTATGGGGGGTACATTGCTTAATATGTCATTCCTGCGAAAGCAGGAATCCAGGTTTCATAGTGGATCCCCGCTTTCGCGGGGATGACAAGTGAAAGGGATACCCCCCAAGACTGACCCATTACGTCCTGGATATTTTCATTCTTGACAATAGCGCGGTAATATGTTTGAATGCCATCCTAAAGTCACAGGTGCGTTGCCTGCGGTTGTGGAGTACTGCGGGAAGAGGAGGTGTGATGAGCAATATTCTGAGGAGGCTTGGCACGAACGGAACTGGCTCGAGTATCCCCAATTACCCGGGCAGGGAGGAGGCTCAGAAAATGATTATTCAGGACAAACTGCAACAGCCGATGTCGCATAGTGAGCTCAAGGAAACGGTCATCAGCCCTGACGCAGAATTCAAGGGGTCTCTCAAATTCAAGGATTCTCTTCGAATTGACGGCAACTTTGAAGGTGAGATTGATTCGCAGGGGACGCTCTTCGTCGGCAGGAGCGGTGCCCTCAAGGCCGAGATCCACGTGGGGAACATCATCGTGGAGGGAAAGATCGAGGGGAATGTCACCTGCGAGGATAAGATCGAACTGCGGTCGACCGCGAAGATGTTCGGCGATATCCAAGCCGCCCGCCTCACCATTGCTGAAGGGGTGAACATCGTGGGCAAGTGCTCGGTAACCGCCCAGAAATCCTCCGCGGAGCAGCCTCGTCAGGAAAAATCCGCGCGCCCCGATTTCAAGAGGGGGAAAGAGGAGCGACTCAGCGAGAAAATCGGATCACCCGTGGCTGCGGAGTAGGTGCGCGCCCGATCGCGAATAGAATTCACAGAAAACAGGGGGCATCCAAAAGATGCCCCCTGTTTCTTTCTCCCACTTGAGGAGACTTCGCTATAAAGCGGCTCGGTTGCCAAGAATAGAGCACCCCCACCCCAACCCTTGCTTCGGCAGGCTCAGCACAGGCTCCCCTTCGGAGGGGGAGGGGATATGGTTTGAAACCTCGCGAGACTGACCCATCACCCCCTACTCCTTTTTCTCCTTGTCGGGCTGATTTAATTTTTTTAGGGCTCTCTGACCGAGCGTGGAACTATATCCGTAGAGCTTGGCAGCTCTCTCGAGATGATACCGGGCCAGGACAAATCTCCGATCTTTCTTGTAGATTTTTCCGAGATTGTAGTGGGCTTCCGCATTCTCGGGATCCCGCTCCAGTACCGACTTGTACTCTTTGACCGCATCCTCGTTACGATTCATAAGACTGTAGAGGAAGGCGAGATTCAGTCGGGCACCGATATAGTCCGGTTTCACGGCGAGCGATTTTGTGAACGCCTCCCGCGCCTCCGGGAATTGATTAATGCGGGTAAATATCAAACCGAGGTAGTTATAGGCATACGGGTTTCCCGGGTCCAACTCCAGAGCCGTTTTGCACTCCCTGTAAGCGTTCAGAAAGTCCTCTTCGCCGATATGGATCCAGGCGAGATTGGTGTGGAGCGAAACATCAGAGGGCGCCTTCTCGATACCCTTCCGGTAAATCTCCGCAGCTCTCCCGAGATTCGCCTTCTTCTCGTAGTATTCGCCCAGAGCGATATAGGCGGGCACATATTGAGAATTCTGATCTATCAGAGACTGGTATGCCTGCACCGCCTGTTTTCCGTTCCCCAACCTCTCATTGAGCAATCCTACCTTCATCCGGGCTTCTAGATCCTGGGGAAATTCTTTCACAATCTCGTTGAACTGTTTGAGGGAGTCTGCAAAATCTCCCTTCTTGAGAAGGGCCTCCGCCTTTATTTTGAGAATTCCCTCGTCTCCGGGAGAGAAGTCGAGCGCCTTGCCTGCGTTCACGATCGCTTCCTCGAGATTCCCTTCCTGGAGGCACTGAGAAGCGAGCTTTGTGTATGCATCCCCCAGCTTCGGCCGGATATCGAGATCCGGCATGAGTTTCTTCGCCGCCTCGTAATGCGCAACCGCGGCGCGGCAATCCCCCTTTGCAAGCAGCGCGTCAGCGATGCCGCGATGCGCATCGGCAATTCCCTGATGGAGGTCAAGTTCCTTATCAATAGATTGTGCCTTCTCGAACATCGAAAGAGCCTGGTCAAACTGTCCGCTCGCCAGGAACGACTTTCCAAGCCTCACATAGAACTCCGTGTTGCGATCGCCCTGCGCCATGGAGCCTGTGGATGCGATCAAGGTGATGATGAATGCGCTCCACACTGCCACAGCCCTTACGCCTCCGGTCGCCCTCCTGCCTGCGTGCATCTCTCTCACTCCCTTCGCTAATTTGTGAATGTGTTATGATTTTGATAAAGCTTAATTCTTAGAGCTTAATCCTTATTGCGGGTTTTATCATTTGTCATTCAATCATCTCACTCAACACTCAGGGTGATGATTTTCTCTTTCCAGCGCACCTGCACATCGTTCCTGTCGATCCTGACGACCGTTGCGCCATCGATCTCCGCCCCCGTTCTCGAGGGCTTCCCGTTTATGATCGCCAACGGCTGCGACTCATCCCACAATATCCCGGAGAGGCGCAGCTTCGGAGGGAGCGGCACCGGGGTTTCCGGGGCTCCCGCGGCGGAGCCCTGAGGTATCGGTTCGCTCACTCTCCGAGCGGAAGCGGTTCCCGGATTCACCGGAAGCTGTGTGCCCTGATTGCGCAGATGCAGTAGCACTATCACGGCGACACACACACACACACTACAGAACCCTCCCACAAGCAACGGCATCCGAACACCCCACCGTACCGATGCGCTTTCATCGGGGAATATCTTCCCCGGAAGCGTCTCTCTCGCCCTGCTCTCTTCCGCTTTTTTTAATGCCCTGAGGATTGTGCTCATCTGATCCAACCCCATGACATGCAATACCCCCATGCAAGCGCCCCCGCCGCACAGAGCAAGCCAACCCGCCGGAGAATTGATAATCGGGAGTAGCGCCGCTTTTTGCGAGCGGCCCGGGGATGCTTCTGAATCTCCATAAGCGCGCGGCGGATGACCCAATCCGATATCCGCCGCTTCCCCTTCACGTAACCGACGAGAAGGGCTCGATCGCAGATGATGTTTATCTTCCGCGGGATTCCCTCTGCATAGAGAAATATTCTCTTCATGGCAGCGCGAGTAAACCGGACCGATGGGGCGCCCTTTCCATCGCCGTCCCCGCCGCCGTCAGTTCCACTGGCGATCCTCATCCGATGAGAAATGTAATGGACCGTTTCGCGATAGTCCAGGGGCTGAAGGTGGTATGTCACGCTGATACGCTGGGCGAGCTGCCTCAGCTCCTCTCGCTCCAGTTTCTCAATGAGTTCGGATTGTCCTACCATGATGATCTGGAGCAGCTTCTCCTTTTCCGTTTCCAGGTTCGAAAGCATCCGAAGCTGTTCGAGCACCGGCATCTGGAGGTTCTGGCACTCGTCAAGGATGAGAACGACCGTTCGGCCTGTCCCGTGCTGCTGGAGAAGGAACTGATTCAACTCATCGACAAGCTCCTTCTTCGATTTTGCGCTGCGGTGGCAGCATAGGTCTTCATTGATTGCTTTGAGGAGCTCCTTGGCGGATAAAAAGCTATTGAGAATAAAGCCCACCTCCGCCTCCCTCTCTATTTCTTTGATGAGGGCCCGGCAAAGCGTGGTCTTCCCTGTCCCCACCTCGCCGCTCACGAGCATAAAGCCTTTACGTTCACGTATTCCGTAGAGGAGATGCCCCAGGGCGTCCCTGTGCTGTGCGCTAAGATAGAGGAAGTGCGAGTCTGGTGTGAGGCTGAACGGCTGCTCCTTGAGGTTATAGAATTTGGTATACACGGGGACTACAATTAAAAGTTTAAGGTTTAGTACTGCCTCAGCCTCACGGGGGTGGAATATCCCCCATTACCGATCCCTTGCAAAGTTTACAGGTACTGTCTCGTCACGGACTATTACACACCCTCCTGATCCAGGAGTTCCTTCACCTGTTTCTGGACCTCCTTTGCCTGGCTGACGTGCAATCCGGGATCCTCGATAAAAAGAGATTCGCCGTTCTCGGCAAGCTCGTATACGATGATTCTCCTCCCCGTTCCCGGTTCTGTGACTCGGTCTCTCGGCATCAGGCGCTTCTTGCGTTCCATCATCAGGGCAAGGATGTAGCAGAAATTGATATGCGCCGGCTCTTTCGAAACGAGATATTTTCTGAGAAGGCGCTCCACCGCATTCTTCGCTATCGGCTCTTCCTTCTGTTTCGGCGGCTCCGCCTTGAAGCGTCCGAGCCAGTGCGAAATTGCCTGAACTCGTCTCCCCTGGTCGGCCCCATCCCAGCAGGGTGCACAATAATCTTCGCGCAGCAGTCCATCCCCTCCCATAAAGAGCATCGAGCAGTATCCCTCGCGGTCCTCAAAATTACGGGCGCAGCGCACACAGCGCACCGCGCGCTTCAGGCCTGCCCATTCCATGGTGCTCTTCACACGCCCCCTCCGAACCTCTTTTTGCGTTTGGCGGGTTCCGTTTTCGAGCCGCTCACCATCAGGAGGGCATTATACTCCAGAGCGGGGAATACATCAAACGGTTACTGCGCGGGGAGCGCACCATGCCATGTAGAGCCTGGGTGGGCAAGGGAGAGCACCTGTCGCATCGTCCTCCGACGCGCGTCAGGCTTTCTTCTCCGGGCCCTCTTTTGGGTCGCCGGAGTCAGGTACCGCCTCCTCCGGGGGCTTCTCACTTGTACGAGAGCTCTCCTCAACATAGTTCAGCTGAAGCATGCTCAGATAATTGGAGAGTATCTTTTCCTCCTCGTGGCTCAGATTCCCTTTCGTCTTAACCTTGAGCGTCTCAAGGAGATTGATGTGTGCCTGGGCGGCAGCCAGGTCCCTCTCCATTTTTCCCGTCATCGGATTTGCCACCTTGCCCAGGGCAATCCAGGCAGAGCTATGAAGGCTCATAACGAGAGAGAGGAACCGCATATCATGAATGCTGTTTCCATTCTTTTCCATAACATTTCCTCCACAGAAAAAGCAAGTCGGTGATTGAGTGATCGTTAACAAACTTAATCAATCCACACTATCAAATGCCTCCTTAAAATCAAAACCGCACTTAAAGTCATCCCTGCTGTCTCGCTCACTTTTGTTGAGAACGCCGCTCTCCACCAAATTGAACACCACCTCTCCCAAATCCTCGCAACAATTGACCCCCCAATGTGCGAGCACCGTCCTCGCCATCGGGCCGTACCGTTCAACGGCCCATCGCCGCGCGCCTTCGAGTAGCTCTTGCCCGGTAACGTGCCTCTTCTTTCCCACAATCCGGTAGGTGCGCTCGAGGGCTTCCATCACAAACTGATACGCATCCAGAGCATACCTATGGTCACGGGCAACAATCTCGCGAACGATCTGATCAGGGCTCTTGGGTTTTCTCACGCTTCTCTCCGTACTTTGAATAGTTGGGTGCCACCACATCGTGTGCGATACGGTAGCGTATCCTGTCATTGGGCGAGAGCGATTCCAAATTCGCGGTCTTAAGCTCACTGTAAATCGAACCCGCATAGAGCACGAGCTGCGCCATGGTATCGATGATTTCTCCCGCCATGCTCCTGCTCCTCTCCTCGAACTGAAGGATCTTCTCCATCCCTCCCCGGAGAAATTTTTTCAAAAAGCTTTTATCCTCCCTGAGAAGCGCCTCATGGTGAATCATGACTTGCGCTGCCAGAGCCGCGTCGCAGATCAGGTTCAGATATTTGACAAACATCTTTTCCGCTCTCCATCCGCTTGTCCCCCGCAGGGCGCATATCGCCTCGTGGCGCGTCTCCTCGAGGTGGCCCAACATCTTCGCGATCCTCTCCCTTCGCTTCGCCAGTGAGGCTTCCTCAAACCGTTTCTCCAGGAGCTCGATGTAGCAGCGGTAATGCGCGTCTCTCCGCGCAAGGTGAACGGCACGATTCATTCCAATGTTGACCATTATTAACCTTTCAAATGCTAAATCCAGCAGTAAGGATTAAGCCCATTCCATTGGTAGGAATTAAGCAGTACGCACTAAGCAAAATCCGATATTCTTTGAAGTTGTACTGCTTAATCCTTAATCCTGCTTTTCTTAATCCTTAGCGCTTAAACCTTAATCCTGGCTTTTTTCCGCCGCATTCCTTCCCCTCCCCCCGCAGGATTTCCAGGGCATGCGGTATCACCGGCCACACACACGAGAGACTCTCCGCCGCTCCGTGTGGGCTGCCCGGCAGGGCGATGATCAGTGATTTTCCCCTGGAGCCTGCGAGCGAACGACTTAAGATCGCCGTCGGCGTCGACTTCCGTCCCTCGCCGCGCATCGCCTCTGCAATCCCCGGAACGTTCTTCTCGATAAGAGCCGCGAGCGCCTCGGGGGTCACATCGCGCGGACCGAGCCCTGTACCTCCGGCGGTGAGGACAAGCTCCAGTTTCTCCCTGTCGGTCATACGCCGGACGGCCTTCCGTATCGCGCCGATTTCATCGGGTACAATCACGCGGGCAGCGACGGAAGCCTCCCCGGGTGGAAAAACCTTTTCGAGCGCGGCGACGCAGCCGTCCGTCCGCCTCCCCGCGGCAACGCTATCGCTCACCACCACAATCCCGACACTTATTTTTTCCATATGCATGAATCACGGATAAACAGTCAGCAGTAAGGATTAAGCACTAAGCAAAACCCCATATCCTTTGAAGCTGTAATGCTTAATCCTTAATCCTCGTTACCCGCCTTCCTCACGAGAGGGTGAATGGCGTCCCCCGCCCTGATCACTCCCCCCACGACCACCTTGCAGAAGATTCCCTCATCCGGCATGATGCAGCGCCCGACCCGGCGAAATATACTGCAGGGAGATGGGCAGTTCTTGCCGACCGCGGTTACCTCGATTATCGCGCTCTCGCCCATCGTGAACCTGTGCCCCACACCCACGCCCCGCGAGGGAAGGCCGGAGGTGGTGATATTCTCTCCAAATGAGCCAAATCCGATATCCGCCCCTGCATTCTTCATCATGAGCGCGCTCTCCCAGGAGAGCAGGCTCACCTGCCGCGGACCCGGCCCCCCGTGCCCATCGCCCTCAATCCCCCGATTCTCAATGAGGCGAGCCTCGGCGACAGGATACTTGGGGCCTCCCTTGCCTTTGCTGATATTGATTGATTCGATCTTACCCATGAGAGAATAACGTCTTTAACCGCGGATTATGCGGATTATGCGGATTTAAGTTGTCCATCTGCAGTTTTTGGGAAAACTTCACCATAATCATGGATGAACACGGGTTAACACAGCTTCATCATTCTTACCGTATTCATCGATGTTCATCCCTATCTACTATTCTCTACGTTCCTCTAATCCGCCTAATCCGCGCAACCCGCGGTTATAACCCTTTGCGTGCTGAGGGAATGAAGCACATCCAACGAGATACAGCTCAGTGTTCCCAGTGTCTTCAGTGGTTTAAACAGGCTTTGTCTTTCCTCCGGATTTTCTCACCAGGTGAATATCCGTGATCCTCATCGCGCTGTCAACGGCCTTGCACATATCGTACACCGTGAGGCCCGCGACCGCAACCGCGGTAAGCGCCTCCATTTCCGCCCCCGTCCTCCCGAGGAGACGCACACTCGCCTCAATCTCGATGCGCGCGCGATTCTTCTGCCTTCGGAGAACAAAATCAACTGCGATGTGAGAGAGTGAGAGCGGATGAGTTAACGGGATAAGCTCGTGGACACGCTTGGCGGCGAGGATGCCCGCGATACGCGCGGTTGTGAGCACATTCCCCTTGGTAATTCTCCCTCTCGAGATGAGCGAAAGTGTGACCGGGCTGAGAATCACCGCCCCGCGAGCCACCGCTTCCCTGAGGCTCTCCGGTTTGTACGTGACATCGACCATGCGGATATGGCCTGTGTCGTCCAGGTGACTCAATCGTGGTCCCATTTTTCATTCTCCTGTCGAGGAGGAGAACGGGAGAAACACGCAGCGGGCGCCAAGGGGATAGTCGGGAGAAGGGGGATCAGGCCCTTGGCCTCTTCTTCTCGTCTTTCTTGACCTTCCGCACCCTGATCGGCACGGGCGTATCGACCAGTTCGCAGACAGCCATAGGGGCGCCATCGCCTTTCCTAAAGGCAGTTTTGATAATGCGCGTATAGCCGCCGTTCCTCTGCGCGTAGCGCGTCCCCAGCTCCTTGAAAAGTTTTGCCACGGCGTCCCTGTCACGCATGATGCTTAATGCATGGCGCCTGCTGTGGAGAGTACCGCGCTTTGCAAGCGTGATCATTTTCTCCGCGAGCTGGCAGACGGCTCCCGCCTTACCCTCGGTTGTCTGAATCCGTTCCCGAGTCAGCAGGCTGCACACGGCGTTCGCGAGCATCGCGCGCATGTGTGCGGGTTTTCGATTCAGTTTAAGTGTGTTTTTCCTATGCCTCATTCGGATACCCCTCTATCCTCCCGGGAGATCTACTGCAGCAACTCCTTCTTCTCCGGGAGTTTCATCCCCAGAGACAATCCCATACCAGTGAGGATTGCCTTGATCTCGTTCAGTGATTTCTTCCCGAAGTTTTTATACTTGAGCATTTCCGCTTCGCTCCTCTGCACAAGATCGCCGATTGACTTGATATTCGCGGCATTGATGCAGTTTGCCGCGCGAACCGATAGCTCTATCTCGTTGATGCTCATGGTGAGGAGATGGTCCAACTCCTCCTCCTTCTTCTTATCGCGTTCCTCCTTTTCCTCCTCTTCGATCCGGAGAGGCGTCTTTTCGTAATCCGCAAACGCCGAGAGATGCTCCCTCAGGATCAGCGCCGCCTGTACGAGGGCGTCCACCGGCTTTATCCTCCCGTCTGTCCATACCTCAAGGATCATCTTGTCGAACTCCGTGATCCGGCCCACGCGGGTGTCCTCGACATGATAGGCTACCCTTCTCACCGGCGTGAATATCGAATCCATCGGAATGACGCCGATCGGCTGACCCTCTTTCTTATTCATCTCCGCATGCCGGTATCCTCTCCCGACCTCCACCTCCATCTCGATCTCCAGCGCGACTTTCTTATTGAGCTGGGCGATGTGGTGCGTGGGGTTGACCACCTCTATCGTTCCATCCGTGATAATATCCGCTGCGGTGACCTCCCCCTTTTTATCAGCCTTGAGCTCGATCTTCTTGGGCTCTCTGCTGTGAGATATCAGGAGCACCTTCTTCAGGTTGAGTATGAGTTCGGTCACATCCTCCACTATGCCATCAATCGTGTCGAACTCGTGGAGCACGCCACCGATCTTGATCGTCGTTATTGCTGCTCCCTCGAGCGAGGAGAGCAAGACCCTGCGCAGCGCATTGCCGAGCGTATGTCCGTACCCGCGCTCAAACGGTTCGGCGATGAACCTCCCGTACGTGTCCGTTGAACTACCCTCTTCAAGAGTCAAGCGTTTGGGCATCTCAAATCTTCCCAATCGTATTACCATGGTTGTCACCTCTCTTTGCTTACGATGCTATTCTCCCTCCCGCGGAGGGGCGATTATTTTGAAAAGAGCTCGACGACGAGCTGCTCGTTGACCGGTACTGTAATATCCGCTCTCTCCGGCAGCCGTAGTACCTCGCCCTTAAGTTCCTGGCGGTTCACGGAGAGCCAGGACGGAACCTCCCTCTTCTCGGTATATTCCAGACACTTTGCGACCGCCTTCTGGCACCCTTCTCTGGATTTCACGGCGATGACTTGGCCGGTCTTTACCTGGAAAGAGGAGATCGTGACGATACGCTCACCGATCCTGAAATATCCGTGGTTGACCATCTGCCTTGCCTGAGCCCTGGATGTGGCAAATCCGAAGCGGAATACCACATTGTCGAGTCTCGTCTCCAGCAGTTTGAGTAGGTTGTCACCGGTGACTCCCCGCTTCTTCAGCGCCCTCTTGAAGAGAATTCGGAACTGACTATCCATCAGACCATAAAGACGACGCAGTCTCTGTTTCTCCCTCAGCTGTTCACCGTAGGTTGATATTTTTCGCCTCCGCGCCCCATGCATCCCGGGGATCGGCCTGCCGCGCTCGATGGCGCACTTGGCCATCTCACAACGCGCGCCCTTCAGGAAAAGCTTCATGCCCTCCTGGCGGCAGAGCCTGCATACAGGACTTGTATACCTCGCCATATATTTATAAACCTCCCTTTATTCCTCGATAGCTTGATAGCTTCTTAAACTCTTCTTCTCTTCGGCGGACGACACCCGTTGTGTGGAACGGGGGTTACATCGCGTATCGCCGCGATACGGAGCCCCGCTGCCTGAAGCGCCCGCACCGCCGACTCTCGTCCCGCCCCAGGCCCATTCACATTTATCTCAATTTCCCGCATCCCCTGCGCGAGCGCGCGCTTGCCGCAGTTGGTCGCCACCACTGTCGCGGCAAAGGCAGTGCTCTTTCGGGCTCCTTTAAACCCGGAAGATCCCGCGCTCGCCCAGACAACGACGTTGCCTTTCGGATCCGTAATGCTCACGATGGTATTATTAAACGTCGCCATGACGTGCGCAATGCCTCTCGGGCCGCTTCTCATGGCCTTTTTCTTCGGGCCCTTCGACACCCTCTGTTCAGCCTTCTGGTCAACCTGCTCGGCCTTCTGCTCCGTCTTTTGCTCGGCCTTCTGGTCAACCCTCTGCTCCGTCTTTTGCTCGGCCTTCTGGTCAACCTTCTGCTCTACCTTGTGCTCGCTATCCTGTGCCATCTTTTCTCCTTAGGTGAAGCAATTATTCACCCTCGCCCTGTTTTTTCATGCTCGCCTTGCGCTTTACACCGACGGTTTTTCTCGGTCCCTTTCTGGTGCGCGCGTTCGTGCTCGTCCGCTGGCCTCGCACGGGCAATCCACGCCGATGACGTATCCCGCGGTAGCAGCCGATGCTCATCAGCCTCTTGATATTCTGGGAAACCTCCCGCCGGAGATCCCCCTCCACCCTGAGACTGCTCTGTATCACGGAGGTGATCTTGGCAACCTCTTCCTCCGTCAGGTCTTTGGCTCTCGTATCAGGATTCACCCCTGCCTTCACAAGTATCCGGGATGAGAGCGACGGCCCGATGCCGTAAATATAACGCAGCGACACTTCGATTCTCTTCTCCTTTGGTATATCAACACCTACAATACGTGGCATAACTCCCGTTCTCCTTCCCAGAGGTCATACGAACAGCACTAAGGATTAAGCCCATTCCAGCGGTAAGGATTACGCAGTAAGCATTAAGCAAAACCCTATATGCTTTGAAGTTGTATCGCTTAATCCTTAGTACTTAATCCTTAATCCTGCTTCCCCTTTATTTCTGCCGTTGTTTGTGTCTGGGGTTTGTGCAGAGGACGCGCACCACCCCTTTTCGGCGGACAACTTTACACTTTTCGCAAATTCTCTTAACAGAAGCCCTGACTTTCATTGCGCATCCATTCCGTTTCCGAGATCCTATCCTCACTTGACGCGGTACACGATCCTCGCCTTTGTGAGGTCATAAGGCGACATCTCTAGCAACACCTTGTCTCCGGGGAGAATTCTGATAAAGTGCAGCCTCATCTTCCCCGATATGTGCGCGAGCACGCGGTGCCCGTTCTGGAGGTCCACCTTGAACATCGTATTGGGCAGTACCTCCGCGACAGTCCCTTCGACTCTTATTGCTTCTTCTTTCTTGGGCATGTCAGTATCTCTGGCCCCTCTCCTGTGATGGCAACCGTATCCTCGAAGTGAGCGGATGCCTTTTTGTCCCGCGTGACTACCGTCCAACCGTCGGGAAGAACCTTTACCGCTTCCGTCCCGCTATTGACCATCGCTTCCAAAGCAAAAGTCATGCCGGGCTTGAGCCTGGGACCGGTGTGGGGCGTCCCAAAATTGGGGATCTGCGGGTCTTCGTGGAGCTTCATGCCAATGCCATGCCCCACGTAGTCGCGCACCACCGAAAACCCCTGGGAAACCACTCGACTCTCAAACGCATGAGAAACATCAAAGAGCCTGTTTCCTTCCCGCGTCTTCTCTACCGCATCCTCGAGCGCCAGGCGCGTAACCTCCACGAGGCGCGCCTTCTCCCCGTTCACCTTTCCTACGAGAAAGGTACGCGCCATATCACCGTAGTACCCATCCACCTCTATCCCCACATCAATACTCACAATATCGCCTGCGGCGAGCACCCTCTCTCCGGGGATCCCGTGCACCACCTCTTCGTTGACAGAGACACAGATGTGGGCGGGGTATCCGCGATATCCTTTGAATGCCGAATGCACTCCCATTTCCTGAATGAACCGGGCAGCCTCCCGCTCCAGATCACCCGTCGCGACTCCGGGCTCCACCATTCTTCCCAGATTCTCCATGATCTCCGCGGTGATTCCGCAGCTCACGCGCATCTTCTCAATCTCCCTCGTCGACTTGATAATAATCATTGCACACCGAGCACCTTCAGCACCTGGACGTACGTTCCCTGCACGGGGGTGTCACTGTTGACCGTGGCAAGGAGGTTCTTCCCGTTGTAGTAGCTCACAAGCGGCGCGGTTTGCGCCTCGTACACGCGCAAGCGATTCAGGATCGTCTCCTCAGTGTCGTCGGGCCTCTGGTGGAGAGCCCCTCCACATGTATCGCATACCCCGTCAACACGGGGAGCCATGTTTATCGTGTGGTAGTTTGCGCCACACACCTTGCACACCCTTCTCCCCCCCAGGCGCTGGAGGATCACCTCCTGCGAGGTTTTCATGTAGATCACCCTGTCAAGCCGCTGGCCGAGCTCCCCCACGATTTTTTCCAGTCCCTCAGCCTGTGGGACCGTTCTCGGGAAGCCGTCCAGAACAAAACCGGCTTCCCTGCAATCGTTCTGGGAAAGCCTATCCCTTACAAGCCCTATCGTGATATCGTCCGGAACCAGCGCACCGTGCCCCCAGTACCGGTCATGGGCCATACGGCCGAGTTCGCTCCCCTTTTTGTAGGCATCCCGAAACATGTCCCCGGTCGAGATATGCGGAGTCTTGAACTTCTCGCACAACACCTTCGCCTGTGATCCCTTCCCCGCACCGGGCGGCCCTAATAGTATCAATCTCATGTGACACCTTTTCTAATCGTCTACTCTCTGCGACAGTAGTTAGTAGTTAGGGGAAATGCAGTTCCCTGACTACCAGTTACTGACTACTAGCTACTGCATTTACCTTCCGCGAATCCGGCCTTTCCTCATGAACCCCTCATAGTGCCTCATGACAAGATGTGATTCTATCTGGCGCATCGTGTCCAGCATTACGCCGACGATGATGAGAAGGCCGGTCCCGCCGAAAAACTGCGAAATCGTGTAGTTCACATTCATGTATCCCGCGATCACGCTCGGGAACACGGCGATCGCAGCAAGGAAGACTGCGCCGGGGAGTGTAATGCGGTTCATCGTTCTCTCAAAAAACTCGGCGGTGGGCTTCCCCGGACGGATGCCCGGCACGAATGCCCCGCTCTTCTTCATATTGTCCGCCAGATCGATCGGATTGAATGTGATCGCGGTGTAGAAATAGCAGAAAAATACTATGAGCACCACCTCCAGTATCGTGTAGGGGAGCGCGCCGGGCTGGAGTAACCCCATCGCCGACTTGAGCCATTCATTCTGAACGAAGCTCCCGATCGTTGCGGGAAAGAGCAGGATCGACGATGCAAAAATGATCGGTATCACACCGGCCTGGTTGACCCTCAGGGGGATGTAGGTACTCTGGGCGCTGTAGATTTTCCTGCCCCTGATCTGCTTCGGCCTCTGGATCGGTATCCGCCGCTGCCCCTCGGTCACGAGCACCACCGCGGCGACCACGAGCGCCATCAGCACCGCCATCCCCACCACCGCGTAAGGACGCAGCATATTGGTCGTGACAAGCTCGTATACCTGGTAACCCGCGCTCGGGATACGCGAGACAATCCCCGCAGTGATGATCAGCGAAATGCCGTTCCCGATCCCGTTCTCGGTGATCTGCTCCCCCAGCCACATTATAAAGATGGTGCCCGTGGTGATGGTAACCATGATCATCAACCTCGTCGCCCAGCCTGGATGGGGGATGATAACCCTCCCGCCAAAGCTCGCCGGATTCTCAAGAAAACGGCTTATCATGGAAGCCTGGAAGAGGCAGAGGATCACCGTCCCGTAGCGCGTGTACTGGTTGATCTTGCGCCTCCCCGCCTCACCCTCCTTGGCGAGCCTCTCCAGCGTGGGGACGACCGCCGTGAGGAGTTGAAGGATGATCGACGCGCTGATATACGGCATGATCCCGAGGGCGAAGATCGTGCAGTTGCTCAGGGCTCCCCCCGAAAACATATTCATCATCCCGAAAAGGTTCCCTCCCGCTCCCTGCTGGCGCGCCATCTCCTCGAAGAAGGAACTGAGCGCTTTCGCATCAACCCCCGGGGTCGGTACGTAGGTGCCAAGGCGATACACAATAATCAGTCCGAGAGTGAAGAGGATTCTGCTCCTCAGCTCACTGATCCTGAACATGTCCCTGAATGCAGCAATCATTCTTTATTACTCCAAAATTTGTTATTCGTGAATCGTCGCTCGTGAAACTCCAAAAATTCGTGAAGCGTCACTCGTGAAGCGTATAAGATAATTATTGCGCTTCACGCCTGTTCGCCGACAGGCTTGCTCGCCGCTTCGGGCTTCGCGCTTCCCTCTTCAGACTTCACGTTCCCCGCTTCACGCACTTTCGCAACTCCCTTGGCATCCTCGATCTTCTTTCTCGAAGAGGCGCTGAACGCATCCGCGAGCACCTCAAGCCTCTTCGTGAGCTCGCCCCCCCCGAGGATCTTGACGCCCGTATTCCGGTTTCGTATCAGGCCTCTTGCTGCGAGGGCTTGCGGATCCACCACCGCCCCCTCATCGAAAATGTTGAGCTGCTCGACGTTTACCGTCTCCATGCGCTCCCGCTCCCGCCGCGGGCTGCGGAAGCCACGCTTGGGGATTCTTCGGATAAGCGGCATCTGGCCGCCTTCAAACCCCGCCCGTATGCTGACTCCGGAGCGCGCCCACTGCCCCTTGTGCCCTTTACAGCTGGTCTTCCCATGGCCCGATCCAGGCCCCCGCCCGAGGCGCTTTCTTCTCTTTCTGGCACCCGGGTTATTTCGCAACGTATCCAGTTTCACCTCAGTCTATCCCCCTCGCCCTCATTACCTGCTCTTTGGTCCTCAGCCTCTTGAGGGCGTCAAACGTCGCCTTGACCACATTGATCGGGTTATTGGATTTGAGCGATTTTGCCAGCACATCCTTCACACCCGCCATATCCAGTACGATCCGCACGCCCCCCCCGGCAATGATACCCGTCCCCGGTGCCGCAGGCTTCAAAAGAACTTTCGCGGCGCCGTAGATCCCGATCGTCTCATGCGGGATGGTCACTCCCCTCTTCTCGACAAAGATCGACTGCCTTCTCGCAGCGTCGGATGCCTTTCTGATGGCATCGGCGATCTCGTTCGCCTTGCCGAGCCCGTAGCCGATATGCCCACGCCCGTCGCCATTCACCACAAGGGCCCTGAAACTGAAACGGCGCCCTCCCTTCACCACCTTCGCGCAACGGTCGATGGTCACCACCTTCTCCGCAAATTCCGGCGCTTCCGCGAATTTTACCTCCGCCACTTATTCCTCCTTTTAACCATGCAGCAGCAGTTAGTAGCTAGTAGTGAGTAGTTAGGTATTAGGGGAAAATATATCATCCCCGAATAAATAAACTGCTCGATGCCTTAAAATTTCAGCCCGCCTTCTCGCGCTCCATCGGCGAGGGCGCGCACCCGTCCGTGGTAGCGGTAACGATTCCTGTCGAACACGATCTGCTCAATCCCTTTCGCCTTCGCCAGTTCCGCGATCAGCGCGCCGACGATCTTTGCCGCGTCTTTCTTTTCCTTGTCTTTTTGCCTCTCCTTGTACTGCGGAGAGAGAGTCGATATCGCGGCAAGGGTAACGCCATTACGGTCGTCGATGAGCTGCGCGTAGATATGCAGATTGCTCCTGTAGACGCTTAACCGGGGCCTCTCGGGCGCCCCGTGTATCTTCTTTCGTATGCGCATCTTCCTTCTCCAGCGCGCATCCTTTTTTCCGATCATTGTTTATACAAATACAGCTTGTGGTTAAAACCTCAAGGGTTCAATCTGCTTCTTTTGTTGATCTGCGCAAATCTGCGTCCAAATACTCAGTGCCCTCAGTGGTTATGCCCCTTTTACTACGTGCGCCTCGTGAATAATCCAGGCTAGGACGCCGTAGTCGCAACCGCCTTGCCTGCCTTGCGCCTGACCCACTCGTCCTTGTAGCGTATGCCTTTCCCCTTATACGGTTCGGGCGGATAGAAGCCCCTGATTTCCGCGGACACCAATCCCACGACCTGCTTATCACACCCGGAAACCGTCAACGTGTTCTCTTTGCCAGGCACAATCTTTATCCCCGGGGGGATCGGGTAGCTGATGGGATGGGAGAATCCGAGTTGCAGCACAAGGCTTTGCCCCTCAACCTTGGCCTTATACCCCACACCCACGATCTGAAGCACCTTCTCATAACCCTGGGTAACTCCCTGCACCATATTCGCGATAAGCGTTCGCGTCACGCCCTGCAACGCGCTGCAGCCCTTCGTGTCGGCCGCGCACCCCACGAGGATCTTTTGCCCCTCCAGTGCGGCGGAGATATTTTCGTGCATATTCAGACTTAGCTCACCCTTGGGGCCTTTCACGATAACCCGGCGCCCTTCGATTTTCGCCTGAACCCCCTCAACTAATTCAACCGGCTTCTTTCCCACCCTCGACATAGTCTGTTTCCTTTGTTTTTCTTTACACCGTACACTTCAAACTTATTTGCCGTAGTTACTACCATACATAACAGAGCACCTCGCCCCCGACACCCGCGTCGCGCGCCTGGCGATCCGTCATCATCCCTTTGGGAGTGGAGAGAACAGCAATTCCTAATCCTCCCAACGGTGCAGTCATCTTCTTCACACCCACATACCTTCTTCCCCCCGGAGTGCTGATCTTCTTCAATCCGGTGATCACCCTCTCTCCCTCCGGCGTGTACTTGAGGAACAACCGCAGGACTCCCTGGAGCCCTATATCGACAACCTTAAAATCCTCTATATATCCCTCGCTTTTGAGAAGCCGGGTGAGGTTCAGCTTGATTTTGGAGCTCGGTATATCCACGTATTCATTCCGCGCCTTGTTCGCATTTCGAATCCTGGTGAGCATATCTGCTACCGGGTCAGTCATTGTCATATCGTTACCTTTCCCTTCACACCACTGAAGACACTGAACTGCGAATCAGATCCTCAGTGACTTCAGTGTTCTCAGCGGTTTCCTTCGCTCTTCCTACCAACTGGCCTTCACAACCCCGGGGATCTCCCCTTTCGAGGCAAGAAGCCGAAAACATATTCTGCATAGCTGAAATTTGCGCAAATACCCTCTCCTTCGCCCACACTTCAAACAGCGGTGATATTTGCGCACCATAAACTTCGGCTCGCGCTGCGACTTCACTACCTGCGATTTCTTTGCCATAAACTCCTCTTCTCTCGTCTTATGTCTTACGTCTTAGATCTTACGTCGTATGTCCCTCGGACTCATGCCTGCTTTTTCGTAAACGGCATCCCCATGAGCTGGAGCAATGCCTTCGCCTCCTCATCCGTCTTCGCGGTCGTCACCATCACGATATCCATACCCTGGACCCTTTTCACCTTGTCCAGATCCAGCTCGGGGAATACAATCTGCTCCGAAAGTCCGAGGGAGTAGTTTCCCCTCCCATCAAACGATTTTAGCGACGCCCCCCTGAAATCGCGTATCCGGGGAAGCCCCACACTCACAAGGCGATCGAGAAACTCATACATCATCTTTCCCCTGAGCGTTACCTTGCATCCGACTTTCAGTCCGATACGCAATTTAAAGTTTGATATGCTCTTGGTCGATTTTGTCAACATGGGACGCTGCCCAGAGACAAGAGCAAGATCCGCCGCAGCATCGTCAAGGATCTTGCTATCCTGGGTGGCTTCGCCCACACCCATATTGATCACGATCTTCTTGAGCCGCGGCACCTGGAGACGATTCGTGTACCCGAACTGCTTCATCAACTCGGGCGTAATTTCATTTCTATATTTATCGAGCAATCGTGACATATATCACCTTTATCAGCCCTAAGTTGTAAGCGCTAAGCAGTAAGTATCTTGCTTATAGCTTACGGCTTACTCCTTATTGCTATCTGGAAATTCTGAATTTTTATTACGTCTTTCCAATAACTTCCTCACACTTCCGGCAGTACCGCACCTTTGTCCCATCGGTGAGCAACCGGTTTCCCACGCGAGTCCCCCTCTGGCATCTCGGGCAATAGAGCATGATATTCGAGAGGTTTATCGACCCCTCGCGCTGGACAATTCCCCCCTTCGGATTCTTCTGCGTGGGACGCATATGCCTCTTCGCAAGATTAAAGCCCTCCACAATCGCTCTTCCCTTCTCCGGGAAGATTTTGAGGACCCTTCCCGTTTTTCTTGCGAAGCGCTCTTTCCCCGACGTTGCGATGACAATATCTTCTTTTTTGATCCGCGTTTTTGCCTGCATGTCTTTACCTCTGTTCCCTAACTACTGACTACTTGTTTATATGACTTCCGGAGCGAGAGAAATGATCTTCATGAAATTCTTCTCTCTCAATTCCCTCGCCACGGGGCCGAATATTCTCGTCCCCTTCGGGTTGTTCAGATTATCGATGATCACGATCGCATTCCTGTCAAATCGGAGCAGTGACCCGTCCTCGCGGCGGATCGGCTGGCGTGTCCTCACCACGACTCCTCGAACCACTTCGCCCTTTTTTACGATACCGTCCGGAGTCGCCTCTTTGACATTTGCGATAATGACATCCCCCACGTGGGCATAGCGGCGGCCGGATCCACCCAGCACCTTGATGCAGGAAATGAGCCGCGCCCCTGTGTTATCCGCTACTTCACATCTTGTGCGAAGCTGTATCATACATCCACCCCATAATATTCAAAATTCAAAATCAGCCCTAAGTGGTAAGCGGTAAGTACTAAGCATTATCTGTATCACGTACGGCTTAAGCCTTATCGCTATCCGGATATTCTGAATTTATTTTCACCTCATCCTGTGCTGTATCCTGCGCTTCTTCTGTCGCGGGCAAGGCCTCGGCGGAATCTTCGCGCAGCTCCTCATGGAGCTCCCGCACTTCTTCTTCGCTCTTCGTCCGGTCCTGCAGGCCTCTCCCCTTCTTCACAATCTCGAGCATGCGCCATCTCTTGAGCTTGCTCAATGGCCTGCACTCCACAATGCGGATAATGTCCCCCTGATGCGCCTCTCCCTTTTCATCGTGGACGTAACAGCGAGATATCGCCCGTATCACCTTTGCATACCGCGGATGCCGGTAGGATCTCTCAACATCCACGACCAAAGTCTTTTTCATCTTATCGGACACAACTGTGCCCTGGCGCAACTTTTTCTTACCCCTCCCCTTCACTGTCATGATGCCTCTCTCTCCTCCCGCCGTGCCGTAGCCACGCCCTCCTGTTCCTGCAGAATGGTGAGTGCCCGCGCTATATTCTTCTTGAGCGCCCTCACACGCCCGTACTGTCCGGTCTGTCCGGTTACCGCCTGAACGTTGAGCGTGAAAATCTCCCCTCGCCACTGGGTGAGGAGATGATTCAACTCTTCCGTTGTTTTTTCCCTAATCTCCTTCGCCTTCACCATCAACCTCCGTGAATCGTCGTTCGTGAATCGTGGTTCGTGATTCGCGCGACGATTCACGCGCGACGATTCACAAATCACGCAGTTATATCATTCTGCTCCGCGACACGAACCTCGTCTTGATATTGAGCTTTGATGCTGCTCGACTAAGGGTCTCCTGGGCCATCGCCTCTGTAACCCCTTCGATCTCAAAAAGAATCCTTCCCCTTCTCACGACGGCCACCCACGTTTCTGGGGCGCCCTTTCCCTTTCCCATCCTCGTCTCCGCGGGCTTCTTGGTTATCGGTTTGTCCGGAAAGATCCTGATCCACACCTTGCCGCGTCGATTCAGGTGTCGCATAATCGCAACTCGCGCAGCCTCGATCTGCGAAGTAGTGATCCACGCGCTGGCGAGGGCCTGAAGCCCGTATTCGCCGAAGCTGACCGAGAGCCCCCGGGTTTCGTTCCCCTTCATTCTGCCGCGCTGCTGCTTCCTATACTTAGTTTTTTTGGGTTGGAGTACCATGCTCAGAGACCTCCCCCATAGTCAATTTCTCGCCCTTGTATATCCACACCTTCACTCCGATCTGCCCGTACGATGTGCGCGCCTCCGTGAAGCCATAGTCGATATTTGCCCGCAATGTGTGGAGCGGGACCTTCCCATCCCGGTACTCTTCCGACCGTGCAATCTCCGCCCCGCCGAGACGGCCCGAAGCGCGAATCTTCACTCCCTCAGCGCCGGCATCCCTTGTGAGCTGCAACGCCCTCTTCATGGCCCGCCGGAAGGAAACTCTTTTCACCAGTTGCTGCGCCACGTTTTCCGCGACGAGCTGCGCCTCAAGCTCGGGCCTCTTGATTTCGCTCACATCAAGAACAACCTCCCGCCCTGTCATCACCATGAGATCGTCGCGCAGCTTGTCCACCTCGGATCCCTTCCGCCCGATCACGATGCCCGGACGGGCGCTCCATATCGTCACCCGGATCTTCTTGCCGTATCGCTCGATCAATATCCGCGCCACCCCGGCAAAATTGAGCCTTTCCTTGATGTGTGCGCGTAACTTGATATCCTCGTTGAGCATTGTCCCGAAGTCGCGCTTTGTGCCGTACCACTTTGAACGCCACTCCTGATTTATGCCGAGTCTCAATCCGATCGGATTTACTTTTTGACCCACTACGTACCTCCCCTTCAATTTTTGCCACAGAGCTCACAGAGATCACAGAGGCTACATTCTTAACAGCACTGCTTCCTCGGTGCTCTCTGTGTCCTCTGTGGCTCACGCCATTTTTCGGGTACCCTTATTTTTACCCCCGGCCTTTTTCTCTTCCGCGGGAGTCGCCGCCGCGCCGCGCGAGGGACGCTTCACCGGCTTCCCCTCTTGCTTTTTCGCTTCCTGCTCCCTCAAAACTATCGTGATCCGGCTCGTTCTCTTTTTGATTGGTGTGGCGCGACCCATTGCACGCGGCATATACCTCTTGAGGGTGGGCCCCTCGTCTACATATACCCTGCTCACCACCATCGCCTCCTGCTTCTCCCTCGCGCCCGCATTCGCTATCGCTGAAACAAGGACCTTCCTTACAATCAGCGCGGCCCTCTTCCTGCAAAGAGAGAGGGCGTTCAATGCATCGCCGGTCGTAAGCCCGCGGATGAGATCCACAACAAGCCGCGCCTTCCGCGGCGTAAGCCGGATATAGTTCGCAATAGCCCTCGCCTCTTTCATTCCGTCATCCTCTGTTCTCGATCGCTCGATTACGTGATTGCCGTGTTACTACTTAACCGCTACTGCCTTTTCCGTATGCGCACCGTGTTTCCTGAAGGTTCGTGTGGGAGCAAACTCCCCCAGCTTGTGCCCGACCATGCTCTCCGTCACAAATACGGGGATGAACTTCTTCCCATTGTGAACCGAGAAGGTGTGGCCGACAAAATCCGGAACAATCGTGCTCCTCCTCGCCCAGGTCTTGACCGCGCCCCGCTCGTTCAGCCGGTTCAGCCGCTCGATCTTCTTGAGCAGCTTCTCATCCACATACGGCCCCTTGTTCAATGATCTCGCCATGTCTTCTCCTCAACGTATATTTCTTTTCTGCCTTACACTTTACACTTTCAACTTTGAACCGTAGCGGGCTTCCCGCCCCGGATTCCCCGCTTTACACCGCGGTTGACGCACCTTTTTTCTTCTTCATCCGCGGCTTAACGATATAGTAGGTGGGCTTCCTCTTCCCACGGGTCTTGCCCCCCTTCGCCAGCTTGCCTGTAGGGGAACAGGGGTGTCTCCCCCCCGACGATCTCCCCTCTCCTCCACCCATCGGATGATCCACAGGATTCTGCGCCACACCGCGCACCTTCGGCCTGCGACCGAGCCACCTGCTGCGCCCTGCCTTGCCGAGGCTCAGCGCTTCGTGTTCTGTATTGCCTATCTGTCCGACGGTCGCCCGGCAATTCACATTCACGCGCCTCACCTCTCCCGAGGGGAGCCTGAGGTGCGCGTAGCTGCCCTCCCGCGCCATGAGCTCCGCCGCCGAGCCGGCGCTTCGACCGAGGATGCCGCCCTTTCCCGCGGATAGTTCAATATTGTGCAGTATCGTTCCCAGCGGTATCTCCTTAAGCAGCATGCAATTGCCAATCTTACTCTCGATCCCCTCTCCCGAAACCACCGTGTCGTTGACCGCAAGTCCCATTGGCGCGAGGATGTACCTCTTCTCGCCGTCCGCATAGTGCAGGAGGGCAATCCTGGCCGAACGGTTCGGATCATATTCGATCGCAGCCACCCGCGCCGGGATATTGATCTTGTCCCTCTTGAAGTCGATGATCCTGTAGCGCCGCCTGTGTCCCCCTCCGCGGTGCCGCACCATGATCCGCCCCATGAAGTTGCGTCCGGCCTTTTTTCTCATGGCGAGCGTCAATCGCCACTCCGGGGTACGTTTCGTGATTTCGTTGAAGTCGTACCCCGTGGTCCAGCGCCGACTCGGTGTTGTAGGACTATATTTCCTGATGCCCATATTTCTGCTCCACTTGCTATTTACTCAAATTCAAAATAGATTTAATATCCGCTACAAACATTGCGCTTACCGCTTACGGCTTACTCCTTACTGCTACTTACGTTCCGTATTCTATCTTCTCGCCCTTCTTGAGCGTCACAATGGCTTTCTTCCACTCCGGCGTCTTCCCGATCTGCCAGCGTACTCTCTTGTTCTTGCCCCGCATGCTCACCGTATTCACCTGTGTCACGGAAACCTTGAACGCCTTTTCCACGGCCGCCTTTATCTCGATCTTATTCGCCCGACGATCGACCTCAAAGCTGTACTTGCCCTCCGATTCCATCTTCCCGCTGGCTTTCTCGGTGATGATCGGGCTTTTGATGATGTTGCGTATGTCCCTCATCCCAACTGCTCCTGAAAGGCTTCAAAATCACCCTTCTCCATCACTATTTTGTCATGCGCTGCGAGAAGCCACGCGCTCAGCATGCCTCTCGTCACCACATCCGCTCCGGGGATATTCCTCGCCGCCCGCGCCACCTCCTCATTGCGCTCTTTCATGATCATCAACGGTTTTCTCCCTGCGTCGATCTTCTTGAGCCAGAGCGCAAAATCCTTTGTCTTCCCTCCGGGAGCCCCTATCTGCTCGACAATCACCGCGTTTCCGCTGCGAATCTTATCTGCAAATAGCGCCGCGAGCGCTTTCCCCCGCATCGCCTTGGGTATTTCCCTGAAGAAATCCCGCGGCTTCGGGCCGAATGTGACCCCGCCCCCGCGCCAGAGCGGAGAACGGCGCATCCCGGCTCTCGCCCTTCCCGTTCCCTTCTGCCGCCACGGCTTGATCCCCGATCCTCTTACCTCTCCCTTGGTGAGCGTTGAGGCGCTTCCCTTTCGCTGGTTTCGCTGGTAGCCTACAATAACATCGTGGATGAGCTGCGCGTCGGCACGGCAATCCAGGAGTTTCTGAGATACAGCAGCCTCGCCCACTTTTCCGCCCTCTCGATCCACCACATTTACCTTATCCATCGCTTGCATATCCTTTAGAGTTTGTAACTACTCAGGTAGTCAGAAGCCAGGAGCCAGAATCCATAATGGATCGCGCATAAGCTTCCGGTAGCTTACTGACCTCTTCGAATAACTGCATTAACTCGGAAACATTGCCGTATCCCAAGTCCTCAAATGTCATCGCTGACGTCCTCATTCTAACTCCTGGCTCCTGAATTCTGGCTTCTGCGCAGTTACTAGAGTTTTATCTTGATGTCAACGCCCGCAGGCAGGTTGAGCTTTTTGAGTTCATCCACCGTTTTCGCAGTAGGATCCAAAATATCGAGGAGCCTCTTGTGCGTGCGGATTTCAAACTGCTCTCTCGATTTCTTGTCCACATGGGGCGACCGTAACACCGTGTAGCGCTCGATCTCCGTCGGAAGAGGGATGGGGCCGCACACCTTCGCACCCGTCCTCTTTGCGGTTTCGACAATCTCCTCCGTCGATTGATCGAGAACCCTGTGATCATACGCCCTGAGCCTTATCCTGATCCTCTGCTTTGCCATCTAACGCCTCTCTTCTATTCCTGATGCTCGTGCTCGCCGACACGCCGGCTCGCCGGCTCGCCGTTACGAGTTATTTTATGACCTCCGCTACCCTTCCCGCTCCCACCGTGCGTCCGCCCTCCCTCACCGCAAACCGCAATCCCTTCTCCATCGCTATCGGCGTGATCAAGTCGCACTCCACCGATACATTATCTCCCGGCATCACCATCTCC
>JAPLCW010000092.1 GCA_026392015.1 Candidatus Auribacterota bacterium | reverse complement strand
GTGGCTTCGACCGGTTTCTTCTCCGGGGTCATTGGAAAGTGCGATGCGAGTGGGCGATGATCTGCATGGGGCACAATCTCCTGAAGCTCTTTCGCTCCGGGAAGTATACCTTTGCATAGGGAGGAAAGCCGGCTCTTCGCGTGCATTAATCGAAGGTAGTCGAATTTTCTATGCCGCGATGAGTGTCTGAGAAGTTGCAGCGTCATTTTCTAAAATTCCATGTGCAGTTCAGAGTAAAAAGAGGCTCCACAGCCCATTACTCGGACAGGCTCCTAGGATCTAATTTTTGGAGTCTCTTCGATTTTGTGTGGGTGCGCTACATTCTCCTCCCCCCTTGAGCGGAGCTTGTTCTGAGCGAAGTCGAAGGAAGGATTTAGGTGATGGGTATTTTAAATACAGAGATGCTCTATGTTGGATTAGAAGGGGTTACACTGGGACCCCTCTGCCCGTTTCTCACCCCCACCCTCCCCCCTCGGAGGGGGAGGGGATAAAAAATTTGCCCACACAACGTGGAAGAGAACCATTTTTGTATTTTGCATTTTGAAGTTTGCATTTTGACAATGTCGCGGCTACTACTTATAATAAGCACGACAAACGACAAAACCATTATTTTAAGGGGGGGATCAATGATAACAGGGAACACAGCAAGGCGCGCGTTCTACGTCGTCATCGCCATCATCTCGCTCGCGCTCATGGGTGTATGCGCCAACCGCTGGATTTCGGCCCGCCCGCCGGAGACCTCGCTCGATGTCGAACTCCAGACGAAGGGCGTGATCATGTCCGCGGTGTACAAGGTGTACGGCAAACCGCAGTTCCAGAACCAGTGGGTGGGCCGCTCCATCGTACGGAACACCGGCACCGAGCCGGTGAAGAACATGAAGATCGCCTACAAGATCGTGAAGTACTGCGACTGGTCGAACTCCCCCGTCTCTCCCCTTGTCATCCCCGGCCAGACGGTGGTGAACTGCTTCTATCCGATCATCTCCGACGAGTGCACCCAGCTCACAAGCGCGACCCCCACGAAGCTTCTCGTGAAGGTCACGTACATCGACAACGCGGGGAGGGAACAAACAATCGAGAAAGACGCCCGCATTGAGTTCCGCGGGCGCAACGAGTTCCTCTTCACCGATCTCGACTACGCAAGGGATATCGTGGAGAACTTCGCGGATTTCCATATGAATGATCCGCTGCTCGCCGCGTGGGTCACCAAGGATGACCCGGTGGTGGAGCAGTTCGTCGGGATCGCCCAGCAGGTGGCAGGCGGCGCGGCGGCTGCGGCGAGTGACGAGCACGCCCTCAAGCTCATGGATGCCGCCTGGAAGCTCCTGGCGTACAACGGCATCTCCTATCAGACCCCCTCGGCGGAGACCAGCGGATTTTCCATGATCCAGCATGTGAAGTACCCGCGCGATGTGCTCAAAAACAAGTCGGGTACCTGCATCGACCTCGCGATTACTTACGCCGCGCTCCTGCAATCCGCGGGGATCGAGAGCCTTCTCGTGAACATCCCCGGCCACTGCTTCCCCGCCTTCCGGCTCCCGAGCGGAAATCTTGTGGGGGTAGAGGCTACCGCGCTCCGGGGCCCGGGGTCCGCGGCAACCTTCGAGGATGCCCTGAAACGCGGGACGCAGGAACTCGCGTCCCTGAAACCCGGCGAATTTACCATCGTTGATATCCAGAAGATCCGCGAGGCGGGGATCACCGAGCCGCAGCTCCCCGAGCTCCCCGCGGATGTCCTTAAGGCATGGGGGATCCGGAACCCGTTCGATCAGCAAGAGGAGAAGAGCGAGAAGCGGGCGGAGCGATCTGCCCCAGGCACCCAGGAAGAAGCCGCACCGGCGTCCACTGGCGGAAGAGGGATGGCGCGGCTCTCACATCCCCAGGGAATTTTCACCCTCATGGTTCCTGACAACTGGCAAGCGGCAACCTCCGCTGACGGTTCGATGATCGGGGCTCAAGATCCCGCCGGCAGGGCGGGGGTTGATGTGACCTTATTCGCCGACCGTTTCTACCAGCCCAATGAACTCCCCTACGTCACCCAACAGGTGTACTCAAACTTCGCGAAGAACCTCCAAAGCCTCAACACGCTGCGTTGCGTAGGGACGAGCCTGGGAGGGAACACCGCGATCCGCACCGATGTGACGTTCAATTACCAGGGCAAGCCAAGCCGCGGCAGTTTCATCGTCTCAATTCAGAATGGGAAGATCATCGTCCTCACCACACGCGCGGATGCGGGCGCCTACACAGCTTTTGAATCGATTCTTAACTCCATCATCGCGAGCTATCGAGGAGGTACTCCATGAAAAAAGCTTCTTATATTCTCTTTGCCCTGTTGGTGACTGCGTGCTTCTGTCCGGTCGCCGGCGCTGTCGATACAAGTCAGATCCAGACAATCAACACGAGGGAGGATATCGCCATACGGCCAAACGGCGATCTCGACTACGCCGCGACGATGACCTATAACGTCAACGAATACAACCGGATCAAAGGCCAGAACGTCAATCCGTACCGGCTCGTGCGCGATGTGAGGTTCATGGGAGAAGGGATCTGCCGCGACACCAAGGTCACCAGCGACGATGCACAGAACAGCTATCAGATAAAATCCATTATCTCCGGCCCCATCAAGAACATGGGTAATCACTGGGATGCGCAGATGGCTCCCGGATACGACTTTGTGAGTCTCTCCGGCGACACCATGGCATTCACCTGCGCGTTCGACCTCGGCGCCGGTTACAAGATCCAGGGGAAGGCATACGTAAAGACGCCGCCCGGCTCGACAGGGTTGAGCTGGGATCCCGAGAAGCGGACGATACGCTACCGGCTTCCCTACAGCGGCCGCGGCGCAATGGAGAGATTGTATCCCACGCTCACCGTTCTCTTCGGAATTGTGTTTATAATCAGCGCGCTCGCCGCGGTGCGGACGCGGCCGAGAGAGAACATGCGGCTTTAATCTCGGGGCTGATTTCATCAATCCTCTTTTTTCTATGAGTGGGGCCAGGCACATTCTCCTCCCCCATCGCAAAGGGAGGCAAGAAAAGGTTTAACCTGGATCATTCACTAGGCGCCCGTAGTAAAAGGGGCATAAGCACTGAATACACTGAATATCTGGACGCAGATTTGCGCAGATGAACGCAGATTACATTAGTAGTTAGGGACTAGTAGGTAGGGATTAGGGAACGTGAAACTGAATAGCGGTAGCTGGATATTAGTAGCCGGGTGCTAAGGATAATCTCCCGGGAATAGAGCATTCTCCCTACTACCTAACTACTAGCTACTATTTCTTTTATAAAGATCACCCTCAACCTCAAGACATAGGTCATAATTATGAAACCACTGGAAGGGATTAAGGTTTTGGATTTCACCCGCGTGCTCGCGGGGCCGTTCTGCACGATGATCCTCGGCGATATGGGGGCCGAGGTGATCAAGATCGAACAACCCGGGAAAGGGGACGATACCCGCGCGTTCGGGCCCCCGTTCGCGAAGGGTGAGAGCGCCTATTTCCTCAGCGTCAACAGGAACAAGAAGAGTATCACGCTGGACATGAAATCCGAGCAGGGGAAAGAGGCCGTACGGCGCCTCATCGCGAGGTCCGATATCCTGGTGGAAAATTTCAAGCCGGGAACATTGAAGAAGCTCGGATTCGATTACGCCTCCGCAGCGAAGATTAATCCTCGCATCATCTACGCGTCGGTCTCCGGCTTCGGCCAGACAGGGCCCTGGAGCGGGAAGGCGGGCTACGACCTCGCCATCCAGGGACTCGGCGGGATCATGAGCATCACCGGCGATCCCTCGGGCCCTCCCTACAAGGTCGGCGTGTCCCAGGCCGACCTCGTCGCGGGGCTCCACGCAGTCCAGGGCATTTTCCTTGCCCTCTATGTGCGCGAGAAGACCGGGCACGGTCAACTGATCGACATCAGCATGCTCGACTGTCAGATCGCGCTCCTCTCCTTCCAGGCGGGGATCTACTTCATGACCGGCGTCTCGCCGATGCGCAAGGGGAATCAACACCCCACGATATGCCCCTACGAAACGTTCAAGTCATCGGACCGCTACATCACCATCGCAGTCGGGAATGACAAGCTCTGGCAGAAGTTCTGTTCCCTCCTGGGGCTTGAAGAACTCCGCGATCACCCCGACTTTGCGACAAATCCGAAGCGCGTGCAGAACAGGGACAAGCTCTTCCCGGTCATACAGAGGGTGATTGAGCAGAAAGAGAGTGCGCAATGGATTCGACTCCTGGAAGAGAATGGGATCCCGGCAGGCTCCATCCTCTCGGTTGAGGAAGCGCTCCATCACCCGCAGGTGATTGCCCGGGAGATGGTCCGCACGATAGATCATCCCGTACTCGGGGCTCTCCCGCAGGCGGGGATACCGGTGAAGCTCTCGGAAACGCCGGGAGAGATCGTCTCCCCTCCGCCACGCCTCGGCGAGCACACGGACGAGGTACTCAAGGAGCTTGGATTTTCGGGCGACGAGATAGCATCCATGCGCGCGGGCGGGATTGTCTAGCCTGATTCCGGGGACGGCACACGTATCATTCCTTCCTGCAGCTAAATAAGTACTGTGTCCCCGCAATTACTTGCAGCAGCGAAACCCGAGACTCGTGTCCGCAGCCGACGGGCCGCGGTTCAAGTACAGACCGAAGCAACCGGCGAACGCCCCATAGCCCGAGGGGCCGCCCCTGATAAATGCATTTGAGGATACTCCGCCATAGTACTCACCCATTCCTTGAGCCGTTCCCCAATCGCTATTCGACGGCCCCAGGATGGGTCGTTCTTCGTTTAAGCTGCTGGTACTCCATTCGTACCAAGCGCCTGTCTCCCAGGTAACGTAGCCGGTTGTTCCGATAGTTCCACCTGTTCCTTCCCCATATATATATTCACCGATGTTTCCGCTCCAATCCCAGATCTCCTGTCCGTTGGAGAGGACCAGTTTTGCTTTGGAGGTAGAACTTCGGTCAGAACCAGTACCTGCACCTTCATAATCAGGATCCGGACCATCATAACTTGCGCTATCAGTAAGACCAACATTACCCCTCTTTAAACCGCCGCCAGCCGCTACAGTACTGCCAATACTACCATTCGCCCAGTTTGCAGTTTGAGCCTCGATGTTACGGTTAATAGTCTGGACCTCTTTTACCGTGCAGAGGTGATAGCCAGTTCCTAATGCCTGACACCTATCAATAGCGCTCGTCTGGGATATTGTATGCCAGGGTTTGTTCGCAGTCTGGGATATGGGGATATACGATCCGGGATTGCCGCAATTTCCATCAGCGGCCCCGCTACACTTAGCCTCATACTTCATAACGTAGAAGTCAGTTGTTGTTCCTATCGTAGGGTTGGCCGGAACCAGGGCCCATTCGCCCCCCGCGAGCGGTGTTGCCGTTGGTGTTGCTGTTACCGTTGGTGTCGGTGTCGGTATCAATTGCGCTGTCCCTGTCCGAATTCCCCAGCTACCCGGCACCGTGGAGAAGAACCTCACTCCCGATTTCACATCCACAGCCGCGGCGGGACATAGGTCATACTTCGCTTTGAGGTCGTCATAAATCTGCTTCGTGGTCCTCATTGTCGACCCGGGGGCCAAGCCTGGTCCCTGGAAGCCGGCGATAGGCGTTGCCTCTGTCCCCGAGTTCAGGTAGTCATAGATCTGTGAGAGCGAATACATCCCACTCCCCGACGAGGGAGGCCCCGAAGAGTCAATGCTCCCGGCAACGGCCATCCCGGCGGTGAGGTTAAGACCCAGCACTACCGCGGCGAATAGTTTCATTATGCATTCCTCCTTTTCGAAATTATTGTCGGTCGACAGCAACTTGCGCTTTGTATCCTTTTTTACCCCATCTTCGCGACTTCTGCGCCACCGCGGTTCAAGTATGGATATCCAAACAAATCCATCTGGATTCCATCCGGATCACGAAAATAATTAATTGGGCATTACCACTATAATTCGTTTGAAGCCAATGCATTGCTTTTTTCGCTCTAAAAAAACTCAATTTCACATCAACAAGACACCGTGGCCTGCACCCTGTTAAAAAGCTTACTCACCGTGTTCCAGTCCGCACCCCCCAGCTTTCCGGCTTAGTGCAGAAAAACGTCTTCCCTTGTTCGACATCGGCGGCTGTCGCTTCGCATTCATCGAACTTCGCCTTGATGTCGTCGTAGATCTGCTTTGTGGTTTTCATTGTCGAGCTGGGACCCGCGCTCGGTCCCCTGAACGGGCTCAGTGCAGGGGCCACCGTCCCCGAGTTCAGATAGTCATAGATCTCCGAGAACGTGTACATCCCGCTCCCCGCTGAAGGAGCTCCTGGAGAATTCAACCCCTTTGTCGGAGTGGGTGGGGGCGTGGGTGTGATCGTCGGTGTATGTGTGGGCGTCCCGGTGGCAGTCGGGGTCGGAGGCACCTCTTCCCCCCACACAGTGGCGGTCGGCTCCGGGGATGCATAAATCGCGAGTCCGCTCCCGCTACTGTAAAGCTGGGTTATCTCAGTCGAACTTAAACTCCTATTCCAGACTCCGAGTTCATCAATCTTTCCGTTGAAATAGTTTCCACTGATTTGTTTCCCAATATACGTAGTGCCTGGACCAACAAGAAGACTAAAAGTATGGGCATCTGTCCCCTTTTGCACCCCATTCACATACATGTATGCATTAGTACTGTCCCACGTAACTGCTATATGATGCCACGTGTCAGTTGAAAGTACGTCTGGGCCGGTTATTTCTATCGGCGTGCTTCCGTGAAAGTAAAAATAA
>JAPLCW010000108.1 GCA_026392015.1 Candidatus Auribacterota bacterium | reverse complement strand
TATCGCGCACGACTCGAAATCGTGTAGACCTTAACGGTCTCGTGGGTTCAAATCCCACCCTCTCCGCCAGCATTTCAGGGCATGATGAGAGAGGTCGCATGATCAAAAGAGGGCACCATGAACAGATCTGAAATCAAGACGATCCAGCCCGCCTCCGTCTTCGCGCTGTTCTTCAGCGCGGTGTTCATCGTCGGGCTGGTCTACCTGCTCGCCGCGAATCTCAACCTGCTGCCGCATTACCCCACGCGGCTCCTACAGGCGCTGCGCGAGCGGATAGACCCGCTCACGCCCATCCCCAAGTCGCTCGCGTACGCCCTCATTGCGGGGCTGGTCACGGGAGTGCTGGGAATGGCGCTGGCACTCGTGTATAATGTCTTCGCCGGCATCATGGGCGGGATCAAGGCGGAGATCAGGGATTAGCGCGCCCGTAGCTCAATTGGATAGAGCGTTTGGCTACGGACCAAAAGGCTGGGGGTTCAACTCCCTCCGGGCGCGCCAATACTACAGTGATTAGTGATAAGTGATTAGGGAAAAAGAAAAAAGAGCACAAGCTGGCAATCTGAAAAGTGAGTTGGCGTTCACTCTCTATTTTTGCCAGAACTACAGTGATTAGGGATAAGCAAATACAGAGTGACGCCTGAGGTTTGAAACTGAAGGCATGAAGAAGCCGCAAACGAAATGGCCAGCTGTCGAAACGGATGTCATCCCTCTGAAAATGGAACCCTCCCGCCGGAAAATTGCCGACTACATGCGTGAGGCGATCAAGGAAGCCGAAAAGGCGTTTGAGAACGGAGAGGTGCCGGTCGGTGCGGTGATTGTGCATGAGGGGCGCATCATCGGAAGAGCGCACAATCAGGTGGAACAACTTAAGGACGCGACCGCGCACGCCGAGATGATTGCCCTCACGCAGGCCTCTGCGGCTCTCGGCGATTGGCGGCTGGAGGGAACCGATCTTTACGTTACCAAGGAACCCTGCCCGATGTGCGCAGGAGCGATCGTGCTCTCGAGGGTGAAGCGGGTGGTATTCGGCGCCAGGGACGAGAAGGCGGGTGCCGCAGGCACGAAGATGAACATTCTCAGTGATGGCTGCCTGAATCATAAGGTAGAGGTTGAGGCGGGTGTGGAAGAAGATCAGTGCAGGGAACTGCTCCTGTCATTTTTTAAAAAAAGGAGAGTGAACGACAGCCTGAAATCCGGGACGTGATGCACTGATCTTAATTCCCTTATTTCTTATCACTTATTGCTTGTTGCTTGTTAATTATCATTTATTGCTTAGAGCTTATTTCTTTTGACTTATCATTAATCATTTATTATTCGCTGTTTTTTCTTAATAATTACTGCTTATTGCTCTTTATTGATTATTTGTTGTTTTTTGCTAATCACTTATCACTAATCACTAATCACTGTCGTGTACGGAGAGGTGCGAGAGCGGTTTAATCGGCACGCCTGGAGAGCGTGTGTACCTCTAAAGGGTACCGTGGGTTCGAATCCCACCCTCTCCGCCAGAACTACAGTGATTAGTGATAAGTGATTAGTGAAAGCGGGGAAAAAGCACAAGCTGACAATCTGAATAATGAGATAGCGTTTACTCTTCATTTCCGCCGGAACTACAGTGATTAGTGATAAGCAAGAGATAGAAAGAAGTTTGGCGCACAGTAACTCACCCACTCTACCCAGACTCCCAGGAGGTTCGCATGAAAAAAAATGTCCCGCTTGATGTTTCCTACCGTTTGATCAACCATGGGCCGGTGGTGCTCGTTTCTACGCTCTACCGAGGAAGGCCGAATGTGTGCGCCGCGGCGTGGGTGACACCTGTCGATCTGAATCTTGTTCTTGTGGTGATCTCCCGCGAGAATTACACAGCCCGGTGCATTCAGTCAACGGGAGAGTTCGTTATCAATGTCCCCAACCATACGCTCAGGCAGAAGGTTGTCGCCTGTGGAAGTGTTTCCGGAGAACGCGTGGACAAGTTCGCCAGGTTCGGCCTCACGCCGGAGAAGGCCAGGAAGGTGGGGGCCCCTCTCATTCGGGAGTGCATTGGTCACCTCGAGTGCAAGGTGATCAAGGGTGAGGAGCGTCTCTCGCGGAAATACGATATCTTCCTCGCGCGCGTCGTCGCTGCGTCCGCGGAGAGGGGGCTCTTCAGTACGCACTGGCTTCCGCGCATGCCGGCGGCGAGGACACTCCACCACCTCGGGGGAAAGCGGTTCGCGCTGCTCTCAGGGAAGGTAGTCGGATAGGGGCGGAAAAATAGACAAAAAAAACGGCCACGGTAAGTGGCCGCTTTTTTTATAAAAGAAGCGTCGTAGCTATTCAGTTACCGGTTTTACCGGCGCCTTCATAGCCCCTTCCTTCTTCGGAGCTTTCTCTTCGGATGGGACAACACCGGATGACGGCGCTGTTGTATCCGATCCCGGCTTCACAGTTCCTACCGCGGTAGCAGTGGTAGCGCCTGAACCGCCACCCTCTTCCGTTGTTACCACGTCTGATGTTGCAGCAGGGGCTCCAGACGGCTGGTCTTGAGCTATGAGCAGTCCGCAGAAGCAGAGTCCCATCACCACGAGTGCAAGAATAATGCAACTTCTCACGTTCTCAGCCTCCTTTCTTGGCTTAGTGAGCTTTTCGCTCTCAGACAATGCTATTGTCGAGCAAAGCTATTGTCGAAGGTGAAGTATACAGGAACAGAGGGGAGTCTGTCTAGGAAAAAATGGCAGCTGTGGTAATGGGACAATTATGGGGGGGTAAACCACATAAATCAGTAGCGAGTAGCCAGTAGTTAGTAGTCAGGGAAACTTCGTGATCTGACAAAGAAACAATAGACAGATTATATTCGTTCAATTCGTATAATTCGTGGTTAACTTAAAATATTCCCCCCCAAGACCGACCCCGTACTCGCAGTGATAGGGGTTGGTTACGATGGGGCACACCACGAACTAGTGTGCCGTCTCAGAAATAGCGCATAGGTCTTTGTCATTGCGAGCGAAAGCGAAGCAATCCCAACTCATTGTCATCCAATAGATTGCTTCGTCGCTTCGCTCCTCGCAATGACACGACTTTGTAAAACTATTTACGGGACACGACACTCGCGGCCTTCAGGCCTTCCCATGCCGATCGGTTGGCCCGTCATTCTCGATGACGAATAGGCTGTAACAATCTGGCGCGCTTGGTGGTGAGGAAAGGCTATTATTTTGGGTGCCTGATTTCTTGAAACCCACTCTGAGCCGAACTCCATCTGAGGTTTTTCCAGAGGAGGGAAAGCACAATCGCCGCACCGAGCACAGAGACGAGCATTTTTGTACGGCGATAGCGTCCGACGTGGATCGAGAGGGCTTCGACGTAGCCCTCTCGATGGAAGACCCCCCGCACTCCTATGTATTCTCCGGCCGCGAGACCGGGCGCGTTGCCGCGCACCTGAATTTCTTGCCCCTGCCACCGCAACAGGAACCCCCCCTCGGTGATTTTGCCTACGGTTGCCTCGTGGGGACTGAATACCACCACGCCGTCATAGCGCGATGGATCTCCAATGCAGTCGTCGAGCATTACGCCCGGATGATACATTCCTGAGTAGATGCAGAGGAGTACGATGCCGATCGTGAGCGCGCAGGCTGCGATAGTGCGCTTTCGGTTCTCACTCGGGCGGAACGGGTATCTTCGTATTTCCATCACGGAATCACCTTACGCGGCGGAGTCCGGCAAGCGCCTTTCCGAGCGCATCCGCCATATTTAGCCAGCGATGACGGAGGGCCAGCTCCCAGAGAGCTGCCGCGCTACCCGACTGGCAGGCGGACCGTATTTTCATCGCGAGGTCATGAGGATCTCCCGGCTTCACAAGCCATGGGTAATCATCTCCGAGCAGTTCGCGCACCGGCCCGAGCGCCGTGGATACCACAGGTACTCCACATGCAATCCCCTCAAGGAGCTTGAGAGGGAAGCAATACTCGGTATAGTCGTTCGAGGGGCTAGGGACTACGACCGCGTCACAGGCGTTGATGTACCCCGGAATTTCATCCTGTGGCACGATCCCCCGGTAGATAACATCCTCCCCCGGAAGAAGCACTGACGGATGCCTATCCCCCGCGAGCAGGAGCGCCGCGCGGAATTTTTCACGGCGGAGCAAATCATGCGCCGCGAGAAGCGTGTGGATCCCCTTATAGTCGACGATATAGCCGAAGTAGCCGATGAGCGGGGTCGATTCCGGCAGAGAGAGTTTCCTGCGGCACGCGAGTTTATCCATCGGTTGAAACTGGCCGGTGTCGACACCGTTGCCTACCACGCACACCCCTGCGCTCCTCCAGGGACGGATCTTCTCTCGCAGCGCCTCGGTGACGCACACCACGAGATCCGCCTTCCGCACCTGAGCCCTGTCGAGAAGACGGAATAAAGGGATACGATAAATATCGTAGGTCTCATAGTTGTCCATCAGGTCGTACACGAAAGGAGTTCCTGTCCTTCTGCAGGGCCCACCGGCAAGGAGCGCAAAGAGCGGGTCTCCCTCCGCGATGAGAAGATCGAAATCGCCTCCGGAGAGCTCCTTCTCGATGATCCCCTGGAATGAGAAAAAACGCCGGGGGCTGAGGGGACGGATCTTGAATGTGATCTTGCCCCTTTCCCCGTCCTGGAACTCCCTCTTCTTGTAGTCAGCCAGGAGGAAGGTCACGTCGTGGCCGATGTCGGCGAGCGCCGCGAAGAGGCAATAGGGGCGCCCGACATCTTCACGTGAAATGTCCTTCGCTGATGTGTACCGCTTGGTTACCACGAGAATCTTCATGACACAAATGAGACCTCGATGTTATCCGCACCAGCTGCGAGATACGAGATGCGAGATACTAGCTGCTACAGGCTGTTCCTCAGATTCCACCCCACGGCGCGCAGGAGCGCCGCTGCATTTCTGGGGCGCCCCGAAAATAGCGAGACGATTATCCCCTTCAGGAGTTTGACCGTCAGGAAATAGGGGAGGAAGACAAATAGAAACCCGTACCATCCAAGGTGTTTTCGGGCGTAGATGAGCCTCCCGCGCGTGAGGTAGTAAAGGTACTCGGGGCTTCGTTCATCAAGGGTCGCCGCCTTCTTGTGCCAGACATGCGCCGCGGGGTCGAAGAGGATCCGGTACCCCGCCTCAGTGGCGCGGCGGCAGAGATCGAGCTCCTCGGAATAGCAGAAGAAACGCTCGTCGAACAGCCCGACCTTTTCGAAAACCGATCTCCCGATCATCATCGCGCATCCGGGAGCGGCGTTCATCTCTTTGCCCTGGGCGTACTGGCCCCTGTCGATCTCTCCCTCGCCGATCGGTATCCCCTGGGCGAGGAGGTGCAGGTTCCGATAGCCGGCGTACTGCAGTATATCGGGCCGCGAGTATTCGTATACGGCGGGGCTCACGATCCCCGCGCCACTGGATCGGGCGGCATCGAACATTTTTGCGACAGCGTCCGGCGCGACCGTGCAATCGTTGTTGACGATGAAAAGGTATTCGGCCCCCCCACGCAGCGCCTCCCTGATGCCGATATTGTTTCCGCCGGCGTAGCCGAGATTGGAGGGGGCGCGGAGCAATGTGAGCGCGGGGAACGCTGCGGCGATCCTTTCGGCGGAATCGTCCCCGGAGCCGTTGTCCACGATTATCACGGCGAGCCCGATTTCTTCCGATCCCTGCAGCGACCGGACGCACTCGATGGTATCCTGCGGGCGGCGGTAGTTGAGCACAATCGCCGCCACGGAAGGTCTCATCTCCTGCGATTCGTGTGCCACGGAACAGCCCTCCTCGCGAAGATCATCTCTTTATCGACTTTTACGTCTTAACCGCGGATTCCGCGGATTCTTAGTAACTACTCAGGTAGTCAGAAGCCAGGAGCCAGAATCCAGAATGTATCGCGAATAAACTTCCAGTAGCTTGCTGACCTCTTCGAGTAACTGAATTAACTCGGAAACATCGCCGTATCCCACGTCCTTAAATGTCGCCGCCGGCGTCCTCATTCCAACTCCTGGCTCCTGACTCCTGAATTCCGACTCCTGAGCGGTTACAATACTACAAACTAAGAGAGCAGCCGGGAATAGACTTCCTCGTATCGCGCGGCATTTTCCTCTATGCTCATGCAGGATCGCGGGAGTTGCGCGCGGAGTTCCTGCAGCAGCTCAGGATTATCAAGGATGCGTGCGATCCGTTCGTGCAGATCCCTCCAGTCTCCAGGAGAAAATGTCAGGCCGTCAACTCCCTCCCGTATAAAGTCCGAGAGCGCGCCCACGTGGGAGGCGATGACGGGCAGACGGGCCGCCCACGCCTCCCAGAGGACGAGGTTGAAGGTTTCGTGCCAGAGTGACGGAATCACAAGGAGGTCAACGCCCGCAAGGATCCCCGGCAGTTCTCCCGGCCGATAGGTGCCCTGCATCTCCACCTGGCCTTCGGGGAACCGCCGGATCAACTTCTCCATATAGCGGGCGAACCGCGCGGGGAACGGGCGTCCGTACATCCTGAGTGTCGCTCTCTCGGGAGGGAATTTCCGGAGAGCCCTGAGGAGAGTGACGACCCCCTTGTGCGGCATGATCGTTCCCGCGTAACCGATGACGAGGGGCCTTGTGCCGTCGTAAGGGTTCAATTTCGAGGCGCCTGCCACCTCGGGAAAAGGCGGGGCGCCGTGGGGGATGACGACGATCTTATCTCCCGGCACACCCAGGGAAATGTAGATCTCGCGCGCCTTCTCCGATGGGGAGATGAGAACATCGGCTATGCCGAGCCCGCCGAGCAGGCGGTCGCAGCGCGCTCCATAGGTCTGTTTCAGTTTCCTGTTCCTCCCGGGCAATACGAGCTGCTGGAGGCTCGGGAGGGCGCGGGGGAGGAGCCTTTCGCCGGGGAATGTCCCGAACATGCCGGCGGCGAATCTTGCCCGTTCAAAGACGGCGGACGCAGAGAGGGAGAGGGAACGGTGCGCACAGTAGCGGGCGCAGCTCCTGCCGCCCTGCGGGCCCTGGCAGATTCTTCCGTCAGGCCTGAGGAGCTGGACGCGTTCGCATGCGTACCAGTAGTCATGGAGCGAGACTGCAAGCGGGATGCCGCGCTCCTTCACGAGTGCCGGAATTCGCCATGAGGCGCCCGCAAGGTGCTGAATGTGAACGAGATCCGGAGCAAATCCCAGCAATATATCTTTGAAGATCTCTTCAATGCGAGGGTGATAGTCGTAGAGGTATCGCTCCTGGAGGCGAGTGAAGTTATTCACGATCCGCAGCACGGGGATGCCCTCATGCTCGCCCTTGATCAGTTTGTATTCGGGGTAGCCGGGGAGCTCCTCGCGCGCAATCACGAAAATCTCGTGTCCCTTCGCCTTCAGTGCCACACAAAGTCGTTGGGCGCAAATCTCCGTTCCCGCGACCGCGGTGGGGGGATAGCCATGAACGACGATCAGAATCTTCACGAGAATCACCTGTCCTGCAATGTTCTCTGTCGTGATAAGTATCTGCGTAACCCGTTTGGGAGTCTGCTCGAATGTTCGCCGAGCCAGCGCCCCAGTCCGCAGGCGGCATGGAATGGGATGCTGTACGCAACCTCGCAGGCGGGCAATTTTTTCTTCCTCATGTACGCGGCATCCCGCCGGAGCGATTGAAAAAACGCTGTGAGAGTCCGCGCGATACTGATCTTCTTGGCGAGGGCGGCGCTCCTCACCATGCGGCCATAGTCGTAGTGCTGGCGGACCTGCTCCTTCAAACTGTAGTCATGGCTATGGTAGACGGCCGAGGACGGCTCGTAGACGATCGTGTGCCCCGCGAGCAGGATCCGTTCCGCCCAGTCCACATCCTCGCCGAACTCGACATCCCGGAAGGGCAATTTTTCCCACACGGAGCGCCGTATGCATGAGCTCGTGTTGGCGAAGTAGACGTAGTGCGGTTTATTCGACTCGAGCTCCTCCCGGGAGCTCACTATTTTGACGACTCTCTGTTTTCCGCCGCACTGTGCCCATTCCTCTTCGATCTGCCTCGCGAGAGGCATGGCGCAGCCGGAGCGGGGGATGTGGCGGCTGAAGGTTCCCGCCACCCCCGGATTTTCGCGGAGCGGCGCAGTCAGGTGTGCAAGCCAGAATTCGTCAGCCGGAGTCGCATCCTGCGTGAGGAAAACGATGAAGTCGCCCCTGCTCTCCCGCGCCCCGAGATTTCTTGTCCCGCCGTGGTTAAACTGCTCGGGAGGAATGGAGACGAGTTTCACCGGGTACCGCGCGGCAATCTTCTTTGTCCCGTCGGTGGAGCCTGAGTCGATGATGACAATCTCCGGCGTGGGAACGCCTTCCTGTGTAAATATAGCCCGAAGCTGTTCGTCCAGAAATCGACCCGCATTCTTTGTGGGGATTATGATAGAAATTGTGTGTTCCTTCATCGCATCGGATACTCGTACATGGCATTGGGCTAAAAAGTGCGGACTTTCCCATTCTTTTCGCAGAGCAGTCGCAACATGATCTATTCAGCGACGGACAACGTACCGCACAATCTCTAACATAAGCCATTACATTGAGAAATGCAAACACTTTGAATAAATGCTATAGTATAAATGAGGAGATGATAAATATGATTTTATATCGAGTTTTTTCCCTAAGAAAAGCCGCAATTTTATTCCGAAGCCAGGAGCACCACGCATGGGTGTATGGGGCCCCGCATACAACATCTTGGAATGCGGACATGAGACGATCCGTAAGACTTGAAAATAGCGAAAGAAGTCTGTGAAAATATCGAGTGGTGTCTTTGTTTTTTTTGCTGCATGCATGGGAATATCCCTTCCCATTCACCTTCACGCACAACCTGCCGACACCCCCTGGCCTATGTTCCGCCACGATCCGCACTATAGGGGCGTGAGCCAGTACGGCGGCTCGTTGCATGCCGGTTTGAGGTGGAGCTATAGAACAGGTTATCCGATCTACTCGTCACCCGCCGTCGGGTCCATGGGCGAAATATATTTCGGATCCTATGATAATAGATTCTACACAATCAACTCGAGCGGCTCTCTCGGATGGAGTTATGAGACGGAAGGGTCGATCTGGGTTTCTCCTCTGATAGATTCAGAGGCTAGAATAGTCATGGGGTCATGGGATAACAATGTATATGCTCTTTCATCGGCGGGGATTCTTTCGTGGAGTTATCGCGCCGCACAGGTCGTAGAAGGCTCTTTCAATATCGATTCAAAGGGGAGGATCTGTGTTGCCCCGAGAGACAGTAATCTCTACACATTAAGTTCCGCCGGTTCTTTCATCTGGAGTTATGGGTTCCATGGCGCCACCAGCGCGAGCCCGGCCATTGATTCGGATGATAAGATATACATCGCTGACGAACTGGCGGATCTTATGAATTCTGCACCCGCTAATCTGTATTGCGTGACTTCAATCGGAGCCATGACCTGGAGTTACGGTATCCATGATGTATGGGGAATGACTTTGACCATTCCCACCGGTTCGGGCGCCCTGGATGAGAACAGCAGCTGTTATATCGGTTCTTTGAATAACACTCTCTATGCGGTCAATTCCGATGGGACATTGAAATGGAGTTACCAGTCGGCGGGTGGGATAGTTTCATCGCCTGCCGTAATTTCCTCTACGAGAATTTATTTCGGATCAGGGGATAATAACGTATATGCGTTATCATCTGATTGTGGCTTAGAGTGGAGTTTTAGCACTTCCCTTGATGTCAGTTCCTCGCCATGCGTATCTTCTGAGGGAAATGTGTATGTTGGCTCGAATGATAGCAGAGTTTATTCACTGACATCGTTTGGGCATTTGTTGTGGAGCTATCAAACCGATGGCGGTGTAGATTCCTCGGTATCCCTGGATTCTGCGAGGGTCATCTATGCGGGCTCGAGAGATTTTGTTTTTTATGCCCTGTCGGCCGTTACCCCGATCATGACACCTACAGTGACAGAAACGCCTGCAGAAACCCCGACACAGACGCCTACGCGGACGCCCACAACAACGCCGACCAATACGCCGACTCAGACTCCCACTCTCACTCCCACACGCACGCCAACTCCGACAAATACACCAACTCGAACACCCACTCTCACACCCACGACCACCCCCACGCTGACAAGTACGCCGACTCAAACTCCCACTTGCACACCCACGGAGACGCCCACACGTACACCCATTCCGACAGATACCCCCACAGGGACGCCCGCTCCTACAGCCACTCCCTACATGTATGGTATTTTGAGCAGCAGCACGGTGACGGTTGGAGATTCACTCACATTTAATCTGATCGCGCAGCCACTGAGCACCAGATTTGACGCCTACGGTGGAATAATGGATTCGAAGGGAGTGTACCTCTACTCTTTTTATCTCAAGAATCCATATCTGCTACAGAAGGGCATGAAGGCCCTGGCGAAAAAGGCGCTCCTTCACGACGCTGTCAGAAAAACGCTCTACATCAATCCCCTTATCCTGCCCGGTGCGAAAGGAACGTATACCTTTATTATAGGGTTTGTCCCCCCCGGATGGAAGCCGACCGTTCGTAATGTAATCCCCGGCTGTCTATGGCAGGGGACGCTGACCGTCAAGGCGAACTAGAAGTAGTTACCCCTCCCTCTCTTCCAAGTGGAGAGGATATGCAGAAGGGTCTCCCTCCGGATACCCGTAATCACGTTCTGTTACCGGCTGTTACCGGATCTTCTTCCAAAGCAAGAAGTCACTCTGCTACAATGAGCGCCACGGCGGTTGTGATTTTATTTTTTGATTCATTAAATTTCCGGGAACCGATATGCGCAGCGATCAAGGCACCACTCCCACACAGCGGACATTTCAGGGGATGAAACGTTTCCCCTGGATCTATGTCCCCACCACATATTTCGCGGAGGGCGTTCCCTACATGGTGGTCAACACCGTCTCGGTGATCATCTACAAGACAATGGGGATTCCGAACCGGATGATCGGACTCACGAGCGCCCTCTCGATCCCCTGGATCATCAAGATGTTCTGGGCGCCGCTGGTGGACGGCTACTCGACCAAGAGGAGATGGATCATCGCCATGCAGCTCGCCATCGCCTCGGCGTTTATTTTCCTCGCGTTCGCCGTGAGCACCGGATATTTCTTTGCCGTGTCGCTGATACTGCTCGGCGCCGTCGCGTTTGCCTCGGCCACGCACGATATTGCCACCGACGGATTCTATATGTTGAGCCTCTCGCCGGAGGAGCAGGCGTTCTACACCGGTGTCCGCAGCACCTGCTACCGGCTTGCGATGATTTTCACCTCGGGAGTACTGGTCGTGATCGCCGGGATGATCCAGGCGAGGAGCGGCGGCGCCTCCTCTGGGTGGACGGTCGTGCTCTGCATTGCGGCAGCCATCTTCTTCGGCCTGGCCATCTTCCACGCCTTCTATCTTCCGTATCCCTCCACGGACAGAGGCAGGAATCCCGCCGGGGGCGGAGCCGTATCCACGTTTCTTCCCGCGTTCAGGAGCTATTTTACGCAGACCGGCATCGTCTCCATTGTGGCGTTCATCCTCCTGTACCGTTTTGGGGAAGCGCTGCTCGTGAAGATGGCCCAGCCGTTCCTCCTCGATGTCTCCCGAATGGGGGGGCTCGGCCTCTCCACCGAGACGGTCGGGTTCGTCTATGGCACGGTGGGGACTTCGTGTTTGCTCGCGGGCGGCATCCTCGGCGGGTGGCTCATATCCCGCTGTGGCCTCCGGAGGTGCCTCTGGCCTATGGCGATCGCGCTCAACGCGCCCGACCTCTGCTATGTGTACCTCGCATGGGCAAAGCCGGCGCTCGGCTACGTCTATGCGATGGTGGCCGCCGAACAGTTCGGGTACGGGGTGGGCTTTTCCGCATTCACTGTTTTTCTCATGTATCGGGCGAAGCATCCTTACAAAACATCTCACTATGCCATCTCCACCGGTCTGATGGCGCTGGGGCTCACGCTCCCGGCCATGGCGAGCGGATACCTGCAGGAATATCTCGGCTATTACAAATTTTTCATCCTCGTCTGTTTCCTGACCATCCCCGGCATGATGACGATCTGGTTTATTCCCAAGGGAGAGGGGGATGACCTTTCGGAATAGTGAATGGCCGCCGACGCGCAGAGTTCCCTCTTTAGGCAGAATTCAAAACTCAGAATCTCTGGATAGCAGTAAGCGGTAAGCCATAAGCTTTAAGCATAATGCTTAAAGCTTACTGCTTAGGGCTGATTTTCTGCATTTTGAATTTTGCTTTTTCCGGTGCCGCGTAGTTATTGACAATTCGTGGGATGGCAGGTACTATCATCCTCCTAAAGGAAAATCCATATGAAACTCGTCATCCAGATCCCCTGCTACAACGAGGAGGCATATCTCGAAGCCACGCTCCGCGATATCCCCCGGAAGATTCCCGGTATTGACGGGATCGAATTTGTGGTGGTTGACGACGGTTCCGCCGACCGGACGGCGGAAGTGGCCCGAAAGGCAGGCGTCCAGCATGTCGTACGCTTCCGGAATCGCAAAGGCCTCGCCCAGTCATTCATGGCGGCGCTTGACACCTCGCTCAAGGCAGGCGCCGACATCATCGTCAATACCGACGCCGACAACCAGTACTGCGGGGCGGACATCCCCAAACTCATCGAGCCGATCCTCTCCGGAGAGGCCGATATGGTCATCGGGGACCGGGCCATCGATACTCTGGAGCACATTCCTCCCGTGAAGAAATTTCTCCAGAGATGGGGGAGTTGGGCGGTGCGGAAGATATCGGGGACGGATATACCCGACTGCACGAGCGGATTCCGCGCCTACAACCGGGAGGCTGCGCTCCGCATCAACATCGTTTCGCAATTTACCTATACCCTCGAATCCATCATCCAGGGGGGGAAGAAGGGCATCGCCATCGCGCATGTCCAGGTGCGCACGAACAAGGAGACGAGGGAGTCCCGCCTCTTCTCCAGCATGGGGGAGTACGTCAAACGGTCCCTGAGCACCATAATCCGCATCTACACAATGTACGAGGCGTTCAAGATATTCCTCTTCATCGGGGGCGTCCTGTCCCTTGCGGGGGTGCTCCTCGCCGTACGATTTCTCTTCTTCTATCTCACCTCCGGAGGGCAGGGCCATATCCAGTCGCTCATCTTCGCGGCCATCTTCACGATCACCGGATTCCAGGTTCTGCTCATCGGGCTCATCGCCGATATCATCTCTTCCAATAGGCGGCTTATTGAGGATGCCCTGTACCGCATCAGAAAGATGGAGCTTAAAGACAGTATAAAATTTAAAGGGTAAGGTATAACATGATCTAACCTCCAACTTTTAATGTTTTAACCGCGGATTACGCTGATTGCGCGGATTCGCATTGTGTAATCCGCCCAATCCGCGGTTACATATGTTGGGCTTTTAAAATTGCTCTTTATACGTCTGATGAATAATCCAGGATAAATATTTGAGGAGGAAAAAATGAACATACTTGTTACGGGGGGAGCTGGTTTTATCGGGAGTTTCATTGTGGACCGGTTGCTACGCGATGGACACCGCGTCCGCATATTCGATAACCTCGATCCGCAGGTTCACCGTGAGGGGAAGAGGCCGGACTACCTCAATCCCCGCGCAGAGTTTATCCAGGGCGACGTGCGCGACTACGATGCGCTCCGCGCCGCGATGGAAGGGATGGATTTGATCTCTCACCATGCTGCCGCTGTCGGGGTGGGGCAATCGCAGTACCAGGTGAAGCATTACACCGATGTGAATATCGGAGGCACCGCGAACCTGCTCGATATCCTCGCCAATCACCCGCACAAGGTCAAGAAGCTCGTCGTCGCGGCCTCGATGAGCAGCTATGGGGAAGGGACATACGACTGCCGCTCCTGCGGCCGCGTGCGCCCTCCCCTCCGCACCGAGGAGCAGTTCCGGAGGAGTGAGTGGGAGTGCCGCTGCCCGAAGTGCGGCGTAGTGCTTACGCCGGTGCCGATCCGCGAGGAGGATGAGCGCATGTCGACATCGATTTACGCGATCACGAAGATGGTGCAGGAGGAGATGTGCCTCAATATCGGCATCACCTACCGCATCCCCACGGTTGCGATGCGCTACTTCAACGTCTACGGGCCCCGGCAATCGCTTTCGAATCCCTACACCGGCGTGGGGGCGATATTCATGAGCCGCATCAAGAACGGAAAACCGCCCGTCATCTTCGAGGACGGGCTCCAGTCGCGGGACTTCGTCTCCGTCCATGACATCGTTGAGGCGAATATGCTCGCGATGACGAAGCCCGAGGCGGACTACCGGATGTACAATGTGGCTTCGGGGAAGGTCACGACGGTTCTCGAGATCGCGGAGACGATCAGCGACCTCTGCGGCAAAAAGATCCGGCCCGAGATCACCATGAAGTTCCGGAAGGGGGACGTCCGCCACTGCATCGCGGACGCGGGCAAGATCAAAAAGGAGCTCGGATTCAAGGCGAGGGTCGATTTCCGGGAGGGGATGAGAGAGCTTATCCAGTGGAGCGAGAAAGCCGAGGCGATCGACCTGGTGGAAAAGGCGACCGCCGAGCTGAAGGCGAGGGGCATTGTCGAGGCGTGATGCATCATTGGTTATACGTTTTCTCACCGCGGATTAGGCCGATTACGCGGATTTTCTAAAAAACATCCGAAAGTATAAGGCGGGAAGTATAAATCCATTCCTACGGTATTCTGCCTTGAACATTGACCTAGGTTTAATCCGCCCAATCCGCGCAATCCGCGGTTGCATTCTTTTGCTTCTAATAGGGGATGACACATCACCCTTTTTGTGAGAATTGCCTTCCGTATGAGAAACCTGATCAATGGTACCGCGACGGTGCTCTTTTTTCTCGCCGTTGCTGCGTTCGGGTGCTTCCAGATCATCGACATGGATGTCTGGCTGTATCTGAGGACCGGAGAATATATCTGCTCGACGCTCCGCGCGCCCCGGGCTGACTTCTTCTCCTACACCGCCGCCGGTCAGCCGTGGATCGATATCCACTGGCTGGCTCAGGTAGTGCTCTGGCTGGTCTACGCCGCGTGCGGCGCGGTCGGCCTGTGCGTCCTCCGCCTGGTGCTTGTTCTCGGCATCTTTGGCATCCTCTACCGATGCTGCCGGGGCTACGCGAGCCGGGGCATCACCATCGCCGTCCTTACCTTCGCGCTCCTTATCGCCAATGACGGCTTTCTCATCAAGCCGTACCTCATCTCGCTCCTTCTCGTCGTCTCGTTCCTCGCCATTCTGGAGCACGCGCGAACGTCCTGCGTCATGGCGCTCTGGCCGCTCGTTCCCCTCCAGGTGCTCTGGGCGAATATGCACCCGTCCTTTTTCCTCGGCCCGTTTCTCGTGCTGGTCTACCTGGTCGATGCGCTGATCCGATCTCGCGCGCATGGTGCGGGACTCGTGAAGAGGCTCGCGGCCTTTGTTGCCCTCCTCTCCGCTGCGTGCCTGCTTACCCCCTACGGATTCTCCCTCTTCGAGCAGCCATGGACTCAAACCACCACCCGCATATTTACCGAAACGGTCATCCCCTGGACGCCGGCACCCTCGACATTCCCCGCTCCGTTTTCCGCATTCTTCTTCACACTCATGTTTGCCCTCTCCCTGGCTGCGTTTCTCATCAACGTCAGGAAAATCCGTCCCGCGGACGTTATTATTTTTGCCGTCTTTGCATGGCTGGCAATGAAATCGCGCAGGCATCTTCCGCTCTTCGCCCTTCTCTCCGCACCCGGGCTCTGTTTCAACCTCGGGTCGTTTGAAGAGCGATTGCAGCGGCGTTTCTCAACCATCGCCGGGTTTTGCTCGGTTTCCCTGTCCCTGATCATGATTCCCCTCCTCTGCCTCCTTTTCGAACAGGTGGTGTCGAATAGCTACTATTATCAGCAGAGGAGTCTGCGGCGTTTCGGCATGGGAAAATCAGCGATTGCATTCCCCGACGGGGCGATCGATTTTCTCGAGTTGTCCGCCCCGGGGGAGCGTATATTCTGCAACTACGATATCGGGAGTTACGTCGCAGGCCGGTTGTATCCTCACCACAGGGTGTTCATGGACGGGCGCAACCTGGTGTATGGGGAGACGCTCTTCAGGAAATATCTCCAGGCGATGGCTGATGTGGAATCGCTGAATAAAGTCGCGGACGAATATGGCGTGAACGCCCTCCTCCTGGCGTACAGTTCCCGTGACGTTAAAGTGCTCCTGCCCTCCCTCTGGAAGAGCCCCGTCTGGACGCCCGTCTATGCGGATGACCGTGCGATGATATTTCTGAGGTCTGGTGCGGCACCGCACAGGAGCAGGCTCGATTTGGCTGCATGCCGGCTCTCAGGGATTTCCTCCGGCGATCCGTTCCCCCTCTCGGAATTGCGCGCCGGCGAGCTGTTCTATACCCTGGGCTTCACGAAATGCGCGGAGGATATGTTTCGGAAGGCCCTCGAATGTTACAAATCGCTCCCGGAGGCGCGCAATTTCCTCGGGATGATCGCGCTCCAGCGAGGGGATGGAGCGTCTGCGCGGGCGGAGTTCATGAAGGCATGTGAGGGGAGCCGCTCGTTCGCCGAGCCGCATATCAATCTCGTCACCGCGCTGCTCGGCGAGGGGATGGCCGAGGATGCGGAACGAGAGGCGGAAGAGGCGATCAGGATCGCGCCGTCAGCCGGGCGCGGGTACGGGGCGCGGGGATTGGCGCGTATCTGCCGGGGGAAACTGCCTGAGGCGCAAGAGGATCTTCGCGAGGCGGTTGCGCTTGATCCCGGCGAGGCGGAGTACCACAGCAATCTCGGGATTGTCCAGGAGCGCTTGGAGGAGCCGGAGAGCGCGCGCAAGGAGTATGAGGAGGCCTGTGTCCTCTCGAAAACATATTTTGAGCCGCGGTACAATCTCGCTCTCCTCCAGGAGAAGAGAGGAAATATCGGGGAGGCTATCGTGATGTATCGTGAGGCACTTGCGCTCAATCCGCGCCACGGCGGCGCGCGGAGAAATCTTGCGGCGCTCTACCTGCGTCAGGGGGACCGGGTGAAGGCGCGCGGGCAGCTCGAGGAGGCGCTGCGGATCGACCCGGAAGACCGCGGGGCGCAGGAGATGCTGAGAAAGGTTGAGTCACAGTAAACACCGTACGGTCAGATCCGTAGCCAAATCTATCTGTGTTCATCAGTGGTTGCCAGTGTGTATCTGTGAGGATCGTTAAACATTCAATGTGCATCACAGATAAACACAGATATAAAACCGATGCACACAGATAAACTCGGGAACGGCCTTTGGGCAATCTCTTAACCGTGCCCATCTGTGTTCATCCGTGGTTATCTGTGTGTATCTGTGATGATCGTGTAAGCTTCAATGGTGTATCACAGATGCACACAGATAGACACAGATTGACTCGGGCAGGGGGGGCGATTTGGTTGAATGTGGCTGACGGCAGCGACCGGGAAATTTTTCTGTACTCGAACGATGTGAAATAACCCATGGATTTTGATAGAATGCTTGCCTATGTAATCAGGGGGGGTAGGGGAGACCGGGGTGATCCACATTGCTCCACGCGGAACGGAGATGTCCGCACGCGCCTGTCCTTGATGCTGCGGGAGGCTGTCACGGAACGCAATTTTTTAAAACGGATCTGTGCGATTATTGTGAGGAGGGAGAAAGGCAGTGATCCTGCTCAGGATTCTTTATATTGTTAATGCGGCGCTTGTGGCTCTCATCGCCTACTTCTCCTACAGCACCGTTCAGGCAATCTTGAAACCGGAAAGGAAAGAGGCTGCAGAGATCGTGAAGCCGGCCGCCACGCCGGCCACGCAACAGAAGCCGGAGATCAGCCCGGAACGCTACAGCATTATCGAAAAGGCGCAGATATTCAAAAACAAGGATGTTGTTCCGACTCGGGTACCGGAGCCCGTTCCGACTCCCACCCCGCCTCCGCTGCCTAAGCTCGAACTGGAGTTGAAGGGGATGACCACCTGGGGGGTTTTGAAGGCAATCATCTACAACAAGAAAACCAAGAAGACGGAAAACTACGGCATTAATGACGTGCTCCCCGATACGGATGGCGCGAAGATCGTTGAAATCACAAGGTCGGGCATCGTCCTCGACCGGCAGGGGCAACAGGAGACGCTGGAGCTTTATCCGAGCGAGCAGAACCCGCTGATGAAGGGCGGAGAAAAAAAGTAGCGTGCGTCATGAAGGATAAAGATATGATATACTATGCAGATTTTATGAGATGGAGAACTAAGGTTATGAAGAGGTTCTCTCACACATTGCAGTGGCTCCCCGTTCTTCTCGGTGTCGCCATGGTTGCGTCAGTTGCCGCGCAGGAAGCAGGCTCCCCAAATGAACCTGGGCCGGGCGGAAGACAGGCCCCGATGCTCAGGGGCGCTCCTCCCTTGACAGCAAATACGAATACACCTCCCCGTTCGTCTCCGAGGAGCAGGGTGCGGGAGCTCCCCCGAAAAAGGACACAGGCTGCCGAGACCCCCTCGAGTGCGGAGCAGGAGGCCAGTCCGGTTCCTTTACCCGTGCAGAAAACACCCGTGCAGAAAGCACCGGTGAAGAAAAGCGCCCCCGCTGCTGAGGAAGCCGGCTCTTCGCAGGGGACATCCATCCCCGAGGCGGTTCAGGGAGGAGATGAGCCCTCCCCGCCCGCGGCGCAGTCCCCGGCGATGGAGGAGGTTCTGGCCGCTAGCTCCGCTGTCTCCGGCGGAGGGGAAGAGCTTGTCTCCCTTGATCTCGAGAATGTGGACATCAAATACGTGATCAAGCTGATCAGCGAGATCACGGGCAAGAACTATATCCTGAGCGATCAGGTGAGAGGCACGGTAACGGTGATGTCTCCGACGAAGATACCCGTTGACGCTCTCCCCCTCGTGCTCGAGTCGCTGCTCGAGGTACGGGCGCTGGCAACGGTGCCGTCAGGCGAGCTTATCAAGATTGTTCCCAGGAGGGATGCGGCAAAGAGCCCCATTGACTTCGCAACAGAGGAAGAGATCGAGGAGAAATCGCCCGATGACACCCTCGTCACGGAGATCATAACGCTCCAGTACGCCGACCTGAACGAGGTGCAGCGCCTGGTTCAAACGCTCGCAAGTGCGAACGCAAGCGTCGTCCCGTACCCTCCGACGAACATGCTCATTGTCTCCGATGCGATATCGAATCTCAATCGGATCATGAAGATCATCAATGAGGTGGACATCCCGGCTCTGGAATCAACCATCACCGTAGCGCCCTGCAAGTACGCGGCAGCGAGCCTCCTCGCGGAGGAGATACTCACGATCGTCCAGCAGAAGGGCGGCCCCGGCGCCAAGCCTGCTGCGAGGAGGAGAACCGCACCGGCGCGGGGGGGACCGGCGCCGCAACCCGCCGCGGCGGCGGGAGGAGAGGAGGCAATCAAGATTTTCGCGGATGAGCGCACCAACGCCCTCATCATCGTCGCGAGCCCCGAGGATACCGAGAGGGTGCTCGCTCTCCTCGAAGAGCTCGACCGCCAGACGCCCGAGGGCACGACGCGGGTGCGCGTGAAACGCCTCTCGTACGCAAATTCGGATGACGTGGCGAGTGTTCTCCAGTCGATCAGCTCCGCGCGGACGTCCGAGGGGGCCGCGCAGCTCACCGTCACCAGCTATCCCGAAATCAACGCGCTCATCATCGACGCTTCCCCGCAGGATTACGATCTCATGACCAGGATCATCGAGGACCTCGATATTCCCAGGGACCAGGTCCTCGTCGAAGTCATCATCACCGAGGTTGACCTTGCCAAGTCGATCTCCGCGGACTTCCAGTTCCAGTCGCTCAAAGGGCTTGATTTCACCTCCGACAAGATGAGCGAGAAGGGAATTGACAACACGCAGAACTTTCTCGGCTCGCAGTTCGAACCGCCGCTCCGGCAGTTGATCATCGATGATCTCGGTAATAAATACCCACTGAGCGCGGGAACGGGAATAAACACCGGATTCGTCTACAAGCCGATCAGCGATAAGAACTTTATCGGGCCGTTCACGGTGCTCCTCAATGCCCTCCAGGCGGATACGGATATCAACGTTCTCTCCGCGCCCCAGGTCCTCACCTCGGATAACGAGGAGGTCATGCTTGAGGTCGCCGATAAAGTCCCCATCCTCACCTCGACGCTCACCCAGGGGTCAGGCACCACGGGAACGGACACGATTCAGCAGATAGACTACCGCGACGTCGGCGTAAAGCTCAAGCTCACCCCCCACATCAGCAAGGATCGCTTCGTCCGCCTCGAAGTGGACCAGTCTATAGAGTCGCTCGTGGGCGTCTCGCTCGCCGATATATCAGGGCCGCTCACGCCCGCCACGCTGAAGCGGGCCACCTCCACCGTCATCAATGTGAAAGACGGAAACACGATCGTTATAAGCGGTATGATCAGCGATAGCTATACGACGCAGGAATCGAAGGTTCCGATCCTGGGCGACATTCCCATCCTGGGACTGCTCGCACGCTTCCGCAAGAACTCTATCGAGAAGATCAACCTGATAATCTTCATCACCCCGCACATTGTGAGAAATCCGACAGAGCTCGCGGAGGTCACGCAGAAGACGCGTGACCGCGGTGACGAGTTCCTCAATGAGTCCCATCAGCTCCCGCCCCGCATGCTCGACAAGTATATTCAGTCGGTCAAGAAGGAAGCGGTAAAGAACCTGCCGCCGGCGGGAGAATCTGCAAAACCGTACGGCCTGCAGAAGTGATGCGGAGGGCAGGTATTATGGCGCCGGTGAGCAAGAGGCTTATAGGTCAGATCCTCCTGAAGAACGGGGCCCTCACCGCCGATCAGCTCGACGAAGGGCTCGCCAAGCAGGAGGATTCCACCAAGAGGATCGGAGAGATCCTCCGGGAGCTTGGGTATGTCAAGGAGGATGACCTCCTCAGCGCCCTGGCCGAGCAGCTCGGGCTCCCCTTCCTCAAATCGATTTCCCCCGACATGGTCGACAGGGACCTCATCGCGAAAATACCCCGCAACTACGCCCAAACGAATCGCGTCATCCCCTTGAAGAGAGAGGGCGACGTGGTGAGCGTGGCGACACCCGATCCGCTCAACACACAACCCCTCGATGAGATGCGCATCCTCCTTGAATGCGAGACACGCACGGTGATCGCGAAGGAGAGCGACATCAATAACGTTATCAATACCGTCTATGAGCACGCCGAGGGGGCCGCGGATGATCTCATCGAGGACATGGGCGCCGAGAAGGAGGTGGGCGGGGAGAAGGTGCTTGACCTCTCCGAGCAGGTCGCCGAGGACCTGATGGATATCGATGACAAGGCCCCGGTGATCAAGCTTGTGAACCTCATGATTTTCCAGGCGGCGAAATCCAGGGCGAGCGATATCCACATCGAACCCTACGAGAAGGAGCTCAAGATACGGTTCCGCATCGACGGCGTGCTGCATAATACATTCTCTCCTCCCAAACGCTACCAGTCGGCGATTATCTCCAGGGTCAAAATCATGTCCAACATGAACATCGCCGAGAAGCGCCTCCCCCAGGACGGGAGGATCAAGATCAAAATGCCCGACAGGGAGATCGACCTCCGGGTCTCCACGATTCCGATCGTGCACGGCGAAAGGGTGGTGATGCGTCTCCTCGACCGGGGGAGTATGTTCTACGGTCTTGAGGAGCTCGGCTTCTCGCCCGACAAACTCGAGAAATTCAATAAGCTCATCGAAATGTCCTACGGCATCATCCTCGTCACCGGGCCGACCGGCAGCGGGAAGTCCACCACTCTCTACGGAGCGCTCAGCAGGATCAACACGGAGGACAAGAACATTCTGACAATCGAGGATCCGGTGGAGTACCAGATAGCGGGAATCGGGCAGATCCACGTGAAACCGAAGATCAATCTGACCTTCGCAAGCGGCCTGAGGCATATCCTCCGGCAGGACCCGGACGTTATAATGGTGGGAGAAATCCGCGACCTGGAAACCGCCGAGATCGCCATCCAGTCCTCCCTCACAGGCCACCTCGTATTTTCCACTCTTCATACAAATGACGCGGCAGGGGCGATTACCCGGTTGATCGATATGGGGGTGGAGCCTTTCCTCGTATCTTCCTCCCTTATCGCGATAATGGCGCAGAGACTTGTGAGGGTCATTTGCCCGAAGTGCAAGGAGGCGTACCGCCCGAGCGAGGAGCTGCTGCGCGAGATCGGTATCAAACCCGGAATGCTGAAAAACGGAGAGGTCTTCCGCGGCAAGGGATGCGAGCACTGCATGGGGACGGGATACCGGGGGAGATCCGGGCTATTCGAGCTCCTCCTCGTCGATGATGATATCCGCCAGATGGTCCTCGACCGCGTCTCCTCCAACATGATCAAAAAGAAAGCCGTTGAGAAAGGGATGCTCACGCTCAGGGGCGACGGGGCCCTGAAGGTGGCTGCCGGGCTTACGACCCTCGACGAGGTTCTTCGCATCACGCAGGAAGAAGTGCTGGAGATATGAACCACAGTCTAAAGTTCAAGGTGTAAGGTTGAAAGAATAGCTTGTTTCGCGTTCAACTCTACACTTTTGGCTGTGGTTGCTTCCTCGCGTGGTGGTTGGATTGTGACACCTTAAACCTTAAACCTTAAACTTTCAACTGTAGTTACCATGCCCGCATTCGAATATAAGGCGCTTGACCAGAGTGGCGGCGCGGTCAGCGGCGTGATCGACGCCGACTCCGCGAAGGACGCCCGCTCCAAGCTGAGGGTTCAGCAGATATTCCCGATCGAGATCAGGGAGACGGAGAAGGGGATAAGCCTCAGCAGCCGCGTGAGCACCAAGAACCTCTTCAAGCGCGTCGGCGTGCGCGACGTCGCGGTGGTGACGAGGCAACTGGCGACGCTCCTCAGGGCCGGACTTCCCCTGGTCAGGGCGCTTCAGGCAATCGAGGACCAGCTCGCGGAAAGCGCCCTCCGCCCGCACATTATCGAGGTACGGGAGGATGTCAACCGCGGCCTAAGCCTTGCGGATGCGATTGAGAAGCACAAGAAGGTGTTCTCGGCCCTCTACGTGAATATGGTGCGCGCCGGGGAGTCGGCGGGCGCGCTCGACACCATCCTCGAGCGCCTCGCCACATTCAGCGAGAAGACGCTCGCGCTCCAGAACAAGGTCCGCTCCGCCATGGTGTACCCGATCTTCATGTCGGTGATCGCCGTGGTTGCGGTGGGGATACTCCTCGTGGTTGTCGTTCCCACGATCACAAAGATATTTGTGGAGACGCACCAGAAGCTCCCCACCCCCACGCTGGTGCTGCTCACCGTGAGCGCGTTTATGAAGCACTACTGGTGGATCATGCTCGCCGGGATTGCGGGGCTCGGCGTGCTGTTCAAGCGCGCGAGGCGGGGGAAGCGTACAAAGCTGTTTTTCGACAGGCTTGCGCTGCGCATCCCTGTCTTCGGCCAGCTCACCCGGAAGATGGCGGTGTCGCGCTTTGCGAGAACCCTCTCCATCCTCACCGCGAGCGGCGTCCCCATTCTGAAGGCCATGGGAATTGTGAAGACGATCGTGAATAACGAGGTTCTCTCCAACGCTATTGACGAGGCCGCCGAGGCGGTCGGGGGAGGGAAGTCGATCTCCGAACCGCTTGCAAAGAGCGGGGTCTTTCCCCCGATTGTCACGCATATGATCGCCGTCGGAGAGGCGAGCGGAAGGCTCGAGGAGATGCTCCAGAGTGTGGCGGACGCATACGATAGCGAGGTGGAAAACTCCGTCGCCGCGCTCATCTCTCTGCTGGAACCGGTGATGATTGTGGTCATGGGGGGCGTGGTGGGTTTTATCGTGTTCGCGATTTTGATGCCGATATTTGAGATGAATCAGATGGTAAAATAGGGCTCAGCTGTAAGCCGTAAGCTATAAGCAGTAAGTATAATGCAATAGTAAGAACTCTTTGCTTACAGCTTATGGCTTACCGCTTACAGCTGATAAAGGCTGTCAAGGAAAGGTGGTGACGGATGAAGAACAGAGGCAAGGGCTTCACTCTTATTGAGCTCCTCGTGGTGATGGTGATCCTCGCGCTTCTCGCGGGGCTCGTCGGGCCGAGATTTCTAAGATTCATCAAGCCCGCGCAGGCGAGCACGGCTAAGGTCCAGGTCGCGAACTTCGAACAGGCGATCCAGCACTTCTATCTCGAGAATAGCGCGAGCTATCCGCCGTCGCTTGATGCCCTGGTTCCCAACTACATGGAAGAGATACCGCTGGACCCGTGGGGCAACCCCTACGTGTATCAATTCCCCGGCTCGCACGGGAAGGATTATGACATCGAATCATACGGTCCGGATAGGTCGCCCGGCGGTGATGACGATATCACAAACTACAAAAAGTAACCGGACGCGCCGGGCATTCACCCTCATCGAACTCTGCGTGGTGCTCGTGTTGATTGCAGTCCTCGTCACAATCGCCCTCCCGCACTATGGCGGATTTCTCACCCGCGGCAGCATGCGCAGCGAGGCGCGACGCATGGCTGCGCTTGCGCGATACCTCAGCAGCGAGGCGCGGCGCTCGGGGTTGGTCCACCAGCTGAATTTCGACGTCGGGCACGACGAATATTGGGTGACGGTGAATGCCGGCAAGGCGAAACCGGTAGATGCGACCAGCCCCCTGGCAGAGCCCCGCGTCCTCGCGGAGGGAATCCGGTTTAAGGACGTTATGGTTCTCGGGGTGGGGCAAAAGAGCATGGGAGTGCAGCGGGTCGCATTCTATCCCACGGGGGAGAACGACGAGGCGATCGTACACCTCACCGATTACGACAAGAAACTCTCTTATTCCCTGCACATCAAGCCGTACAATGGGCGCACCGAGTCATTTGATTATTACTACAGGGGGTATCGGAAGGGAGGAGGGTGAAAAGTGATACATATGATAAAAATCCCAAATCCCAAATATTTTGAGCGATTAGGTATTCACTGTTCCCACCCAATCGCCTAATAGCCCAGTCGCCTGATCGCCATTCTCTTTTATGCGGAGTCATGGTATGAATTCGGATGCGGATATACACGGGATTCCCAAGTGCCGCGGTTTCACTCTGGTGGAGGTGATGGTCGCCTTGGTCATAATCTCCGTTTCCATGGTGACGCTGCTCGCGACGCACGTGCAGAGCACGAGGAGCTACGCCGAGGCAAAGGCGATGGCCGTGAGCAGCATGCTCGCCCAGCAGAAACTCACCGAGATCCAGACGGGGGAATTCCCCGAGGAGGGCGAACAGAGCGGCACATTTGAGAGCAACGGGAATTATCAATGGGTTGTCTCGATCAAGGAGACAGACCTCGAGGAGCTCCGTGAAGTGACGGTCGCAGTGTCGCTCTCCCCGCCGGAGGGGATGGAGACGGAATCGGGATTGGGGGCGGTGACCGTGGTGACCTACATCGCGGAGTTGAGTACGAAGGAGGAAGAAGAGGAGGGGGGGGAAGAGTGAGAACGCGCCCGCGAAGGGGTGACAGGCGTAATGCCGTGCCCCGCGGATTCACAATTGCGGAGGTGCTTGTCGCCATTCTCATCACCAGTATCGTCGCAGGAGTGATCTATGGCTCCTACATGGGAGGATTGCGGATCATTTATTCCGCACAGAAGGATATTGAGCGGACGGAAATGGCAAGGCTTGTCCTCGACCGCATTGCCGCGGATCTCTCCTGTGCTTTTCTCAGGGCTCACAAGGACTACCTGGTGTTCGTGGGGACGGAAAGCAGCAGCTCCGAGCACCCCTCCGCCAGCCTCACGTTTACCTGCGCCCGCCATACGCGATCCGAGCGGGATGCTCCTGAGTGCTCGTTGAGCCAGGTGAGCTACTCCCTCGATCCCGGGGATCATGGCGAGCTCTTCATCCTCCGTCGCGAGGATCCGAATCTTTCCGATGACCCGTTCTCGGGCGGGGAGACGCATCCGATCGGCGAGGGGGTTTCCGGCCTGAAGTTCGAGTACCAGGGTGGGGAGGGATCGGCAACATCCTGGGATTCGCGTGAGAGTACCTCGTTGCCCACCGCGGTCAGGGTCACGGTCGAATGCCAGACTCAAGAAGAGGGGGGCGGCGAGGAAGGAGAAGAGGCGGTACGCTACACCACCTTCTCCACCGACGTCGCAATTCCCCTGGGGGGGAGCTGGGAGGAAGCGGAGGAGACGCCCGGCGGGCAGCCGACGCCTCCCGGGAGAGCCCCTCTCGCGCAACCGACGCCAAATCCGAAATGACACACGGCATAATGATGGCGATTCGGCGATTGGGTTAAAACAGTTAACACCTAGTCGCTCAATTGCCTAATCGCCTAATCGCTCAAGATAGATATATGTGAGGTCCAGGTGAGATACGATAGGAAGCCACACAGCGGAGAGCAGGGCATCATCCTTCTAATGGCGCTCTTCATCATCACTCTCTTCACCGTTCTCGTCCTGGAGTTTAACTATACGACGAGGGTCGAATACCAGCTCGCGCACACCGTCCGTGACGAGCTCCTGGCACTCAACATTGCAAAGGCGGGTATCTACGAAGCGATCGCCCTCCTCAGGGATGACCGGCTTAAAGACATTGAGGATAAAGAAGAAGAAAACGAGGAAAAGGGACGGATTCCCGCGATGACGCCGACTCCCATCCCCGAGGAGCAAAAAGGGAAGCTGCCGATACTGGGGGTGCCCAGGGATATCAATTTCCCGGACTACTACGGGGAGGACTGGGGCAGCGGATGCTACATGGAGCAGTTCGGGGAAGGCTTCCTCACCTTCAAAGTAATTGACGAGAGCGGCAAGATCAACATCAACACGCTCATGAAAGTCATCAAGCCCGTCACACTCGCTGTGACTCCCACCCCCTTGGCGGGAGAAGGCACCCCGGAAGAGGCGCAGGAAGAACCGACACCCACAAGGCCCCCCCGTTACTGGGGCCAAAAGGACTCTGACTGGATGGAAGAAGCGGGTTCTGCCGAAAAAGCCCCCGAAGAGGGAGAATCGACGACACCCGAGCAACAGCCGGATCGCTATATTGTTGACAAAAACGTAGAGAACGTTATTATGAGGTTGATAAAAGTGCTGGACGTGAGGGGAGTCGATCCTGAGGACCTTACTCCGGCGATTGTGGATTGGATGGACAGCAATGACGAGGGGGAGTGGGAGGATGATGCCTACGGTAGATCAGCCGGCCCTCTGCCCAAGAATGCTCCTCTGGATGTTCTCTCGGAACTCCTGATGATCCAGGGAGTTACGGGGGATCTCTACTTCGGTCCCGGTCAGGCGGAGGTGCCGCTCCTCGATGAGGTGTTGTCCCCGAAGGGGGAGCGAAAGAAATCCCAAGCGGGCTTGAGGGACTGTCTCACGGTATGCTCTCTGGCGAAGGTGAATGTGAACACCGCTCCGCCGGAGGTGCTCTCCGCGCTCCTCGATGAGGAGAACGAAGAGCTTGTGAAGGATATCGAGAGCTACACGAAGAAGGACTACTTCAAGGATGTGGCGGATTTCGCCGATAAGATGGGCGAGGCGGTCCCCGCGAGCTTCAGGGCAAGGATCGGCGTGGGGAGCGACAGCTTCCAGATCATTTCGGAGGGTCAGGTGAACGAGGTGACAAGGCAGGTTCGCGCATATGTGTACCGTGACGATGAGGCAAACGTGAGGTTCCTTTACTGGACCATTGATTGATGAAGATTGATCTCAGTTCCTGGATGAAGTCGCGGAGCGCCCACCACGCGGTCGGTATTGACATCGGGGCGAGCTTCCTCAAGGCAGTCTGCATGAAGAAGAGCGGCGGCGGTATCAGAATCACCGGGCTATTCGCCGCCGAGCTGGCGCGTGAGGATTCCGCGCGGCCCGCTCCCGAGGTCATCGCGGAGACCCTCAAGAAGCTCGTCGCGGATAACCGGATCCCCACCGGCCACTGCGTGAGTTCTTTCCCCCTCTCCTCCGCAATTGTGCGGAACGCGATCGTCCCGTTTACAGGGAAGAGCAGGATACGGCAGGTGATAAAGTTTCAGGCGGAACCCCACATACCTTTCGCGGTGGAAGAGGTGGTGGTTGATTTCCACGAAATAGGGGTGAGCGATGGGGACAAAACGATGGTGACCATCGTGGCCGCAAAAAAGGAACTCATCGGGAAGCACCTTGAGCTTTTCACCGCGGCGGGAGTTGACCCGAAGATCCTCAGTGTTGATGTATTCGCTCTCATCAACAACTTCCTCTTCCGGGCCGGCGGCAAATTGGATGACGAGATGGTCGCTCTCGTGGACATCGGGGCCACCAAGACCCTGGTTGCCCTTCTCAAGGGGGGCGCGGTTCTCCTCACAAGGAGCATCACCGGGGGCGGGGATGACCTCACCGAGGCGATCCAGAACGAGTTCAGCCTGGATTTTCGGAACGCCGAGAGTCTGAAGAGGGAGAAGGGAGTGGCACTCCTTACGGATCGCCCTTCAGAAGAGGAGGGGAAGCTCCATAAAGCCATTTCCCCCGTCCTTTCCCGTTTCGTGAGCGAGGTGGACCGGAGCCTGCGCGCCGCCTCCGCTCCGCTCAAGGGAGCGGCGCTCGCGAAGTTTTACCTCTCCGGCGGGGGCTCGCTCCTCAGGGAGATGAGGGAATTTTGCGCGAGGGAGTTCGGATGCGAAACCCTGTATCTTTCGGACCTCGCGCCCCTGGAGGGGGCGGAGGGAGAGAATGCCCTGTGCGGCATGGGCGTTGCGGCCGGTCTCGCGATCCAGGGAATCGGACTGGGGAAGGCCGAGATCGACTTGAGGCAGGAGGAGTTCATCCACACGGGGCCGCTCGGCAAAATCAAGCGCCAGCTCGCCATCGCCATGGTACTCGGGCTCTGCGCGGCGGGCCTGGGGATCTACCAGTTCCTCTCCTCATTTATTCACAACAGGAACGAATATTCCCTCCTCACGGACAAGCTCGAGCAGGTCTATGGTGAAACATTTCCAGACAAGGGGAAGGTGAAAGCGACCGCAGTAGTTTCCGTCATGGAGCAGAAGCTCAAAGAGTACCAGGAATTGTACAAGAGCTTCTCCACCCTCTCCTCGGGCGCCCTCTCCTCCCTCGAAATCCTGAGGGAAGTCAGCGCCCTCATTCCGAAAGATTTGAAGTCCCAGATAACGGATTTCGCGATCGGTCAGGGGAAACTCGAGATCGAGGGACTGGTCAGTAACCCTGCGGATGCGGACGAGATCAAGAAGGCCCTCGAGGGATCGGAATACTTCCGATCGGTTGATGTCCCCTCAACCTCGGCCGCGGAGGGTGATAAATACAAGTTCAAGCTCCTTGCGGAACTGCGCGGTCAGGCGAGCGGGTAGATGAAGAAGATTTCGAAGAGAGAGAAAAAGCTCATTGGGATCGCGGGAGCAGCCATTGCCGGCTTCCTCATCTACCAGTATGCGATTACGCCGTTCCTGGACTATTGCGAGCGGATCCGCACGGATATCCCCCAGATGCAGAAGGACCTCCTCAGGGTGTGCGTGATCCAGCTCCAGTACGCGGCGCTCGATAAGAATATCCGGGAGATCAGGTCCCGATTGGAGGAGCGGACTGCGGAATTCAAGCCGCACGATTTTCTGAGCACGCTTGCAAAGAAGGAGGCAATCCTTCCCAATCTCGATAAAATCGAGCTCGAGCAGAAGGAGGTGAGCGATGCCTACGAGGAGCAGATCGCGGGCGTGAGGCTCAAGCATATCTCTCTCGACAAGCTCGTCAGCTATCTCTACGGGATTGAGAACTCCGGGCAGTTGATCACGGTGAAAGACCTATCGATCAAACCGGACAGCGATGATTCTCGCTTCCTTGAAGTGAAGTTCAATGCCTCCACCTTCGTCAAGTTGAAAAAGAAAGAGGGAGAGGTGGAGAAGAAGCCGCCGGTGCGGAAACATCATCCGCGCAAGGCATGAGGATACTACATGGAGGGCCGATGAGAAAGGTCACCGCATTCACTATACTACTGATTACTCTGGCACTTGCCCTGTGCGCCGGGTGTCACAATACCGGTCGCCAAATCCGCAAGACCGTGGACGGCGTACACGACCTGTTCCTTGAGGGGAGTCAGTGAAAAGAGTGCCGGGCATCACCGTTGTCCACACACCCGGAGACAGTTCCGGTTCACCATAGGGGTCCTCATTCCCCGCCCTGCCGGAGTTGCCTGAAGCTCGCGAGGCCGCGAACCTATTTGTCTAGCCTCTTGAAGAGAAGGTCCCGTATATCCTTGATATACCTGTCGTCCTTGTCCCAATAGATGCGCTCCAGTTCGTCCAGCCTCTTTATTATTCTATCAAGCTTATCCAGCGCGCGCGCCTGGTTCTGCCATGCTGAGAGGCGAAAATCGGCTTCCTTCATCAACTCGAGATTTTTGCAGGTGACCGCGTTAAGTTTCTGGCTTACATCCATGATATTCTTCAACTGCTTCGCCACTACGTCTTTGTTCCACTCGGGATACTTTTCAGTGATATCATTGAGCATATAGATCGCTTCGCCGTAGAGACAGTACGCCGATGCGTCATCCCCTTTTTTCTTCGCCTCGTTCCCCGTCGTTATCGCATCCACCGCCTTCTGGTATTCTCCCGGCGCATCATTTTTTTCCGCGGCGATCGCTTTCCCCTCGGGACTGAGGTAGGCACTCTTCTTTTCCTCTTTAGTCGTCTGCGCGAATGCGGATGCGGTCAAACCCGCACATACACCTGCAGCCACCGCGCTCCGGAGAAGCTTGTACATCTCACACCTCCTTTTTGCCCCGGCAGCCTGATCGGGCCCGAGCATATTCCGTTCCTCATGGTCATTATACTCCAAATATTTTTTCAATGTCCAGCCTCTTGAGCAATAATGGCGATTAGGCGATTGGGTTGAAACAGTTAATACCTAGTCGCCCAATTGCCCAATCGCCCAATCGCTCAAGATAATCGGCTTTGGGATTTGCCTGGAATTTTGGATTTTGAGGTTTGAAGTTTCCCCTTTCCCGCCTTCTTAAGGTATGGCGTGAGCCGGCATATCTTCACGTACTCGTCGGCGCAGTTGAAGAGCTGTGCAACAAGGTAGCCGGCGAGCGCCAGTGTCTCCCGCGCGAAGAGTTGAAACTCGAATGACGAGCTGCTCCGCTCCGCGAGGAACGGGAGCGGTTCGAGGCTGTGGTAGCCGTAATCCTCACGGTGCTCCATTCCGTGGTCTGCGGTGAGGATGAAGAGATCTCCCGGGGAGAGGAGGCGTGTGATCCTCGGGAGAAGGCGGTCGAACTCCTCAATGCACCGCAGCGCCCCGTCGATATCCCGTGTGTGTCCGAAAAGGCTGTCGGTATCCACGAGATTCGCGAAGACGAACGTGCCCCGGGGGCGATGGACTTCCTGGGCTGCGACGAGGGCGTTCAGTATCCCTTGGATCGAGTAGGGGTTGGTGTCGCGCCGCGCGTCATCCACGAAACGGTAGCCCATCAATGGGTCGAGCGTCGCGGGGTCGGTCAGCTTTATTGTATCATCGAACGTAGCCCCGACGAGCTCGGCGGTCTTGCCCACGCTCACGGTGCGGACCCCTTTCCCGCGGGCAATCTCGATGAGGGTCGGGCGCTCGAGAGGCAGCGTGCAGTCGTGGCGATTGGGTGTCCTGAAGATGGCGCCGTTCTTCATGACGTACGACCGGCCGATCGAGCGGGTGATGGTGACCCCCATGCGCCGCGCGAGCGCGAAGCTTGCATCCACAATCGTGCGTTGCTCCGCGATGGGGATGACATGCTCGTTCATCGCGAGCTGCAACACGGGGTCGCACTTGCTCGCGTAGAGGATCGGTTTCCCTGTTTTTTCGTGGAGCTCCCTGTTCTCCTCTATCGCCTCCATCCCGCCCGCCATTTTGTTGAAGATAGTTCCTCTCCCGATCTCGCTTTCCATCGCCCGCACGAAGCTCGAGGGGAATCCATCGGGGAATAGCTGGTATTTTCGAGGATCGATGATCCCGACCATCTCCCTGTGCCCGATTGTGCTGTCGGGGTACGCGGACGCCTGGGTGATTGGAGCGGCGAACTGCGCGCGCGGGTTTGAGGGGATGGCATTTCGTAGCGTAGCGGAGAGTATATTTCCCAACCCCATATTCTCGAGGTGCGGGAGGCGGATCGCCCGTTCGCTATGCTGCAGAAGATACTCCAGTGTCGTTATCCCTACCGAGTCGAGGACAATCACGATTGCCGTGGGCCCGTTTTTCATCGAGATTCCCTGCCTCCCTATTATGTGGTGATCTCACCATTCCATGAAACGACGTAGATTCACGAACTGCGCGTTAAGATATTCGTGGAGAAGGGGGGAGGTATCCGTGGCCCCCCATCTCTGGATCATATCCGCGTCTGCTTTTGCACGCGCGAGGTAGATCAGGGCGCGCGCAGCCGCCTCCCGGACGAATCCCCGGGCCCTCAAAATCGCTCCGAGGCGCTCCATCGACGCTCTCCCACCGCCGGCCGATAAGTTCCTTCTCACGAGGCGCCGCCCCGCGCTCCCTCTCGCGGCGAGGATGAGAGGAAAGGTGGGCACCCTGTTCTTGAGATCGAGGAGACGGTCTTTTCCGGGGTTTGTGGAGAGGGGCGCGCAGTCGCTGCAGTCATCCGCAATTTGATACGAATATCCGAGACTCCTGCCGAGGCGGCTGAGCATCGCGAGCCTCCCCCTCCCGTATCCCGCGAGCATGCCGGGCGCCTCACACGCGAACTGAAACAGCGCTGCGGTCTTCAATCCGGCGATGCGCCGGTAGATCCTTTCATTCCAGGGGAAACGCCCCGCCTCCCTCGCTTCGAGGATCTCCCCCATGCACAGGGCGCGCACCGTCGAGAGCAACAGGTCTGTCAGATGATTGTTGCCGAGCGAATTCACCGCGGACACACCGCGGGTGAAGACGAGATCTCCGTACAGGAGCGCGGAAGTGGTGCCGTGCGAGCGGTGCAGTGTATCTTCGGACCTGCGGCGCGTCGCCCCATCGAGGATGTCGTCGTGGATGAGGGTGGCCATGTGCACCGCCTCCACTGCCGCGGCGGCGGTGATCAACGGACGTCGCGAGACCCCGCACAGGTGTCCGAGGATGAGAAGAAGCCTGCTCCTCTGCTGTTTCCCCGCGGCATGGAGTACGTGACGCTTCAGGCCCTTGAGGAAGAGAGGGGAGGGATTCAGGAGCGAGGAAATCTCCCTCATCACCCGGCGGAGGTCCGATTCAAGGTTTCGCGCGTTCATAGCCATATCACGATCACCATCATGAGTAGATGGTACGCGGCAACAACGTGTCTCACCGCTCCGCTGCTTGTTTCGAACTTCGCATCTCCCGCGGCGGCTCTATGGAGCACTCTGATGCACCGTGCGGCCAGGGGGAGAATGGCGAGGGCGAGGAGGAATGAACGGGGGAACCCTGCGAGGGCTATCCCCGCCGCCGGGATAATGGAGGCGGCTACGAGGCACCCGCCGATGATCAGGACACCGGTCCTCTCCCCCAGACGCACGATGAGAGTGCGTTTGCCCGCTTCCCGGTCGGACATGGTGTCCGCCATTTCGTTGGCGAGTAGCACCGCGGCGATCAGCAGACCCGAGGGGAGGGAAAGGAGGATGACCGGGCCTCCCGCCGCCTGTGCCTGAAGATAGAAGCCCCCCACAAACAGCAACGGGCCGAAGGCGGTGAACAGCGCGATTTCACCCCATCCGCGGTAGGCAAGCGACAACGGCCGCGCGGTGTAGGCCCAGGCGATGAAAATCCCCGCAGCGACCATGGCGAGGAGCGCGGGGCTTTTCAATGCGAGAGAGAATCCGATGCCCAGACAGAGGGCGAAAAGGAAGAGGCACCAGGCCCCCGCACGGATCGCCTCAGGTGTGACGAGACCCGCCTGGATCGATTGCGATCCGCCGAAATGCAATTGGTAGCGTCCCTCGGGACTATCCGCCCCCATTCGGAAATCCCAGTAGTCGTTGATGAGATTCGCTGCGAGATGAACCGATATCACCCCGACTGCCCCGAGCAGAAATCTGAGTGTATGGAACTGCGAACCCCGCAGGGCGAAGAGACTGCCGAGGATGTAGGGGAGGAGGCTCACGGGCAGGAAATTGGCGCGGGAGACTCGCCACATAGTTTTCAAACCCATGCTCATCGGCTAACTCGCTTTCGAATTGTTAAGAAGTTCCTTAACCACGAATAGGACGAATTGCACGAAATAAAAATTATCATAGTATAGAGCTAATTTGAATAATTCGAGCAATCCGTGGTTTAAAAGCCTTTTAGTCATTGTCAGACCGTGAAGCGCTCACCCACTTCAACGACTCGCGCCCGCACGCCCCTCGCCTCTGCCTTCTTCACAAAGTCTTCCGGATTTGTGGTGATGATGTCAAAGGTATTGTAGTGCATCGGGACGGCGAGGCCGGGCTTGAGAAACTCGGCAGCCTTCACCGCGTCGTCGATATCCATCGTAAAGTTCCCTCCGATCGGGAGCAGCGCCAGGTCAATCCTGTTCATTTCGCCGATGAGCTTCATATCATAGAAGATGCCGGTATCCCCGGCGTGGTACACCGTCTTCCCGTCGGCGATAATGAGGAACCCGCACGGGTTCCCCATGTAGAGCATCCCCTGTTCGCTGGGGTAGCCGGACCCGTGCACGGCTATGGTGAGCTTCACCCGCCCGAACGGGAAGTCATGCGCGCCGCCGATGTGCATCGGGTGAATAGATGCCCCCTGTCCCTCACAGTAGGTTGCGAGTTCGAACGGCGCGATGATCGTTGCCTTGTTGCGTTTCGCGATCTCGATCCCGTCTCCGAGGTGATCGGGGTGGCCGTGAGTCAGCAGCACATAGTCAGCCCGCAGCCCCTCGGGCTTCAGTTTCGCGCTCGGATTGCCGGTGAGAAACGGATCGATCGCCAGGGTCGCCCGCGTGAGGTCGACCGTGAATGCCGCGTGCCCAAGAAATGTGAGTGCAGGCATGTCCCTTGCCTCCCCTCATTTTGTCCCGAAAGCGAATGAAACAGGTTGATGAGGGCGTGTAAGACGCAGTTGAAAGCGCGTCTATAGCAGGACCCGTGCCAAATTTTGTTACCTTTTTAAACCGGTGGAATCAGGAACTTTCACGCCGGTGGTCACATAATCCGCAGTTTCATACATTAATCCTCTAAGATTGCCCTCTTATACGCCTGATAAATAATTCAGGCTATGGCCAATCCCCCTTCCTGCGCGCGCCGCAGGGTGGGGCTTCCCTTCCCTCAGATCGTGCTGTAGCAGCGCATGAAGGCGATCATGAACCGTATCCCCTCATAGTAGTCACTCATACGAATGTTCTCATCCGGTGCGTGATCCCGCGACCCGGCATTGCCTATTCCGAACGCGACAGAGGGAATCCCCAGTGTGCCGCATAGGGTGTGGAGAGGCCCGCTCCAGGGCGCGACGGGATAGACGATAGGCTCCTTCCCGCACGCCCAACGGGCAGCCGCCACGGCGGCCTTGACGATTGCATCCTCGCAGTCTGTCTTCGCCGGCATCACACCGCCGAGCTCGTTCAGTTCGATATCTGAGAAACCGTTCTCGTCCAAATGGCGCCGGAGAGCGTGGAGCAATTTTTCGGGCGTCATATCGGGAACAAGCCGGAAATCCAGTTTCGCGCTCGCCTCGGCGGGAAGGACAGTTTTGGCACCGTCCCCCGAATACCCCGCCTTGAGGCCGCAGATGGTGCACGTCGGAGCGCAGAGATATTCGCGGATGAGCTCGCTCCCGGACATATCGCGTATAAAGCCCCGGAGGCCGTACATCTGCTTGAGCGCATCTCCGTCGAAATCGATTTTTCCAATCGTCCTCTTGTCTGCATCGCTCAGGGGTTTTGCCTCTTTCATCCAGTTCCGCAGTGTGATTCTGTAGTCCGTGTCGAGCAGGGTCGAGAGTGCCCAGACGAGACGCCATGCCGGGTTGGGGACGATACTTGCATAGGAAGAGTGTAGATCGTGAGACGCGCCCTTCGCCCGCAACTCCACGTAGCAAAGCCCCTTGAGCCCGCAGGTGAGGATGGGGCGGTCGTGCGGGTCTTTCCATGAGCATTCCCAGAGACAGCCGTCCGCCTTCAGCGTCTCAGGGTGCTCCCGCACGAATGTCGAGAGGTGCCGCGAGTGGGTCTCCTCTTCCCCCTCCACGAGGAATTTGATCCGCAGCGGCAGTTTGCCCCCGGACTGGATGAGCGACCGCACCGCGTGGATACGGGCCATGAGGTTCCCCTTATTATCACTTGCCCCCCTGGCGTAGAACACCCCGTTGACGATAGTGGGAGAGAAAGGATCGGAGCTCCACAGCTCGATCGGGTCGGGGGGTTGAACATCATAGTGATTGTAGACGAGGAGTGTCCGCGGTCCGTCCCCCATCTCGGCATAGACAAGAGGAGCTCTCCCCGGTGCTTCAAAGACTTCTGTTGCTGCGCCGAGGGAGGAAAGGCTTTGCTCCACCTTCGCGGCAGCCTCTCCGAGCGCCTTTTCGTTGCCCGAGACGGAAGGGATTCGGCAGAGAGAAGCCAGCTCCTGGATAAACTCTTCTTTGTGCGCCTCGATGTACCGAGTGATCTGTTCCATGGATTCCGCGAAACTCCCTTTTCCGGCGTAATGGGTCAGTCCCGGGGGGTATTCAGTTCAGCTGTAACCCCCGCGAGGGCAAGGTACACAGGAGTGAGATAGCTCGCACGGTACCCGCTGTAACCGGTGCATTACTTTCCGCCCGCCTGCCCTTGACAGCATCCTGATTCCATGCTAATCAATATATTGGTGATGCCAATGAACAACGAACGCAGTAGGTATCTGATACAATGTGACCCGCAGGGCGATCCGGATTTCGAGGTCACCTTCTACAAGTCTATTATAGATAAAGACCCCAACTATGTCGATGCACTAACGCTCCTGGGGGAGGCCTACTCGCGCAAGGGGCTCTATGAGGAGGGACTCAAGATCGATCAACGCATCGCCGTTCTCAGGCCGCTGGACCCGATCTCATTTTACAACCTCGCGTGCAGCTATAGCCTCGTGCACATGAAAAAAGACGCATTGAAGAATCTTCGCAAATCCATTGCGCTGGGGTACAATGACCTCGAGCACATTGCCGGAGATAGAGACCTCTCCTCTCTTCACGCCGACAGGACGTTCCACAGGCTGATCCGTCGGCTCTGCAAGAAGATCCTTATCGGCATCCAGAAGCACCGCGCCGATTAGCCTGATCCACCCGCCGGTGCGGAATCGCAATTATATCACTACGTGACGCCGCACGCGCGTATTCGTTGTGGATTACTCCGCGAAACCGCATCCGCGGCATCGCATGCAACCTGCGCAAAAATAATTTGCAGATAATATTTCTTGACTTTCCGCGCGTGTCCCGTAAAATGCACTGCGTGAGGCGGAGATACAGGGTAGGGGTGTTGATATCCTGTGGATAAGTAGTGTGTTATTCAGGCGTTCCTGACCGCCTGCGAAAATGAGTTGACGATGCACCTGGCGTTCTGGCGAGATCTGCTGCAGTTGCTCGAGGGGAGCGTGACGAGGGAGGCACTCTCTCTCTGGATCGCCCCGCTCAAACCGCTGCTCCTCTCCGACTCGAAAATCGTCATCGAGGTGCCCAGCGGACTCCATGAGCGTATCGTGAGGGAACGTTACCTCGGGACGCTCCGGCGTTATGCGCACGTTCTGAGGGGAAGGGAAATGCAGATCGATTTTGTGGTTGCCGAAACCCCGCTCCCCCCACCGTCTCCGCCTCTCCTTCCTGAGACAAGGCGACGCCCGATGCCGCAGCCATCGACCATCAACCGGAACTATACGTTCGAGAGTTTTATCGTCGGACGGTGCAACAGGGCTGCGTACTCTGCTGCCCTCTCCGCGGCCAACCGTTGCCGCAGGAGGCGCAATCCGCTGTTCATTACCGGTAGCGTGGGGCTCGGGAAAACACACCTTCTCCAGGCCATCGGCGCGCATCTCCTCGCGCGCGGGGAGCGCGACATCGTCTGCCTCCCGAGCGAGCAACTCATGGATGAACTCACCGCCGCCGTCGGCAACAGGACCATTGAGAGGGGACGCCGGAGGCTGACCTCCTCCGGCATGATCCTCGTCGATGACATCCATTTTCTCAGCGGGAGAAACCAGATGCAGGAGGAATTTTTCCACATCTTCCGCATTCTTCACCAGAAAGGGCGCCAGATAGTGCTCACCAGCGACCGGCCCCCCAAGGAGATCCATCTATTGCAGCAGAGGCTGGTTTCCCGATTTGAGTCGGGTTCCCTCGTGTCGCTCACCCCCCCCTCTCTTCGGACGCGCATTTCGATACTGGAGCACAAGGCGAAGATATTCGGCCTGAAACTCACCCCCGACATCCTGGTGCTCCTGGCGAGCCGGATTAGAACAAATATACGGCGCATGGAAGGGGCACTCAACAGGATCGCCGCGCATGCGGCACTCTCGGGGACTGAGCCCGACAGGGAGATCGTGGAGCGGATTCTCGAGGAGAGGCACTTCGATTGTGACGAGGGGCTCATCACTGTCAGGGGCATTCAGAAGAGGGTTGCCGCTCACTTCCAAGTCAAGCTCGCGATTCTGCTCGGCAGCGGGCGGAGCGAAACGATCGTCCTGCCTCGCCAGATGGCCATGTATCTCTGCCGGAAACTCATCTGCGCGCCCTACGCCGACATTGGTGCCGCCTTCTCCGGCCGTGACCATACCACGGCCCTCCACGCCTGTAAGACAATTGAGGGATTGTGCCGCAGCAACAGAGAGGCGAGAGAGATGGTGGATGAGCTCGTCACGGTCATTAGGACGTGAGGAGATAACAAATATATTATAAGTAGTTAGGGATTAGTAGTTAGGGGCTGGGGAAACACTATCCCTAATCCCTAACTACTAATCCCTAACTCCTGATTTCGGCTCGTCATCCGCAAAGAGCGATTACCAGATCCTCCAGCGCCTCTTTCTTTGAGCGCCGGCCTCCCTTGAAGTCGCCGTCCGCTTTCACGACCCTGTCGAGTTGTTTTCGGAGCTTCTCGATCGGAATGCCCCGCGCCGCCTCACACACCTTATAGGCGACGTACGGGTGCTGCCCGAAGATATTGTAGCGCTTGTAGGATCTGAAATTTCTCTCTTTCTGCCCGCCTGAGACGGTGGAGCTCTTTTGAGGGTGCAGTTCATGAAAGGCATCGCGCACCGCTTCGGGGACGCGCCCCAGGGACTGTGCGAAGGAGGGGAAACTTGCCGTCCATTTGATGATCCCCGCGCCCATGAGTTCTTTGACTTGGAGGAGGAACCGGATGCGCTGGGCGAGCGATCCCACGATGCCCAGCGGTTCTCCCCCCTGGGAGAGAATCCGCCCCATCACGGCGAGCGCCCTCGGCAGGTCGCCGGCTGCGATCGCATCGGCGAGCTGGAACGACTCCGCATCCCTCCGGGGGGTTACCAGGAGATCGATATCCGATTTTTCGATCGTTCCGCCGGGGCCTGAGTGGAGTGCGCATTTCTCGATCTCCGTGAGAATTGTCCGGATGTCTGTTCCCACGATCTGGACGAGAGAGAAGAGCGTGTCGCGGGTTATCGTCACCCTGTCGGCGCGAATTTTTTCCGAAACGAGATCGTAGAGGAGCCTCAGGTGACTGCTATCCGTCTCGGAGAGCGCTTCAAACTTCCGCACAAATCCTATTCTCGCAATCTCTTTATAGAGAACGGAGCGCCTGTCGACGTTCTCTTCCGTGATCACCGCCGTGATCCCGCATTGGGGGTGGGGGAGGAGCGGCAGGAGCGACCTAGCCCTCTCCGCCGATTTGAAGAGCCCGCACCCGCGGAGCCACGCCACCCGCTGCCCGCCGAACAGCGGCAGGGTGGTCAGTGCTCCCGCGACCTGGAGGGGTGAGACCGCCGGCCCGCTCAAAATCTCCCGGCAGAACTCGATTTCTTCCCCGGGGATGAGGGTTGCGATGAGCCTCTTCGCGGTATCCTCCACAAGGTAGCTCTCCTCGCCGTAAAAGAGGTAGCAGGGGTATCGGCGCTCCGAGGCGGACTCCCGCCCCTTCCCGTACCGCTCGACGGGAGAATCTGCTTTCGCCATTTTTCCTGGGAATTCAGCCATTGAATTCAGGTCCTGTAAAATCCGACCGCTGCCGAAAATTGCGCATCAAGATATTATAGCGCAAAATGCACCACGGAGGACACGCTGGACTTTCTCCGTTTTTTCTAAAAAGCTTACTCGCTCACCGCAGAGACGCAGAGTACGCAAAGAGCGATCGCAAAGAAACAATTCATAATAGCCTGATTCTCCGCGTGATGTATCATCTCTGCGTTCTCCGCGTCTCCGCGGTAAAATAGACAATCAGGTCATTTCCCAAACGTGGAGTGCTACAGATGCCATAGTTTATATCTGACTGATAATTAGTCAGTAATGAATTCAATACCCAATATTTTGGATTCCTTTGATTTGTAGGGGTTCGATTTATCGAACCTGGGCGCGATAAATCGCGCCCGTACAACACAGAATAGCTATATTCTACATGTAATTGAGACACTACCGAAACTTTTCATCACTACACAGCGCTATTCTGCGTGTGGTATCATTAGGCGTAATCCAGGGAGAAGCGATGCGCACTCTCTACTCACGATGGGCCGAGAGGCATACAAACCGGTGGAGTCTCCTCCTCCACATTATCGGCATTCCCCTCACAGTTGCCGCGCTCCCCGTTCTTCTCTTCTCCTCGCTCCGGTTTGCCGCTCTTCTCTTTATCGCGGGCTACGCGTTGCAGTTTATCGGCCACGCTCTGGAGGGGAACAAGTCCGGCGAGCAGCTCCTCATGGAAAAACTATTCAAGTTCAGCACTAAGGACTAACTCAGCGAATTAAGCTTAAAACGTGGTTGCTTAATCCTTAGTGCTTAATCCTTAATCCTGTTAAGTTCAGTAGTATATTGTCTCCGTGAGGTGGTACGGTCTTTCATCCGGGCTCTTCTCGTGGGAGAGAAGCCAGAGGAGCGGATCGAGTGTCACCGCATTCACCCGCTCTCCCCGCGTCGCGTAGCATTCCTGGATCATTTCGCAGGCCCAGATGGTGCACGCGCGGATCTCGATCTCCTCCTCGCTGCACGGGGGGAGGGGAGTGCGCGAGTCCACCTTCGCCGCGAGCCCCTCGCGATACCGCAGGACATCAAGTCTGCGCAGCATCTGCGGCAGCTTATAGTCTGCAAAGACCGTCAGGTCATCGATATCGCTGAACGCGCCCGGCCCCCTTCCGCCAAAGCGCTGATAGATCATCGCAGGGGCAAGCTGCGCCCTTTTGTAGAATTTTATCTCGCGTCCCTCGCGGATGCACGCATCGTTGAACGAGGGGAACCGTGTGACGAGAAGGCCCGCTACTGCGCTCGCGCTCCCCTGCGCGGCCCTCAGGAGATTCCGGAACCTCCCTCCGTAGTTCTCCGCGAGGCCCCGCCCCACCTCCCTGAGAATCGCCGCGCGTTCGGAAAAGAGGACGAGCTCGCCCCTGCCTCTGAGAATGTGGCCGAGCAGCTCATCCGAGATCTCGCCGAGAAATGCACCTTCGAGGAGGGGCATCCCCTCATCCAGCGCGCGGGTGAGCGCGGCCATAAGTCCGTACGCCCCGTCGTATTCCTTCCCCTTATACTCGACTCTCCACTTCACGCCGTTGCCCTTCGCCCAGAATGCGAAGTTGATGCAATTGAAGAGAAGAAAGAAATCGGCCGCACCCTCGTTATCCCAGGGATACGCAAAGTCGAGCTTCCAATCGGGCATCCCCGCCGCGCGCGCCGGGCGCTCTTCACAAAACTGCTGCACGCGCCCCGCATCTATCTCGACATGCCGCAGGTCATTGATGATCGGCCTGACGCTCTCGAGCACCGTTGCCCTCATGTGCCGCCGCCCTTGATCGCAGCCGTGCGGTTGCCGCCCTTCCCCTTCCCGCAGATCTCATTGAATCGCTTCTCGAACCGCTCCCGGACGAGGTAGTCGCCGCACACGTCATCGATATACGCCTGGCTGGCGCGAAGGAAGTCCCGGTGCAGCTTGTAGATATCGATCCGGATGCCGATCCGCCGGTAACATCGCACGTAGTAGTGCGACCGTTCCGTGATGGAGACGCCCGCGTAGGGGGCATAGTTTTCCTCGAAGCCGCCGCGGACGGCGGACCAGAGGAGTTCCGCGACCCCGAGATGGTTTTTCCCGCCCGCTGCATCAAGGGCGAGCCATTGCGCCGCGCGGGGAGGGCGAATGCGGGCAGACAGGATCCGGTTGCAGTACCTGCGCACAAAGGAACTGAAGGTATCGTTTCCCGGTTTTCGGCCCATGTAGAAACCGCTGAGGATGCCGATCCCAAGAACCATAAGGTGGAGCGCGCTATAGAACTGTTTCTCCCGCATCTCGATCTCGATGCTTTTCACCAGCCACGGGGAGAAACGTTCATTAAAAAACCAGTGTATCTTCTTTCCCTGACTCCACAGGACGAAACCGGGGCGAGGCTCCGGAAGGTGCAGCGTGTGCCTCATAGAATTTCTCTCCGAACCATCATCGTTGTGCTACACCGCGACCGAATGCTCCTGCTCCAGGCATCTCCATGCGGTACTTCCCATCATCCCGAGCCGCGTGAGGGTGAAGTCGTACCGCACGGGGTCCTCGGGGACAATCCGTCGGAACGCGTCGGTCACTTCGCGCGCGGTGCGCAGATCCGCCTGGCCGCGACGAGTGAAGCCCAGGCCCCGGCAGATTCTGTGCATGTGCGTATCGAGGGGGATGATCAACCTGGCCGCATGCGCGGCACCCCAGCCCCCGGGGTCCACCTCGTCCTCCCTGATCATCCAGCGGAGAAAGAGGTTGAGCCTCTTGCACGCGCTCCCCCTGCACGGCGAGGGGAGGAGGCTGCCCGGAAGCGAATCTTCAACCAGGCGATGTACAAATAAGGTGAGGGCCGGCAGAACCGTGTCGTCGTGAGGGCTCATGCCGGCGAGGAAACAGTGCCTGAGCGAACCGTACTGCGCGATCACTATTTTTGCGCCGTACAGGAGCGCGGCAAGCTCCCGGCCCGTCGTGAAGCGGTGCCTGAAAACCGAGAATGTGCGGGCGAGTGATTTCCTGGAGGATCTCTCCAGGAATTTCCGGGGGGACGGCATCCGTTGAAGGACGCGCTGCACGCTGGAAAAGATTTGCGCCACTCTCCCGTAGGCGAGCGATGAGGCCATCAGGCCTACGATCTCGCGGTCACGGACGTCGGGATAGCTGTAGAGAAACTCCACGGGGTCGGGGTGGACAAACTCACGTTTGTTGTACCGACGGTAGAGCCTCTCCAGACCGGCCCTCTCAATGGGGGGAATCTCACTATTCATATTCGTGCACCCGGCGATCAAAAAATACTGGCCCGAATGATAGCACATTTCAGCGCGGGGTATCAGGGTAAAATAGGTTCATCGGTAATGCGGGGTAAACCGCATAAATCAGTAGCTAGTAGCCAGTAGTTAGTAGTCAGGGAAACTGCATGATGTTACAAAGAAACAATAGACAAATTATATTCGTTCAGTTCGTGCCTGCACGCCGGAGTGCGTTTCTGCACGCAGGCGTGTAATTCGTGGTTAAGTTAACATATTCTTCCCCAATCTGATCTATTCATCAACTTTTAATGTTTTAACCGCGGATTTCGCGGATTGGGCGGATTACAAACAAGAATCCGCGTAATCAGCGCAATCCGCGGTTTCATACTTCAATCCATTAAAATTGATCTTTTATGCTTCTAATGAATAATCCAGATCAGAAATCTCAATTAGTGTGGGAGCGGCTTCCCGCCGCGATAATCGGGGCAGGATGTCGGTATCTGCGCCTTAAGGCTGGTGACGCCTCATGAGGAGGGAATTGGCGACCACGGAAACCGAGCTCAGTGCCATTGCAGCGCCTGCGACCATCGGATTGAGCAAGAAACCGGTGAGGGGATAGAGCGCACCCGCTGCGATCGGGATTGCCGCGGCGTTGTAGATGAGCGCGAAGAAAAGGTTTTGCCGTACCTTCCTCATGACGTAGCGGCTCAGGTCGATCGCCGCGACAACGCTGCGGGGATCATCGCCCACGAGCACGATATCTCCCGTTTCCATAGCGACGCTCGTTCCCGATCCGAGTGCGATGCCGACATCCGCTGCGGCGAGGGCGGGAGCGTCATTGATGCCATCGCCCACCATTGCCACAACCACGCCCCTCTGCTGAATTTTCCTGATCTCCTCAGCCTTGCGGTCGGGGAGCGTTTCTGAGAGCACGTCCTCGATGCCGAGCTCACGGGCGATTGCCACGGCGGTTCTCCTGGTGTCGCCGGTGATCATAACGACCGCCTTGCCCCGGGACCTCAACTCCGCCACGGCGTCCTTGGATCCCTCTTTCGCCACGTCCGTTACCGCCACGACGCCGATCGGCATTCTCTCGACACACACCACCATGGCCGTCTTCCCTTCAGCCTCCAGTTGCGCCAGCCTCTCCGAAACGTCCGAGATCTCCACACCGAACTCCTGCGCGAGCACCCTGTTGCCCAGGAGCACCTCTCTGGAATCGATCGAGACACGCACCCCCCTGCCGCTCAAAGAGCGGAAATATTCCGGATCGGGAAGTGGGATGCCTCGCCGCTCCGCTTCGCATATGATCGCACCGGCGACGGGGTGCTCCGATTTTTTTTCCGCGATGGCAGCGAGGCGCAGCACCTCCTCCTCGGTGTGCCCGCGGAGAGCCACCAGGTCGGTGAGCGTGGGCTTCCCCCTCGTCAGCGTCCCTGTCTTGTCGAACACGACCGTACTCACCCGGGCGGTCAACTCGAGGCTCATCGCGCTCTTGATGAGGATTCCCCTGCGCGCAGCCATGCCGGTTCCGACCATCACCGCGATAGGGGTTGCAAGGCCGAGCGCACAGGGACAGGCGATGACGAGTATCGAGATAGCGACGCTGAGGCAGAATCCCGTTGTCATCCCCGCCGCGCGCCAGACGATGAACGAAAGCAGCGTGATGACAAGGACGGCAGGGACAAAGCCGGCTGCAATCCTGTCGGCAAGGTCCTGGACAGGCGCCTTCGATGACTGCGCCTCTCTCACGAGCGCAATGACTTGGGCGAGAAAAGAGTCCCTCCCGGTGCGCGTTGCCGTGAGTGTAATGGCACCGGTCGTGGTTATGGTCGAGCCGATGACCTTATCGCCCGGCCGCTTCTCGACAGGCATGGATTCTCCCGTGATCATCGATTCGTCCACGAAAGATTGCCCCTCCACGACGAGCCCATCAACCGGGATCTTCCCGCCGGGCCTTACGATCAGCATGTCCCCGGGGACGACCTGCTCAATCGGCATCTCCGTCTCAACTCCGCCACGTAGCACCACCGCCGCCTTCACCTGCAACCCCGCGAGTTCCCTCACGGCATCCGATGCCCTCTCTATGGCCCGCGCCTCCAGCCATCTGCCGAGCAGAATGAACATCAGGAGCATGCCGGTGACCTCATAGTAGAGGTGGACAGGTTCCCCCCCGGTTCCGGCGATCCATATTCTAAGGGAGAGCACGAGACTGTAGAGGAATGCAGACCCTGTCCCGATCGCCACTAAGGTATCCATCGTCGCGCGCCCCGTTCTCGCGACGGAACGCGCCCCCCGCGTAAAGAATTGTGAGCCCGCGGCGACGATGGGGACAGTGAGCAGAAACTGGACGAGGGCGGTTACGCCGTTGGAGGCAAGGGGAGGCCCCATTGAGAAAATAAGGAGGGGAACGGCGAAAAAGAGCGCGACGAGGAATCTCCTCTTCAGGGCTTCCCTCTCGCGCTCCGCCGCCAGCCTCCCCTCGTCCTCACGGTCTCCCGCGCCTCCCCCGAGGACACCGTACCCGGCCCTCTGAACGGCCTTATCGAGATCCGAGGCACTCACCCTCTCCGGGTCGTATGCAACATGTGCGCTCCGCACCGCAAAATTCACACGCGCGCGCGTGACGCCCGGGATATCCCCGAGGGCCCTCTCGATCCTCGCAGCGCAGGATGCGCAATGCATCCCCTCGATTGTCAGGACTGTAATCATGTATCCGCCATGGATGACCAGAGAGCGGCACGGTGGGTCCGCGTGAATCTATTTGTATGTATCGGTGATGTCCGTTAAAGCTTCAATGTGCATCACTGATAAACACCGATACACACAGATAGATTTGGTTGCGGCCAACGGCCGCGCTGTATTTCTTGGTGATGCATAGCCAAGCTCTGGGAGACCGTTTCACACGGATTGAAATTTGCGGCTGTTTCCCCCGGATGTCAATGCGTGACGGGATGCCTCTCGCACACCCCGCATTCGAGCTGGATGGTGTAGTGTGTGATGTGGAACTCGTCCCTCAGGATTGCGCCGATTGCGTCAAGGATGGCGCACGATGCGCTCAGCAATATGTCGTCCACCAGTACGTGGGCGCTCATCGAGTAGAGTCCCGAGGTTATGGTCCATACATGAACATCATGAACGCGCCGGACCCCCTCGACCCCGGACAGCCGTTTCTTGATCGATTGGATATCCAGATGGCGGGGAGTCGCCTGAAGGAGAATCTCAACCGATTCACGCGTAAGGGAATACGCCCACACAAGGATAAGCGCACAGACCATGACACTGAGGATCGGGTCTATCGGATACCATCCGGTCCAGAGGATGATGATCGCCCCCGCCACGACAACCACGGAGGAGACCATATCCCCGATCATATGCAGGAAGGCGCTGCGGATATTGATATTTCCCTCAACGGACTCTCGCAGGATGAGAGCGGTGAGGATGTTGACGGCAAGCCCGATGACAGCCACAACGAGCATCCATCCGCCGGAGATCGGCACCGGGTGGAGAAATCGCTTGTACGCATACCATACGATCCCGATGGTGATGAGGAGCAGAGTCGCGCCGTTCAAGAGAGCGGCAAGAATCTCGGCGCGGTAGAGGCCGAACGTCCTCCTGTCGGTGGCCGGCCTGCGGGTGATGAGGATGGCGGCATAGCTGACGATCAGCGAGAAGCCGTGTGTGAGCATGTGGCCGGCGTCGCTGACCAGCGCGAGACTCCCGGTGAGGATGCCGGCGACGAATTCGAACACCATCATGACCAGAGTGACGACGACGCAGATCAGGAGGCGCCGGCGCCCCTCGTCGCGTCTCCGGATGAAATGACCGTGATGATCGTGCGCTTCGTGGTGATTGTGTGTCATGGTGCGCTGTCGTTCCTCCCCTTTGGAGCGGCGGTGCGCTCCTTTCACCTGCCTCCGCACAGCGCGGCCATTGGCCGCAACCAAATCTAACTGTGTGTATCTGTGTTTATCAGTGATGCACATGGAAGCTTTAACAGGCATCACAGATACACACAGATAACCGCCAATTAACACAGATAAAGCAATATACTGCGAAAAAACGAGTTACAGATTCAAAGGATAAAATCTGGCTCATGACGTATTCTTGTGATCGACAAAACAGAATTTGTAGGGGCTTGATTTATCAAGCCCTCATCGAATGCCTTGGCATGCGGCGGGTTCGATAAATCGAACCCCTGCAAAGAATGACCTCTTCCTTGTATACATGTATCAGTACTCAAAACTCACATCTATTTTAGCCGGCTTGAGTGGCGCCCTTGAAAGCTCAACCTCGAGCCAGCGAACAAGATGCAGCATGTTTGACAGATGTTATGCAGCATATCTTAGTACATTTCTTTCACAAAAATCCGTCATGAGCCAAAAATCTTTGCTAAAAAATAACATTTCCGACGTTAGGAATACAGGGCGTTGAGTTTTCCCGCCACGGAACTCCCAAGGGAGACGCACCGCGCGAGATCCTCGGGGCCGGGCACGTAGTTGACGGAAATCCCCTCGCTCACGATCTCCACATTCATTGCGCGGAGCATTTCGGTCAACTGCGTCACCGATGCCCCGCTCCATCCGTATGATCCGAACGCCGCTCCGATGAGATTCGTCGGCTTGAGTCCTTTCAGATAGCACATCACGTCGGCCACCGTGGGGAATACCTGACCGTTGATTGTCGGAGAGCCTACAAGGAGTGCGCCGGCATCAAGGAGTTCAGTCGGAACGTCGCTGCGGTGCGCGGAACCGAGCGGCAGGAGCTTCACGCTGCTCCCTCCCGCCGTGAGGCCTTCCGCGATCGCGCGCGCCATGAGCTGCGTGCTCCCCCACATCGTGTCGTATGCCAGCACCGCCTTCCGGGACGCCTTCCGTACGGCCCAGGCCGAGTAGAGCGTCAGTATCGTCTCCGCGCCCCTCCGCCAGATTGGCCCGTGATCCGGGGCGATGATCGTAGGGTCGACGCCGTTCGCCTTCAGCTTTTCAGGGAGCCGCGCGATGAGCGAGGCGAACGGCATGAGGATGTTGGCGTAGTATTTCGCCGCCTCCTCCCTCAGCAGGTCCGCAGGCAGCTCATCGTCGAACCGTTCGCTTGTGGCGAGGTGCATGCCGAACGCGTCCTGGGAGATGAGGATGCGGTCGTCGGGGAGGTACGTTACCATGCTGTCGGGCCAGTGGAGCATCCGAGTCTCACAGAAGGCAAGGTTCACATTCCCGACCCGCACCCGCTCCCCATCCCTTACCGCCTGAATTTGCGGGCCGATCCGAAAATGTGCATCGAGCGCCTTGACCCCCATGGCGGAGGCAAATACCTTCTGCGGCTTCGTGATCCGCATCATCTCAGGGAGGCAGCCGGAATGGTCCATCTCGGAATGGTTGGAGATGATGGAGTCGATGCGCGCGGGGTCGATGACCGACGCGATACGCGCGAGCATCTCGTCCCGGAACGGCGCCTTCACGGTATCAATGAGAATATTTTTGTCCGCGAGGATGAGATAGGCGTTGTAGCTGGTGCCGCGGCCGGTCACGTAGCCGTGAAAATCGCGGACCGCCCAATCGATCGCACCGACCCAGTAGACGCGGTCGCTGACCCTTACCGCCCTGAAAGGCTTTTTCTCCACTGCGGTCATCTCCTGTTCTTTCAACTTCAGGCTTTGTAACTATTCAGGTAGTCAGAAGCCAGAATGGAAAAGCAAGAATCCAGAATCCAGAATTAAGAATAACGGCATTTCAAGGAAACGTTTATCTCCTGTCTCCTGAATTCTGTATTCTGTCTTCTGAATTTTGGCTCCTGACTCCTGAATTCTGGCTCCTGAGCAGTTAGCGGGCTTTTTTCTTCAGGCATTCTTCAATGTCTTTTTCCGGGGTCTCTATCGGACGGATGCCGAATTTATCCACGAGCACCTTGAGAACGCCGGGCGTGACAAATGCCGGCAGGGAGGGCCCGAGGCGTATATCCTTGACTCCCAGAAAGAGGAGAGAGAGGAGCACGGCGACCGCCTTCTGCTCATACCACGACAGGATGACGGAGAGCGGCAGGTCGTTGATGCCGCACCCGAACGCATCGGCGAGCGCCTGCGCGATGCGGACGGCGGAATAGGCGTCGTTGCACTGGCCCACATCAAGGAGCCGGGGGAGTCCCTCTACGGTGCCGGCATCCATCGTATTGAAACGATACTTTCCACAGGCGAGAGTGAGGATGACGCAATCGTTCGGGACGAGTTCGGCGAATTGAGTGAAATAGTTTCGCCCGGGCTTTGCGCCGTCGCAACCCCCGATGAGGAAGAAGTGGCGTATGCGCCCGATCTTCACCGCCGCGATGATCGAGGCCGCCACGCCCAGGACGGCTTCGTGCGCGAAGCCTACGGTGATGGTTTTCCCTCCAGTCTCCTCGAAGCCGCCGAGCTCCCTTGCCTTTGCGATCACACGGGAGAAATCCTTATGTCCGCCGCCCCGCCTGTCGGGGATCTGCTCCACCCCGGGCCACGCCACGAGTCCGGTGGTGAAAATACGGTCTTTATAAGCCTGTGCGGGCCTTTGGATGCAGTTGGTCGTCATGAGGATCGCGGCGGGCGCGGCTGCAAACTCCCGGGCCTGGTTCTGCCACGCGGTACCGTAGTTTCCCGCGAGGTGGGGATGCCTCTTCAGTCCCGGGTAGCCGTGGGCGGGCAACATCTCGCCGTGTGTGTACACATTGACGCCGGTGTCTTCCGTCTGCTCGAGCAGCTCTTTCAGATCCAGGAGATCGTGGCCGCTCACAATGATCGCCGGGCCCTTCTTTGTCCCGAGGAATACCTGTGTCGGCTCCGGGGTGCCGAACTTCTCGCGGTGCGCCTGGGAGAGAAGTTCCATGGTTGCGATGTTGATCCTTCCGCACTCCATTACAAGGGCAGCGAGGTCGTCCGCGGAGCGGTTACCCTCCGCGAGCGCAGCCAGGGCTTTATAGAGGAAGATAGGGATTTCGGATGACTTTTTGCCAAGGAGATGCGCATGGTCTGCATACGCGGAAACACCCTTGAGCCCGAAGAGGAGAAGATGCTCCAGCGAGCGGAGGTCCGGATTCTTCGCAGGGTTCGCCATGAGCCCCACTTTGGCCGCCTGGGCGAGAAGACCGGCCTTTGTATTTTCCGGTTCCCACTCTGCCGGATCGGGGACCTGCGCGGGGAGCGCCCCCCGGGTTCCCAGTGCCATCTCCCGTACCCTGGCCTTCAGTGTGGCGGCTTCGCGGATCAGATCCTCCAGCCGCGACGGATCGAAATCAACATTGGTGACCGTGCTGAAGAGCGCCCGAACGAGGAATGCGCCGACGCTGTCGTCGGCTCGGTGTGCCCTCGCGGCGATGTCGGCCCACCAGCCGATCCCTGTCGCCGCATGCACGAGAAGATCCTGGAGCGCCGCCGTCTCCGCGTCCTTGCCGCATACCCCCTGCACCGTGCACCCGGTTCCCTTGGCCGCCTGTTCGCATTGGTAACAGAACATGTTCATTTTATTTCTCCGCTTTATTATGAATCTGTTGCTGAATGATTCACCCGATCACGCGAGATACGTTTTTTTAAGGCTTCGCATGAGCGCATGGAACGCCTCATGCGTGCCCTCGCCGATTCTCTCGCGCTCAATGTACTCAAATCCCTCGATCAATTTTTGGTGCTTTTCTTTAGAGAGAAAAGCGTCCGCCATGGGATAGAGGATAGTGTCCTCCCTCCTGATGTGGGGAAGCAACAGCCCGCTATAGGACCGGGCGTTCTGAATGATTGTGGAAGCGGTCCCCTTTTTCTCCACATCGTACCGTCGGACAGCCTTTCCCATCTCCCGCACATACTCACGACCCTTGCGGTGTTCGGAAATCAACACACCGATCAGACGCTCCGTTCCCGCAATTCCCGCCTCTACCATCGCGGGAAACAGCAGGTCCTCTTCTTTCCCGTGGTGACACTTGTCCACGAAGACCGCGGAAAATTTTAGGATACCCTTTAGGTCGGCGGGGTTCACTCGCGCACCCGCTTCCAATTTCCTGCATATCTCCTTCAGGATTGTGAGCATGAGTTTTATCCCCTCATGCTCATCTTTCAATTGCGCGGTTGCCTTCGCTGATTTGGCCATAGTGCCTCTCAGTGCTGATGATGTCCCTCCTCGCCCTTCACGTCCGGTTCCCCATGGGGGGCGGCCCCATGTGAGGCATCGTGGGAGAGACGCTCTACATAGTGGATAAGTTCCACGTACGACTCCACAAATTCCCGTCCCGCCTCGACGCTCTCCCCCGCGTGTTTTTTCCTGTCGAGGGCGCGCGTGAAACGCGTACGCATCCCCTCACGCGCTTCTTTTACAATCATCGCGATCAACTCGTCGGGAGAGCCGTTCTCGAGTGCCTTATCGGCAGAAACGACGGCGGGATCCTGGACGCCTGCCGGTTTCAGCCCGGTGTAGGGAGCGCCTTCTCCGGCGCGGTGGATTCGCACGAGGGTCTCGAGGAAATAGCGGTCCGCAAGATCCTTCGCCTCACTCCCCCGTGCCCTCACCGAGATGGTTTTTTTGAATGCAGCCCGAACTTCCTCTTCGTTATCCTGTTTTACCCACTTGAGGAGCGGTGTCACGTCCCCCTTATCAAGGGCTGCCTTTGCCTCCCTCACCACCGGCCCGTCAAGGGTATCACAATGTGCTCCTACCTGAACCGGCAAAGCCGCCAGTGCGATGAAACAAACCGCCCCTGCCGATAACACACCAGTATACCATGCTCCACGGCTCATCGTGTACCTCCTCTCTCTACCTCTCCGGTGGATGGCCGGCTCTTTCCTCTCGCGCGCATGTACTGTTCATAGAGCCTTTCCCCCACGCATTCCCGTGCCGAAGCACACCAGTCGATACACGTGGGGGGGACGTCCCTTTTCACGATTTCGCCGCATTCCGGGCAGCGCGCCTCAGTGTCATCCGGCCACATCTCCACTTTCTTTCCGCATGCACAGGGGATTTCATCGGGAAACGATGCTCTGATCCTCTCCATTCCCGGGCATTTCAATGTACTCATTGTATATCTCCTTTGATCCCGATCTCCACCTCATGGAGATCTATCTTCTTGCCCGAGGCGCGGAGAGCATCCCGGGCGATCTTCACAAGCCCGTAGCAGCATGGCACCTCCATCCGGGCCACGGTGACCGACCTGATGTCATTTGCTTTCAGAATCTGTGTGATCTTTTCAAGGTAGAGTGATGCGTCATCGAACTTGGGACAGCCGACCAGGAGGGCCTTCCCGCGGAGCATCTCGTCGTGAAACCCTGCATAGGCGAAAGGCACGCAGTCAGCGGCTATCAACAGATCGGCGCCCTTCAGAAAAGGCGCTGAGGGTGGCACGAGCCTGATCTGGACCGGCCAATGTGTCAGCTGCGACCCGGAGGCTAAACCACGTCTGATTCCCGGATGGTTTGTTCGCGTGGTCTCTACATCCGCCACTTTCGCTCCCGGGCAGCCGTGCCATTCAGACGCCCGGTTTTTCCCCTCCGTGGCATCGGCCTGGTGCGTCAGTGTATGCATTTTTTCAGAATAGTTCATCGATTCCGCAATTTCGCAGCGATCCGCACGCTCACACGCCGATACGCCGTCACGCTGAGACACCCTTCCTTCTTTCACCTCTCTCTCCCCGATCCGGATGGCCCCCTCGGGGCAGTGCCCGATGCAGGCCCCGAGACCATCGCAGCAAAGATCGCTCATGAGCCTCGCCTTACCGTCGATGATTCGGAGCGCCCCCTCGGCGCAGCCGGGAATACACAGGCCGCAGCCAGTGCATTTGTTTTCGTCAATTTCTATTATTTTTCTTTTCACGTACGGGTTCCCTCTTTAATAGACCAGAGATGTCGGATAACCGCGTTCTGGACAGGTATCCTCTCATGTCTCCGTCCAGTTTTTCAATGACCGAACCGAAAATGCAGTGCAAGGCTCCACATGAAGGCACGCCCAAAAGGCACCCGCTCGGTTCGCACTTCCCCTCTATCGCCTCGTAGATATTCAGCAGAGTTATTGTAGCGCAGCTCCTCCTGAGAATAAATCCCCCGCGAGGCCCGCGCAGGGATTTCACAAGGCCGTTTCTCGCAAGGCGCTGGAGCACCTTCGAGAGGTGCGCCTCGGAGACTTTGAGGCGTGACGCCGCCTCCCTCGTGGAGAGCGGGAGATCGGGCCTCCCCGCCATCAGCGCCATCGCGTGCAGGGCGAGCGCCGATGCCTCAGATATTTTGATCAACTTGGCCATAGGATGTCCCTGTAATTATTATTCTGGTACTAGTATACCTATTAAACAAATTTATGCAACAGCTATTTTCTATCTCGCTGCCTCGGAATTTCAATAAGTGTGGGAGCGGCTTCCCGCCGCGATAATCGGGGCAAGATGCCCCTCCCACAATTGCGAAGCCCAACTTAGTGCCTCGGAATTTCAATAACTGCACGCAATAGAGCGGAAGTTGGCCGCAGCCAAATTATTGTCAAGCCACAGAGATCGCAGAGGATCATGATATAACCTCTATAATTTTAACTGGTTATGACCTTCATTAAACAGAATTTATTCAGAATAACATTCCTGACGTTATAATACAGAAGACACCGACCAACTATCACAATGACTAATACCAAAGCACAAATGCCAAATTTTGCAAGGGGTCACTTATGGGTGGTATCTATTTCGCTTGTCATCCCGGCACTTCGACTGCGCTCAGTGTAAACTCGAGCGGGGATCCATTATGAAACCTGGATTCCTTCTGAAGTTTACCCTCGTGAAAACGGGGGCAGGAATGACCTATTCAGCAATGTACCACCCATAAGTGACCCCTTACCAAATTTTAGTTTTGTTGTTTGAATTTTGTCATTTGTCATTCATCTTTTTTGCTGTGCTCTCGGTGACGAACAGAAAAGTTGCTTGCGCTAACTTGATCTCATAGGAATTTGCTTTTTATTTTTGAATTAACCTTTTGTGGTTCAGTGGGTTGAAAACAAGAGGGTGGAAGCTATAATTATGCCTTTATGGGCTCCAAGCCAAAGCTTGTAGCCGAGGCAATGAAATGAAACTATTAAGGGCTTGTAGCCGAGACTTAAAGTCTCGGCTACGCTGTGGATAACCCGGCCTTTATGAGCAACAAAAGGAGACAGATAGACAGAGGAAGCCATATGAGGGCGGGAAAAAGTCCGCGCGAAGCGCGTTAAGTTCGAAAAAGAATGTCCCCGCCGGTGAGATCGGATCTACTGGCAGATACACAGGTTACATCGCCGCGTTCCTTCCGGCGACGTGGCCGGAGGAGAACGCGAACTGGAGATTGTAGCCGCCGCAGTCGCCGTTGATGTCGAGCACCTCTCCCGCGAAGTAGAGGTTCTTCACGCGCTGCGACTCCATGGTGTCTCCGCGGATTTCCTGCGTGCAAACTCCGCCTGAGGTTACCTGCGCGTCGTTCACGGCAAGAGTGGATTTTATTATTATCTCGAGGGCGGTGAGCGAGGCCGCGATGCGCGCCCTGTCGCCTTTGGAAACGCCATCGGACCGGACAGAAATATCCAGACCCGCGACATTTCTCATCAGCACCTGGGAGAGCTTCTTGGGCAGTATGCCGATCAGGCTATTCCCGAGCGCGCGCTTCGGATTCTTCTCCCACAGCGCGCGCAGTTTCTCCTTCGCCCCCTCGGGGGTGAGGCCGGGGAAAAAGTTTATCTTCAGCACGGTTTTCGTTCTCGGCAGGTTTCTCACGATAAAACTGCTGAGATACAGTATTGCCGGGCCGGAAACACCGTAGTGCGTGAAGAGCATTTCGTCCATGATGGAGGCGATGGGCTTTTTGTCTTGATGCGCTGCTGCGGCCACGGTCGCCTTCACCCCCTGGAGATCAAAGAGTGCTTTGTTCTCGATCGTGAGCGCGACGAGCGCCGGGACCGCGGGAATTACGGTATGGCCGAAGCCCTCCGCGAACGAGTAGCCGTCTCCGCGCGCGCCGAGCTGGGGGTAGGTCACGCCCCCTGTGGCGATGATCAGTTTCTTCGCCGTGAACTGCGCGCCGCCGGAGCAGTGGATCGTAAATTCCCCGCTGTGTGCGCGTGCCGCTTTCTCCACACGCGTGTTCAGGAGCACCTCAATCCCGTATCTCTCGATCTCTTCCTTTAATATATCCAGTATCGTGGATGCCTGGTCGGTGACCGGAAAGATGCACCCCTGCTCCTCTTCCTTGAACTCGACCCCCAAATTCTGAAAATAGTTGAGGAGATCCCTATTCGTAAACCGCGCAAAGAGGCCGGGGAGGAATCTGTTGTTTTCTCCATGGTAACGAACCGGCGCAATCGCACGGTTGGTTATATTGCAGCGGCCGTTGCCTGTTTTGAGGAGCTTGCGGCCGAGCATGAAGTTGTGTTCCAGGATCAGTATGCGGCGAGGGCGGTCCGCGTTTTGCGCGGCGCTGATTGCCGCAAAAATCCCGGCCGGGCCTCCGCCGATGATGAGTATGTCCGCTGTGGCATTCATGGATATAACTATATAAAGGATAGGAGGCCATGTCAAATAGGCTTGATGGTCCCGGATTGGCGGGTGATCGATTTCACGCGTCATCTCCTGGGCGAGGGGAGGGGATAATAAGAAGAACCTGCCTCCCGTGAAATTGAGAGAGTACACATGATTCTAAAATATCCTTCTTGCGAGATCGTACGTTTGATAGAATTAAAAAGTTGAAGCTTCCACTAAGCAGGGAGGTAGTACATGAGATACCTGGTAGCCATTTGTGCCCTAACGGTCATCGTGATTCCCGCCTTTCCGGTTTTTCCGCTAAACGCCCAGGAGCAGCAAAAAACAGTTCTCAAATTCGAGCCCAACGATTCACTTGAACTCCTTCGCGCGAAGATAAAGTACAATGACGATGATTTCAAGGTTGGCCATAACTGGATCTACGATATGTCGCCGGAGGAGAAGGCGGAGTTCTTCAGCCGCCACCCCAACCGGGTTCGTTCCCTCACTCTTGAATCCGATGACATCGGCCCCCTGAAGGAAAAGATCGGGACAACCACGCTCCCCGCCAGCTTCGACTGGCGCAACTGCAACGGCCTCTCCTATATCGGCACTGTCAGGGATCAGGGAGGCTGCGGCTCATGCTACTCGTTCGGCGCATGCGCCGCCGCGGAGGGAACCTGGAACTTTGCCACGGGGCACTACGGAAGCAGCTGCGCGGACTTCTCTGAATCATTCATCATCTGGTGCCTCGGGAGCATTTCCCCGTACAACAACCACTTTTCCGGATGCGAGGGCGCGGATTACAGCTATGCGGAGCTCCAGGCGCTCTGCGACTACGGCGTCTCCGACGAGAGCACCTTCCCCTACACGGTGACGAACCCCGGAACCTGCACGCACTGGAATGATCCCAGGATACAGTTTGCCTCATGGCACAGGATTCCGTGCGGCGACATAGATGCTATCAAGACCGCCATCATGACCTACGGCGTGGTTGATGCTGCGGTCTATGTCGGCTCTGCCTTCCAGGCATACTCAAGCGGCGTGTACAATGACTCCGCCACCGCCTGCTCGGCGAATCCCTGCTATGATGCAACCACCAATCATGCGATAGCGCTCGTGGGATGGAATGACAACGGAGACCCTGTGAAAAAGGGCTATTGGATATTGCGGAACAGTTGGAACACCACATGGGGAGAAAGCGGCTATATGAGGATACGGTACAAGGCTGCGCGGGTCGCCTGCGAAGCGACGTATCTCGTCTACAGCGGGGTGACGCCTACACCCACCCCTTCGCCGGGGCCGACCTGGACGCCGACGGAAACTCCCACACCGGGCAGCCTTGTGAGTGAGAGTTTCGAAGGAACTTTCCCTCCGGGCGGCTGGATGCAATCTGGCTGCGATAAAAACAAGCACTATGCCCATATGGGTAAATACAGCGTAAGATTTAATTCCAATAAAGATTATTTGATCACTCCGCTCCTTACCACTCCGGGGACCATGACGTACTGGATGCGCGCGGCGGCGGGGACATCGAGCTTCAAAATACAGTACGCAACTTCCGTGAGCGGACCGTGGGCCAATGTGCCGGGCTCTCCCACCAAAACCAATTATAATGACAGCTTTGCCCCGCAGACATTCACTCTGTCAGGCTACAGTAATATCTATATCCGATTCAGCCGTAATAATTCCATGGTATACTATCTTGATGATCTGGTAGTCGGTCGCAGGTAAGGAACGTGAGAGCGGGCATGCAAAGAACATAAAGCCGCCAACAACAACCCGCTTCCGGGAGCCGCCGGGCGGCGATCGGGGTTCACCTGAGGCGTCTCATACACTTTTTTAAAGGAGGGGCAATTCCTGCTCTACTATTATGAATGTGATCAAAAATCCGGTTAGCCTCAAGGATCATCTTTCTCAGGATAAGAAAACCGCGGTCCTTTTTACGCTGAGCTCATGCCCGTTCTGCCGCGCCTTCAGGCCGATCTTCGATGATTTTTCAAAAAAGAGGATATCCGACTTTGAATATCTAGAAGCGGTGCTCGATGACTTCAACAACCCTCTCTGGGATGAATATGAGATAAACGTGGTGCCCACCGTAATAGTGTTTGAAAAGGGGGGCATTTTCCGCCGTTTCGACGGAAGATCCGGAGAAGGGCTTTCCTCACGCGACCTTGCAGCGCTGTAGCATTGCTTGAACCAGGCGATCTTTTCAATGGGCGGGAAGCAGCGAGTGTCGTGAAAAATCAGGGTAACGCATAAAGGGCAGCCTCCGTTTTCTCGCGAGGGCTGCCCTTTACCTCAACTACTTATCGTCCCGCTTCACGCGCAACACTTCTCATTTATAATTTTTGGTTCTCTTACGTTTTGTGTGGGTTACTTTAGTTATTCCCTCCCCCCTGTGAAGGGGGGAGGTTGGGAGGGTACAGACCGGGGACATGGGTTACAGAATAGACCGGGGACATAGGTAACACTTAGTATGGGTCATGGAGGTGAATTCATGACCTGGAAGATGGTGTTACCTATGGATGAACGAGTTAAGTTTGTGCTGGAGGTAGAGCG
>JAPLCW010000141.1 GCA_026392015.1 Candidatus Auribacterota bacterium | reverse complement strand
GTTCCGCTCGCGTTATCGACGGAGGGCGGCGGCACCTACGGGATTCCGATTATTCTTGACTGGATCACATTCTCTATCTGGAAATCGAACTTGGTTTTGCAGAGAGGGCTGTCTGTGGTGATGGGGGTTCTCTGCATATATGTTCTTTTCCTGCTCACGGAGGAGCTATTTGGCTCATGGACAGGCTTGCTCGCGGCTTTTTTCATGGCAGTCAGTCCCTGGCACAATGCTCATTCCCGGTATACTCAGGTTATCTTCTCGATCGCGATACTGTTTACCCTATTGTCCGTTTATTTTGTCGTCAAGGCACTGCGGCAGAGGAGGCTGGGCTGGATAGTGCTGGCGGTGCTTGCCCTGGCATTCGATTTCTACATCTATCCCAGCGCGCAATTTATTGTTTTTGTCCTCGTTCTATTCTGGCTTTACTCTATGGTTCGACATCGGGAGTACTGGAGGCGTTGCCTCTTCTGTGGACTCCTGACTTTAATCGTAGTTGCATTGTTAATAGCTCCCAGGACTCACCTGTTCGGTCCGGTGAGCAAGATTCGTCTGATAAACAATCCTGTTGGCCAGAGAGCCGATTACGCCACGCAATCTTTGCAGGTCGCCGGATTGAATATTATGAAGCTCGCGCAATCGCTGTTGCTGAAGAGCACCGATATGGATACTTGGTTCGAAAAGGAGGGAGCAATCCTCCTCTGGCCGGTGAGCATTGCTTTCCTCTGCGGGCTTGCGTGGTGTCTCCCGAGGGTGGGGGACACGACATACGCGTTGCTGGTTCTGTGGTTTGCCATCGGGGTGATCCCGACGATCTTTTCTCCCAACGTTTTTGCGCGGAGGATAATTTGTGCAAATCCCGTGATCTATATGATGGCTGCGCTATCGGTGATGATCGGATGCGCTCCCCTTGCCCGTGCTCTCCCGGCGAGGCTGAAGATCCTTCGGAATCTTCTTGCCGCCGCCGGCCTGGTGCTATTTTCCTCGGCCGCCTTCGCCGCTTTCTACTACCACACCGTCGTCTATGAGGAGCGCTATCACGTGGAACAGCGGCGCATCGCTGAAATTGTGTGCGAGAATATCCAGGATTACTATGTGTATCTGAATTACGAGCCGCACCAGATTGAAGAGGATGTGTGGGTGTATTGCGGCAGCTATTGCCCGGCGGGGCAAGAGGAGCTGCCGGTAACATTCTCTCGTAAGGGAGAGCCGGCAAAGGAGGCTTTGCCTTCCCTTCGGGTCGGCCCCCAGGGGACGGTGTTCGGCGCTTCCTCCATAGGCGCGGGGGACGCGATTATCGGACTTCTCAAGAAGGCTTTCCCTGAGAATGAACGTGAGTCCCATAAGGAGCTGCCGGTAACGTTCTTCCAGAAGGAAGAGCTGGAAAATAAGGTTTTGCCTGCCCTTCGCGCGGGGCCCAAGGGGACGCTGTTCTGCGTTCCCGCCAATGGTGACGCGATTATAGGGATCCTCAAAGCGACATTCCCGGAGGGGAAACTCGAGCAGTATAAACTGGATAAGGACTATTTTGACCATTCCAGAGGCTCGCCATTGTGCCGGACATATGCAATATCCCGCGAGGAATTGTCGCAGCGCGGGGAACCCCATGCTCCGGTCGCCCTCCCGCGGGTCGAAGAGGCTGCCCCCTCGCGTGAGGAACATAGGGCATCTCCCACCCCGACTGCCTCGCCGGTCCGCCCCGCCCGGATCTCCGGGGGCGCCCGTGGGGAGGGGCCGGGGGAATATAACGAGCCGCGCGGGATCGCCCTCGATAACAAGGGGAACGTCTATGTCGCCGATTTCCGCAACTACCGGATGCAGAAGTTCGATCGAAGCGGACAATTCGTCCTCGCGTGGGGCGGGCGAGGGGACGGTCGCGGACAATTCAACGATCCCTGCGGTGTCGCGGTGGGGGGGGATGGGAAAGTGTATGTTGCCGACACGTTTAATAATCGTATCCAGGTGTTCGATAGGGACGGTAAATATATTTTTAATTTCGGGGGCGACTTCTACGCACCTCGCGGCATCGCGGTGGACAGAAGCGGAAGGATCTGGGTTGCGGATAGCGGGAACGGGGTGGTGAAGATATTCTCCGGGAAAGGGGAAAATATCAAGGTGATCGGAAAGAAGGGGAAAGGAAATGGGGAATTCGATAGTCCCACCGGCATCGCAATGGATCAGAAGGGGAATATCTATGTGGCCGACACAGGGAATAAGCGAGTTCAGATATTGGATAAGGAGGGAGGCTATCTGAGGGAGTTCCCTGTCGATGGATGGAAGCAGGGGGCGTTCAATGAGCCTTATCTGGATGTCGATTCGAGGGGAGAAGTCTTTCTCACCGACCCCCCGGGGAATCGCGTCCTCAGGTTCTCGCAAAAGGGAAAACTCGCAGGGACGCTGGCGCCGATGGAGGAAAGTCAGCCGATGCTCAGCTTTCCCATGGGGATTGTCGTAGAGAAGAAGGGGGAAGCGGTCTACGTGGTGGATTGCCGCCACCACAGGATATGCAAATTCTCGAAAAAAGATTTCAAGTGAGTCATGGTAATAGGTCAGTCTCAGGGTGGTATTCAGTTCCATTGTCATCCCCGCACTTCGACTGCGCTCAGTGTAAACTCGAGCGGGGATCCAGTATGGAATCTGGATTCCTGCTTTCGCAGGAATGACATACTTGGTAATATACACACCATAACTGACGCATTACGAGTCATGCAAAGATTCAGCCTCATGACGGATTTTTGTGATCGACAAAATAGAATCTGTAGGGGCTTGATCCTTCGGCAAGGTCCCTTCGACTTCGCTCAGGGTCTTCGACAGGACAAGTTTTATCAAGCCCGCACCAAAATAGCCGTTCGCTCATGGACCGGAGCATTAGTTCTGAATTATGAATAAAAAAGAGAGGCGATCACGGGTAAAGAAGGTGCTGATCATATTCGGCACCAGGCCGGAGGCGATCAAGTGCGCCCCCGTTATATTGGAGATGCGCGCACAAAGGCGCTGTTTCAAGACGATTGTGTGCGTGACCGCGCAGCATCGGGAGATGTTGGACCATGTCCTTGATCTTTTCAGGATCAGGGCGGATTACGATCTCCATCTCATGCGGCGGAACCAGACGCTCGAGTGGCTGACGGCGAGGCTCCTCGTATCCCTTCACAGGGTTCTCGCCTCGGTGAAGCCGGACCTGATCCTTGTGCAGGGCGACACAACAACGACGTTCGCCGCTTCGCTCGCCGCGTATTACGGCAGGATACCCATCGGGCACATCGAGGCGGGATTGAGGACGTATGACAAATATTCCCCCTTTCCCGAGGAAATCAACAGGAAGATAACCACCGGTCTTGCGGACATCCACTTTGCCCCCACAAATGTATCCAGGGGAAACCTTCTCAGAGAGGGGGTGCCGGCCCGGCGGATCACGGTGACGGGGAATACCTCAATCGATGCCCTTCTCATTGCGGCGCGGATGCCGGAGAGCGCGCGGTTCAGGTCAATCATAGACAGGTGCGATCCGCGCAGGCGTCTCATCGTGGTGACGGGGCACAGGAGGGAGAGCTTCGGTGTTCCTTTGAGGAACATTTTTTCCGCCATAAAGAGAATCGTTGAGAAAAACGAGGACGTCGAGGTCGTCTATCCCGTCCACATGAACCCCAACGTTCACGACACCGCCCGGCATCTGCTCGGGAATACTCCCCGAATCCACCTCATTGAGCCTGTGGATTACGGCGTCATGGTTCACCTGATGAAGAGATGCTATTTGATCATGACAGACTCCGGGGGGATACAAGAGGAGGCCCCCTCTCTGCACAAACCGGTCATCATCCTCAGGGATGTGACAGAGCGGCCTGAGGTCCTTTCCGTGGGCGCGGGGATTCTCGCCGGGACTTCCGCCGCGAGTATTGTAAGAAAGACGCAGGCGGTTTTAGACAACAAGGGCGGCATCTACCGGAGAATGTCGCGCGCAAAAAACCCTTACGGCGATGGGAGAGCGGCGCGCCGGATTGTGAGGGCGCTGCTCTCATGGAGAACCTTATGAGAAAAATTATAGTCGTCCTCCCGATCTACAACGAAGCCGGGAGGCTTCCCCATCTTCTGGAGAAGGTGCGGGAGGTTGGCGTGACGCTCCCCTGCAAAATTGTGGTGGTAGCGGTGGATGACGGTAGCGTTGATGAGTCCCCGCGAGTTATAGCCGAGGCGGCGGCGCGGATGGATGTTTCTCCCATCACCCATGAGGTGAACAAGGGGCTGAGGGATACAATGGAGGACGGGTACAAGGAGGCAGCTCGCATCTCCGGGGATGAAGATGTGGTCATCACAATGGACGCGGATGATACCCAGGACCCCCGGTACATACCTCGGATGGTCGAGATGCTGGATAAGGGGTACGACGTTGTCATCGCTTCGCGATATCAGCCGGGTGCGGTAGTACAGGGTGTCCAGTGGTCAAGGAAACTCTTCAGCCTCGGGGCGAATCTTCTCTGCCGCACTTTCCTCAGAATAAAAAATGTCAGGGATTATGCGTGCGGCTTCAGGGCATTCCGCGCCAGTCTGGTGAAGGAGTGCGTACGCCGCTACGGGGACGACTTCCTTGAGATACGCGGATTCGGCTTCATCTGCGCGGTTGAAGCGATCGTCAAGGCTTCGGCTCTTGGCGCCAGGTTCGCCGAGGTTCCCTTTGAGCTGCGCTATGATTTGAAAGAGGGGAAGAGCAAGATGCGCGCCGGGCGCACCATCATGGGCTATTTCCTGCTTATCTGGAAGTCCCGGAAGATGCGGCTTCGTGGCCGACACATGCAACAAGAAGGTTCGGATGTTCGATAGCGATATTGATGTACCAGGCGTGCAATAAGTTAAGAGACAGTAAGTTGAAGTGGATAGTGAAGCCGACGGAGATGGGATCGCCTATGCGCAGCTTCCCCATGGGGGTCGCGATCGGGAAGAAGGGGGACGCGGTCTACGTGGCGGATTGCCGCCACCACACGATGCGCAGATTCTCAAAGAAAGATTATTTGTAGGAGCTTGATTTATCAAGCCCTGAAGCGGGTCGGATGATTCCGACCCCTGCAGTATCCGCCATGCGTAAGGGGTCACTTATGGGTGGTACATTGCTGAATATGTCATTCCTGCCCCCGTTTTCACGAGGGTAAACTCCAGCAGGAATCCAGGTTTCATAATGGATCCCCGCTCGAGTTTACACTGAGCGCAGTCGAAGTGCCGGGATGACAAGCGAAATGGATACCACCATAAGTGACCCCTTACTCACGATGTAATTTCAACGTGGCGCCTGCCCACCTGCGGATGACGGAATAGACCAACTCAATCTGCAGGCCGCACAACCACACGAAACGTCCGGTTGGAGTATGCGCCCGAGGTTTCGCCGACAGTCTGATCCGCGCACGCGTACCTGCCCACCATGCGAGTGTAGTCTAAATAGTGCTCGCCGGTGGTATAACCGATGACGGCCGCCGCGGCATAGTTATCGTCTGGCGATAAGAGGGATGTGTTGTTGCTCCAAATTCCTCCCCCTGCTTCAAGACATGCAGCCTCATACTCGTTGCTCGTGCCGTCATATTTCACAGCTGGGAGGGCCGAATGTCCGGCTGCTCTGGCCCAGACATAAAGAACATTTGATCGTCCCTGCCAATCATCAGGACTTCCGGTTATGGCGGGACCAATGTCCCTGGTGCCATCCACACAATCGGCAATGGCCAGAGCGGAGATGTAGGGCTTACCGTTCACATCGTTATCAGCGGTGGTGAAGGTATGCACGTCGACACTCGTGACGATCTCCGACCAGCGACCTGCCACCGCCGCTTCCATCCGGCTTTTTAATGTGCCCACGCTGTTGCATGTGTAAGTTCCGGTGTTTGAGGTGTCGTCACCAACTCCTTTATTCCAGGAAACCGAATCCGCGATGGCTTGCGACCAGCAGGCGCCGTTGAGCCAACTCCATCCGGGAAGGGCGGTAGCGTTACATGTGCCTGGGTTCAATACAAAAGGAGTCGCAGTTATGGTTGGGGTTAATGTTGGTGTTGGTGTTGGCGGCACAACTAATGTTCCCGTCTGTACGCCCCAGCTTCCTGGCTGCGTGCAGAAAAATGTCTTGCCCAACTCAACATTATCAGCGGTCACATTGCACAGATCGTGCAACGCTTTGATCGCATCCCCGATCTCCTTCGTCGTCTTCATTGTGGATCCGGGCGCCGATGGGGGCTCTTGGAAAGCGGTCTGCACCGTGAGCGCCGTTCCGCTCGTCAGATAGTCATACAGGTTCTGAAGCGTGTACATCCCGCTCCCTGCCGAAGGAACTCCCGGAGAATCAAGGCTCCCGGCGACAGCGGTGTAAGACACGCATATCGCGAACAATAGGCACAGAGCTGCAATGATTGATTTTTTCATTCTCATACTGATCCTTTCTTGATTTATCGTGAAATTGAAAGAGGCGAGATTGCCACACCCCATACTTCCGTCCAGATGGACAGGAGAACTCGTGATAACCAGCGGGTTAATTAATTGCAGGAGGGGCGCGGATGGGAGAAATCTCGGCGAGACCACTTATATAAACCGGCGTATCGCAACACCGGATACGGGCACAGAAATCATCTCTTACCAAACTCAGCGAACAAACTATCCGGGCATTCTTGCTATATCTTTCTTGAATGTTGTTCAGGCCGGTGCCTGAGCCGAAATCGCTGCATAGCTCAGAGCCGCTCGAGTCTCCGGCGAATCTATTCCCGGCTCCCGGGGCGATCCCCTTCCATGGTCCGGGATCAGCCTTCGCAAGATATCTCACACTCCTGCCGGGCCCGAAATGCATCCAGCCAACGTTCTCTCCCCACGCATAACCGTAAAATTGGCCCGTCTCACCCAGATATACTCGCGAATGACTGGTCTGGAAGCTGATCCAACCTGTGACTTCCGACCACGCATAGCCTGACAGATTACCCTGCCCATCGTTATTGACCCCCCAATCATGGACGCTTTTATTGGAATAGCGCCCCCCGTCCAGGGGACGCCCTCCACCGAGGCACACCCAGCCGCAATTTTCAAGCCAGATCCAGCCTGTCAATATATCCGACCCGATCTTTAGATCGGCTTGTTTCTCTTTAAGATTGACCCACCCTATGCTCTCCCCCCAGGTCAGATTATGGCCTTCGATAATTCCTCCAACCCTCGCCGCAGGCATGACGTGTTGATGGAGGATGTCTATTCTTTCCGAATTGGAGGCAGAAGGAGAATCATAGGGCTGAGGAAAGGAGGAATAAGCGGATACGGCATTGGCAGTGGAGACTGCGAAAAACGCAACGGCAAAGATAATGCAGGCCATAATTCCTCGTATAGAGAAAACAAAATCAGCACAAATTTACGAACTACTGTTATCTAGCCTGCATTTTTCGTGCCAATAGCCCTATTTTTCATTTATTAATGAAAAATAATCATAACAACCATGGGGGGAAACGGTTACAATTCCGCAAGCCAAGGCGAATGTTCCCGAAATATTCCCCAAAAGTCAGATTTGCATACTTTGTTTACACCTCCAAGCGCTAAAAGTGTAAACTTTGTATACAATCCAGAAAAAAATGCGCGCAGCATGGGGTATGCCATGGTGATGTTGACGATGACAATATTGCACATCTCACGAGGGACTTTTTCATCTTCCCTGGGCATAGGCGCTCCAATTGAAATGTTGCTCTCTACACAAGGACGCCCCGTTAGGCACTTCGCCCCAGTTTAGCCAGACGCAGACAAAATCCGTGGCAGAATCTCCAGTGAGAGAAGCAAGTGATTCCCACGCCATCAATATCATAATGACGATTATCCGCCACCGCGGACGGCGCGGAAACAGGCGGTATGGGGCTTATTCGCTCCGTAAATTTCGCCATCGAGAAAGTAGACGCTCAGCGCACAGTCAACGCTCCCCAGCGGCGCGGTAGAAGACCAATAATGGGCCAACTCATAACTCCCCAGAGTCCCCCTGGAAGCGTATATGCTTAAAAGTTCATCTTTTGTCGGCATCCTCCAATCATCTTTGCCGAGCCAGGTCATACCCTCAGCCCAATCCATGGCCGCCTGCCATGTTTTTCTGCCATTAGAGTCGGTCCCTTCATTGTCTGTCCATTTCGCCACATATGTGCTCCCCATCCGGACAACTTTATCCTGCCCGCCTGGGCCGCACATCACGTACCATTGCGCATCAGGGGAATGGCAGGAGAGGATTGGCAGGCACATAACACCCAGCGTGACCATGATTAACTTTTTCATCCGGGTTATCCACAGCGTAGCCGAGACTTAAGTCGCGGCTACAAGCCCTTAATAGTTACATTTCATTGCCCCGCCGCCGCGCCGAGGCTGAAGCCTCGGCTACACGCTTGGGCTATAAATTATAGTCCCTTCCCCCCTGGAATCAACTCTTTTGGAATCAACGGGTTAATCTAAAAATAATAAAGCAAATTCCTATGAGATCAAGATATTTAGCCTGCATTATTCACCAACTATTAATGTTTTAACCGCGGATTACGCTGATTACGCGGATTTGCATTGTGTAATCCGCCTAATCCGCAGAATCCGCGGTTGCATATGTCAGGCTGTTTAAATTGTTCTTTTATTCGTCTGATGAATAATCCAGGTTAGGCTTTTAACAAAGAGTTAAAGAGAAAAAGAGGGAGAATGTACGTTTGATCTTTTGGCCGGCAATTTAGCTCGACCCTCTTTTACTCTTTGTTGCAGGGCATTTTCATGATCAAGAACTCCACAAATAGTTCCAGTTTCCAGAAAGGGCAAGGTTTTAGCCGCAAGCTGATTTTGTATCTGCGTGTTCTGCGTTCATCTGCGTCCTGAATAGCGATTAAGATATCAATGAAATAGTTGTGTGAACCGTTCAGTGATCTCCGCGTCTTCAGTGGTTAAAATCGTTGTAGTCTGTTGCGCTATTGGGCAGGTATATCAGTTTTGAGTTGGTGAATAGATCAGGTTAGGAGGGCTTGAAAATAAAAGTTGTATAGATCAAGCGAGCGCAGGAGCCGAGAATTGCCGGGATGCGACGCGGCAACGTATTCGCGAATGAACGTAAGAAAAATGCGGAATCGCCCGGCCCCGGATAGCGACAATGGCGGAGCGGCCGTACTATCGACGTGCGGGGGAAGATGAAGCGGGCTGATCGGGTTTGCACGTCCTGCAGGGAATGTAGCCTGCCGCTTTTGCCTCTTCGTAGGAATTGAAATAGATTCTCTTTCCCGGGGAGATCTTCTGCCCCCATTCGCAACTGGCGCGGTGGACCTTCCTGCTCCCCTTATTTCCGATGAAGCGAGGCCCCGCAATTGCCGAGAGCCTGCTCGGAGCGGAGGATTCAACTTGTACCGCCCCCGATTCTTTCGCACCCGAGGGATTCTCTTTTGCGATACTGGCACCGGATCCCGCGTCTTTGCTCACCGTGCCCTGTGCGGGGGCCTGAGGCGCCACGCACAGGAGAACAGCCGCGGCAGCAGCAAATGCAATGACAGTTTTCATACCCCCTCCTTGGTTGGTGCAGCTTCACGCTTTTTCCTCTTCATCGCGAACGCCGGCGGCTCGAAGATTATCTGTGTGTTCGCGGGAACAGATCTCGTGATCCACACATTTCCGCCGATGACCGCCCCCCTGCCGATGACCGTCTTCCCTCCGAGGATTGTGGCGCCCGAGTAGATGGTCACATTATCCTCGATGGTCGGATGGCGTTTCTTCCAGCGGTACTGTTCGACGTGGTGCGGAATGCTGAGCGCGCCGAGCGTCACACCCTGGTAGATGCGGACGTGCTTCCCGATTTTTGTCGTTTCGCCGATAACGACGCCCGTCCCGTGGTCGATCATGAAATACTCGCCGATGGTCGCCCCGGGATGGATATCAATCCCCGTGCGGGAATGCGCGTACTCGGTCATAATTCTCGGCAGGAGCGGCACCTTTTTGGCCCAGAGAATGTGCGCGATCCGGTAAACTGCGATTGCGGCGAGGCCGGGGTACGAGAGGATGATCTCGTCAAGGCTCTTCGCCGCCGGGTCTCCCCGATACGATGCATGGACATCGGTATAGAGTATCTTTCTGAGTTCCGGAAGCTCCGTAAGGAGCGCACGGGCGATCTCCCGGGCCTTTGCGAGACAGCTCTTATCGCTCCTGACCGCGCACCTCAGCCTTTCCGGACGGCAGCGGCTTTCATTCTTGCAAAAGTAGCGGAAGCATTTGTTGATCTGATCCACAAGCTGCTGATAGACTGCCTCGCACTTTGTGCCGACATGGTACTTGAGATTTGCGGGGTTGATGTCGCTCGTGTCGAAGAAGCCGGGAAAGATGATGGAAACGAGGCTCTCGAGCGTCTCAATGATCTCCCCCTGAGCGGGGAGGGATGGGCCCTTGATATGATTAATTCCGCCGTGGCGGTTGTAGGACTGGATGATGCGCGAAACGGTACGGTCGAGCATCTCCCGCAATTTCTCTCCACTCGGCATAGGAAGAGATCTCCTTGGTTTCAGCTGAAGTATAGCACGAGCAGGATGCTTTGACTAATGGATTTACTTCCGGCGCGGCAGTGGTGTATAGTTTCTGGCATAGGGGGAATGGGAATGATGAGAATTCTGCAATCGGCGGTGCGGGGTGGCGTTATAGTGTGTTGCCTCATGGCATTATCCTATGCCGTACCTGAAGAGCCTAAAGAACAATGGTTCGGAACATCGGAAGGGGATTTTGCAAAAATTCAGGAGTTTGCCGGCTGTGCGCTCAGGGTGAAGGCTCGATTCGTGAGTGACTCCGAAAGCCTCAGCGGCCTTCAGGCGCAGCCCGGAAAATCCTCCCGTCATCCCCTGTCGTTCTGCGTCGCCGCCGGCGGAGGGGATCTGACTTGTCGGATGGAATCCAATGCGAAGAGCGCAAAACTCCTCAAGGATCTGAAGAGGGGGACGCCGATCGTGATGCATGGGACAATAGACATCCGGCGAAATTGCTTCATGGTGAAGAAGATCGAGCAGGGATGGGGAAATAATCTGATGACGGGAAGAAACTGATGCGCGCGCGCGCCCTGTATCCGATTTACCTCGACCTGCGCGGACGGAACTGCATTGTGGTAGGGGGCGGCCGGGTTGCAGAGCGGAAGGTGAGAGGGCTCGTCGCCACCGGCGCAACTGTTACCGTCGTGGCGAAAATGGCAACTCCCGGGATCGCGCGCCTCGCAGGGAAAAACATCGTAAACTTATTCCGACGGCGTTTCCGCGCCTCCGATCTCAAAGGAAAATTCATCGCACTGTGCGCCACGGATGACCCTGCGGTCAACGCGCGCGTCGCCTCCGAAGCGGCGGCGAAAGGGGTGATGGCCAACGTCGCCGATTCTCCCGCGCACTGCGATTTTTACCTGCCGTCGGTCGTGCGGCGCGGCCGTCTTCAGATCGCCATTTCCACCGGGGGCGCAAGCCCCGCTCTCGCGGCGCGGATAGGCAAAGAGCTATCCATGAGATACGGAAGCGAATACGCCGAGCTCCTGCGAATGGCAACCGGTCTCAGGCCACGAGTGGCGCACCGTGTACCACAGGCGAAGCGCGCCGGAGTCTTCCACGCGATGGCAAGTCCCGCGATGGTCCGGCTCCTCCGGGCGGGCAAGAAGGCTGCCGTGCGGCGTGCGATGGAAGAAATAGTTGAAAAAGCAATCAACGGGAAGCAGTAGCTGGCAGCCAGAAGCTAGTAGTTAGTAGTTAGTAGTTAGTAGTTAGGGAAATCATAGAATGCAATGAAAGACAAATTCTATTCGTTCAATTCGTGCCTGCACGCCGGAGTGACATTCGTGGTTAAGCCAAAATATTTACCTCCGAAGGCACTTTACTCGGTTTTGGTAATGGGTCACTTATGTGTGGTATCCCTTTTACTTGTCATCCCGGCACTTCGACTGCGCTCAGTGTAAACTCGAGCGGGGATCCAGTATGAAACCTGGATTCCTGCTTTCGCAGGAATGACATATTCAGCAATGTACCACCCGTAAGTGATGCATTACCGGTTTTGGTATTTTGATTATGCCATTTGGACTTATTTTGTCTTTTGAATTTTGTCTTTTATTATTCTGAAAGCGGTGACTATGAAATCATCGGGCAAAGTGTACCTCGTGGGCGCCGGACCTGGCGACCCCGGCCTCATCACGGAGAAGGGCAGGAGCATCCTTGCCCTCGCGGATGTTATCCTCTACGATCACCTCGCCAATCCTTCCCTCCTTCTCTCCGCGAGGGAAGACGCGGAGAGGATATCCGTCGGGAAGATAGGCGGGCGGAAAAATATCCCCCAGAAGGAAATCAACAGGCTGCTCGTGCGCAACGCCCAGCGGGGGAAAATTGTGGTGCGCCTCAAGGGGGGAGACCCGATCCTCTTCGGGCGCGGCGCCGAGGAGCTGCTCCATCTCCTGAGAAACCGCATAGCCTGTGAAGTTGTCCCGGGGGTCTCGGCGGCGCTCGCAGTCCCTTCCTGCGCGGGAATCCCGCTCACCATGAGGGGTGTAAGCTCGTCTGTGACAATCCTTACCGGTCACGAGGCCGATCTGGAGGACCGGAATGGGGTCGACTGGAAGAACCTGCTGAAGGCCGATTCGACATTTGTCGTCCTCATGGGAGTCAGGAATCTCGCGGAGATCGTGCGGCGTTTCCTCGCGGCGGGGAAGAGCCCACTCCTGCCCGCGGCGCTCGTCGAGAATGGCACCACTCCGCGAGAGCGTGTTATCACCGCGCCCCTCGCGAGGATTGCGCACATCGCCAGGCAGAGACGCATCACCGCGCCGGCGATTCTCGTGGTGGGCAAAGCCGTCTCTCTCAGAAAGAAAGTGAGTCGCCGGGCTGCGGTGCCCCTACGCGGGGTGAGGGTGCTCGTGACTCGCCCCTATGCACAGGCGGAGGGTATTGTGAAACTTCTCGAACGATGTGGGGCAATACCCTATGTGAACCCCCTCATCCGGATACGGCCCGCGCGAAGCTTCGCTCCATTGGATAAAGAGATACGGAGGGTCCGGGGCTACGGCTGGATCATCTTCACGAGTGTGAACGCAGTCCGGGCATTCATGGGCCGCCTACATCTCCGCAACCTCGATGCGCGAGCCCTAGCGGGAGTGCGGATCTGCGCCATTGGAGGAGCCACTGAGGCGGAACTGCGTCGGTGGGGCGTGCGCGCGGAGTGCGTCCCTCCGAGTTTCACGACGGCTGCCATCGTCAGGAAATTATCGTCGCGCGGCGAGGTAAAGGGGAGATCTTTCCTGCTTCCCCGCAGCGACCTCGCCGGGAGAGAGCTGCCCGACGCGCTCGCCCGTCTCGGGGGGCGGTGTGTGGAGGTGCACGCCTACAGGACAGTGATATCGGAGAGAATTCTCCGTGAACTAGGAACTCTGATTACAAAGGAGAGGATCGATTTTATACTTCTCACGAGCCCGTCGATTGCCGAAGGGTATGCGCGTATGCTCAAGAAAATTTCGGCGGAGAAATTTCATGCTCCCCTGTGCGCGGCGATCGGACCCGTCACTGCGATGGCGGCAAGAACCCTCGGGTTGAAGGTGGCGGTGGAGGCAAAACAGCATACCGACGAGGGGCTTGTGGCGGCAATCGTGCACTACTGGAAAAGAAAACAGGCACACCGTATAGGAAGTGTGCCCGTATAAGTATGTCCGGATCGCCAGGATCTACTTTGACGATATATTCAGCTGCGGAGGGTAAACCTCTTTAAGCTCTTCGTACGGCACCGGCCCATGGTTTATAAAGACAGGTATTGGCCAATAAGGCTTATAACCGATGTGCGGCCCGCCTGCAAACGCAGGTCTGTAGCCATAGTTGCGGCAACCGGCGACACAGATCAGCACAGCGGCTAGCAGGAGCATCGTAACCGTAAATCTTTTCGCCATTGTACCCTCCCGGGATAACAGCCTATCCTGATTCTTCTTGACACACTATACGTAACGGCCTATTCAGTGTCAATATTTTTTTGTATTTTTTAGTAAGGGGTCAGTCTTGGTGGGGTATTCAGTTCAATTGTCATCCCCGCGAAAGCGGGGATCCAGCATAAAGCTTGGACTCCTGCTTCCGCAGGAGTGACATGTTTTAGAATTCGCACCCCAGCGAGACTGATCCATTACAATTTTTAGTCATGGGTCAGTTTCACAGCCGTATATAAACCACGGATGAACCCGGATTGTCTCAGGTGGTTCAATTGTGGGAGGGGCATCTTGCCCCGATTATCGCGGCGGGAAGCCGCTCCCACACTGTCTATCCGTGGCTACAATAAAATCTGCATGTCCGGACAAAGCCCGCAGCCCCCAGGGTACTTGACCCAGTAGATTTGTTATGTCTTCATGTAAAGAATCGGTCTCGGGCGGAATATTTTGATCTAAGGCTGGTAAGCGACCGATCTGCGGTTTCCCCAACTACTGTCTTCTGTCTTCTGGCTACTGCATTACGAGGCTCGCGTGATCTTGTAGGCCACGATCTTCCTGTCCAGCCGGTTGCGGGAAATGCCGAGCATTGAGGCTGCCTTGCTCTTATTCCAGTTCGCCTCCTCGAGCACCTGGAGGATGTGCTCCCGCTCGGCATCCTTGAGCGCCGGGCCGCCCTGCTTCTCGTGCGACATTGCGCGGATCTCCACAGGGAGGTGCTCGGGAAGGAGAGTGCTGCCGCTCCCGAGGACGACTGCCCGTTCGATGGTGTTCTTGAGCTCGCGCACGTTGCCCGGCCATCGATAGGAGGTGAGGAGGGACATCGCCTCAGGACTCACCTCGCGCACCTGCCGCCCCATCCTCTGTACCAGGTCATGGAGAAAATACGTGACGAGCCCGGGGATGTCCTCCCGGAGCTCGCGGAGCGCCGGGGCGTTGATTTCGATCACCTTGAGCCGGTAGTAAAGGTCTTCGCGGAAGCGACCGCTCCTGATGGCGCTCTCGAGGTCTTCGTTCGTTGCGGCGATGACGCGCACGTTGACCCTGATCGTCTCGGAGCCTCCCAGCCGCTCGAACTCGCGATTCTCAAGCACGCGCAACAGCTTGAGCTGGGCGTCCGGAGAGACGCTCCCCACCTCATCGAGAAAGACGGTCCCGCCGTCGGCCTGCTCGAAGCGGCCGATCCGCCTCTTCGAGGCGCCGGTGAACGATCCCTGCTCATGCCCGAAGAGCTCGCTCTCAATGAGCGTCTCGCTGTAGAGCGTGCAGTTCACGCAGGTGAACGGCTTGCCGCGGCGCGGGGAGTTGTAGTGGATCGTCCTCGCGATGAGTTCCTTGCCGGTCCCGCTCTCGCCGCGTATAAGGAGGGTGGAGTCGCTGGGCGTGACCTTGCGGATGAGATCGAGGAGCTGCGCTATCCGCGGCGAGTTGCCGATGATATGGTGCTCAAGCCTTATCTCCTCGAGAATCTTTTCGTTGTCCCTTTCCAATTCCGTGTGGAGTCGGGCATTCTCGATCGCGAGCGCGGCGTGGGGCGCGAGCGCGGTGAGGAGGGCGACGTCTGAATCACCGAATCCCTTCCCCCCTTTCTTGTTAATTGCCTCGATCGCCCCGATGAGCGTGCCGCGGCTGAGGAGCGGGACGCATAGGAGCGAGCGAGTGGGGAAACCGATGCGCGTGGAAATATCCTGCGACCAGAGGGGATCGGAACTGACATCGTCCGTGAGGTAGGGTTTTGCATTCCCGATCACCCACCCTACGATACCCTTGCCCGCGTCGAGGGTGAAGCGCGAGAGCTGGTCGGCCTTCTCTCCGGCGGCTGCCCTGAAGAAAAGACGCTCTCCCCTCTCGTCGATGAGGATAAGGGAGCTCGCCTCCGCATCGAGAAGCCTGTTGACGAGCTCCATGAGTGATTCGAGCACCTTGTCCGATGCGAGTGTGGAGTTGAGCAGGAAATCGGCTTGGAGAAGCTCCACAAGCTGCTCCCTGCTAAGGAGGCTGAGGCCTGTATCCTCCTTCTTGAGTGTCATAGCGAAATGACTATAACAAAACGAAAGGATGAAAGCAATTTGTCGGCAGCACCCAGGACTTTCACAGTTTTTTTCAAAAGACTAATAGCTCACCGCAGAGGCGCAGAGCACGCAAAGAGCGATCGCAAAGAATAATTCATAACAGCCCGGCTCTCTGCATGATCTATCATCTCTGCGTCCTCCGCGTCTCCGCGGTGAAATATATGATCTCTTCTTTTTCCAAACCTGGAGTAGTACAGATGCTAAATTTTGTATCTCTCTAGTAATTATTCAGTAATGAAGTTAGTGCCCAATATTTTGGGGAATCTCCTGGTCGGAAGCACCGTTGTCGGCAGCACCGATAGGGGGTAAATTTTACCCTGGATTATTCATTAGAAGCATAAAAGAGCAATTTAAATGGATCAAAGTAAGCAACCGCGGATTCTGCGGATTAGGCGGATTACACAATGCAAATCCGCGTAATCAGCGTAATCCGCGGTTAAAACATTAATAGTTGGTGAATAATCCAGGCTAAGTGCTCTGGGTCATAAGTTCGGTGAAGTAGTATATTATTGTTAGCCGTTCATTACAGGCTCAATCATTCATAATGCGTCATTGTGAGCCCCATGGAGTGGGGCGCGGCAATCTCTACTATGTTGGCCTTTTTGAGCGAGAGATTGCTTCGTCGCCTCCGGCTCCTCGCAATGACAGGATAGATTATTTTGTATGTCCTCTATTATGTCACCGTAGTTATGACTATGTGTACTAAGGATCCGCCCACCTAGGTTATCCGCAATTTTGGGCAGCGCGCATAATGCGCCGGAATGGAGCATGTCCCTGCAAAAGTCCGCCGATTCGGAGCACGTGATTCAGGCGCGGATGATGGATCTAATTATGCACGCCCGCATTCGCGTTGTAATATATTGGCACGCAAAAGAATAAAATATTGATTGCGACGGGATAATTTTCAGAAGTTTGGCACTGTTCTTGCTATAAGAATAAATTGGCGCCATCTTTACAGAGCAAGAGACGAACGATGCGCCCGAAGGGATAGCGAGAAGAATGGAGGCCCGGGATGAAGATAAACAGCGAGGGCGATGCGTGCAAAAATGAAATATTCAGCGAGTTGGATAGTCTATTGGAGGCAGGCGTGCTGAATCTGTACGGAGTGACACTAGAAATGCTCCTCCACTACAACATCAGCATCGAAAAATCCAGGCTCCTGTTCAAAGAATGGGCGGAGAAAGCACTGCTGCGCTATCGGGAATTGGTCGGCTCCGGCGGGGGGGCTGCCAGATTGAGGTGAAGAGAGGGGAGGATGAATAGCGGATCGTGCGGAGACATTCTTGGGATGATCTAATCCAAGAGCTAAAAGTTAGTAGTTAAGGGAACATTGTCCCTAACCTCTAGCTACCAGACCCTAACTACTAAATGGGGGGTGTTCTTTTTGAAGAGGAAATTCAGGGTTGTTTATGGTATATTCTCCTATTGTGCGAGGCCGCATTCTTACGTGCATACGGGCTTTGGCCATATTATTGTTATTTGCATTCTGTGCGCATCTGCCCTCTGTATATACCCCGGCATGATGTGGGCTGGCCCTCCCCCCCCCGTTCCATCACCGTCGTCCGGGTCGGGGTCGCCGCCGAGCGAACCGCTGACCGCCACAGGGAGGGGACGCCCTCCCGCCTCACCCGGATCGAAGGCGAAGCAGAAGCTCATGGCGAAGCGGGCTGCGATGCTCGAGGCGTATAAGAATATGGTGAAGCATGTGGGGGGCGTGACCTCGCAGCCCGCAGGGGGAACGGGGAACGAACGGGCTGAGGGTTTTCTTAAAGGTGCACGGCTTGTGGAAACACGCTATTATCAAAACGGCGATGTGGAGGTGGATATAGAACTTCCGGGCACATTCTGCCGGAGGTGGGAAATGTTTTCTGCAGCTCCCGAAGAAGAGCGAGAAGAACACAATACAGGGCTGATTTCCGTTGAGAAAGGAGGTGCGAAGATCAGCGAAACTGAGTGGCGCGAACTACTGGGGCAACATAATGTATCACAGCCATGAGTGCGGGATGTGAACATTGATATAAGAGGAGGAAGGATCCCTATGAAAATAAAGATGCTGTTTATGATGATGTGTGTGGCGGGGCTTGCGGGCCTCTGTACGGCTCAGCCGCTCTCGCCGGGGCAGGATAAGCTGATGGCGAAGAGGGCAGCGCAGGTCGACGCATATCGTAAACTCACCGAGGAGATAAAGGGCTTGCAGATCAACTCCACGACCTACGTGCGGGATTTTATCGCGGAGAGCGACCAGATCAACAGCTCGTTCAGTGAATTCATCAAGGGGCTGAAGGTCGACGGGCAGCCGCGCTACATGCCGGACGGGACATGCGAGGTGGACGTGAAGGTCACCCTCCAGCAGGTCATGCAATGCCTGAAGAGGATCAATCTGGATTACCCGGACCCGAAGCGGACGCGGATGAGCTTCGACCAGATGGGGCAATACACGAAGAAGACCGTGTACACCGCAACCGGCGTGGGTCTGCCTCCCAGCCAGAAGCCTGAGTCCATGGCGCCCAAGGGGACCGATATGAAGACCGCCGGCATACCCGGATGGGAGAACGTGACGCCCCAGGGCCGCCTCCTCGCAGAGCGGGCTGCGCTCACCGATGCGAGGCGCAACCTTGCAGAGACGGTCAAGGGATTGAAGGTCACAGGGAACACCTACGTGAGGGATTTTGTGGTGCTGAACGACCAGATCCAAACGAGCCTCAACACATTCATCAACGGGATCAAGGAAGACGGTCCCTACCGGTATCTCCCGGACGGAATCAGCGAGGTGGATGTGGAGGTGACGATCCAGGATGTGGTCAAACAGCTCAACACGCTGCGTACGCACTACTACGCGGGCTTCCCGCCACAGAGCGTATTCCACGACGTCACCTTCGAGAAGATCATCGACTGGGGTCCTCCCAAAATGATCAAGGCAACCGGGAACGGCGCCGTACCGCCCAAGGGCTATCTCCGGGGAAAGCCGGCCGCCTCCTCGGCATCGACGGGCGAGGCGCAGTCGGCCTTGCCGTCCTGGGCCGGTCAGTCGGCCAGAGCTACGGGCACCGGCGTGCCGAGAGAGGGAGAGGCGGGCACCGCCGCGCGTCTCAATACGGAGCGGGCTGCGGAAGCCGTGGCGCGCAGGAACCTTGTTGAGAAGGTGTACGGCGTGCACATAGACGCGACGACGACCGTGCGCGATTACATCACGGTCAACGACCAGGTGAGGACCCAGGTTGACCAGTTCCTCGCGGGCGCGAACATCGTGGGCGAGCCCAGAGTGATGCCGGATGGCTCGATCGAGGTGGAGCTGGAAATCCCGCTCGAAGGGCTATGGCAGATTGTGAGCGGCTCGACAGTAGCGCAGGGAGAGGGAGAGTGAGGGTTTTGGGGAGATGAAAGAGGAGGTTGGAACCATGAGAAGGATGGTGATGTGGTGCGCGGTCATCGGGATGATCCTCGGCGTCGCGTTGATCGCCGGCTGCAAGAAAAGATACGTTCCGAGAGTGAGCGAGGAGATTATCGACCAGGGAGTTCCCGTTCAATCGGAAACAGTCGTGGAGTAACGCGTCTGTTCCCATGAATGAAATCTTAGAGAGGGGGGGTGCACATGAGCAGGGCAGTAGTGCTGGGCGTGGGTGCGGTCGTGGCCACTGCGTTCCTTTCCGGCTGTGGCATGTTCAAGAAAGAAGCATACCTGGTTCCCACGGACCAGGGCTGGGTGGAGATGCAGTCGAAGGACAACGGCAGCAAGATCAAGATGAAGCCGGCGGAGAGGGTGGAAGTCAAATAGTAGTGAGGAGGGGGGAAATATGAGACACGTGTTGCTGGTGATGGGGTGCATCTGCCTGGCGGGCCTGCTCGCCGCCGGATGCAAGATACCGACGCTGAAGAGCACGGACGTAATGTACGGCCCGAACGGCGAGATCGTGAAAATGAAATCGCCCGATGACATAATGAAGGTCAAGTACAAGGATGACGGCAGTGTGAAGATCAAGGGCGCCCGCGGAATCGGCGGACAGTCGCGCGTGGCTCCGCTCCATGTAGAATCGGGCGGGGATGTCGGCGTGCACGGCGTGGTGGTTCAGCCGGGCGGTCCCGTTCCGCCTATGATGCCCGCTCCGGGCGTCCCGGTGCAGCATGGGTCGACAACGGAGGAAACGACAGTCGTCCAGTGATTCGGCGATATTTTTAGCCTGGATTTTTCAGCAGACGGATAAAGAGCAATTTTAACAGCCTAACATATGTAACCGCAGATTGCGCGCCTGCCTGCGCGGAGCCGGAGCTCCGCTTCGGCATAGGCAGGGATTGTGCGGATTACACAATGCGAATCTGCGTAACCAGCGTAATCCGCGGTTAAAACATTAAAAGCTGGTGAATAGATCAGGTGGGCATTGTGTATCAATTAGGCCGCCTTTCTTGATGGGGCGCGGGTGCCTCTCTTGAATGATCTGGCCGATGGAGGTGAGGTGATCATATGGTAAGAATGTCTGTGTGCGGTGCCTGGATTGTCGGGCTGGCGCTGGGGGCTGCCTTGCCCTGGAACACGCTCGCGATTCCCGAGAAAGTGGTTGTGGCCACGGGGGACGCTGCGGTGAAGGGGACGGGGCCCGAGGCGCTGCTGCTCGCCAAGGACGAAGCGATCAATCGGGCGCAGAGGAGGGCGATCGAGCAGGGTGTCGGGACAATCGTGGATTCCGAAACGATGGTGGAAAATTTCCAGCTGCTTGAGGACAAGGTCCTCTCCCAGGTCAAGGGATACGTCACCGGTTTCAAGATCATCAAGGATAACAACGGCGAGGGCGGCGTCTACAGCGTTACGATCGAGGCCACGGTCGCGCTCGCCCAGCTTGAAAAGGACGTCAAGGCGCTCAACATCATCAAGGCCAAGAAGAACAACCCGCGCATCATGGTGGTGATGAGAGAATTTTTTGAAGACCCCGAGTACGGAGCGGATTTCGCCAAAGGCGGCGAGGTAGCGCAGAGCGCAATCGAGAAAGAATTTTTGCGTCTCGACTTCCCCCTCGTGGACAAGGCGCAGATGGGCGAGATCAACGAGCGGGACGAGAAAACGGCATACAACGACGCGAATAAGGCGGCCGCGCTCGGCAAGCGCGCAGGAGCGGAGGTGGTGATCGTAGGCGAGGCGACGAGCGCGCAGATGGACCAGAGCTCCCCGCACGGCGTCGCGGTGTTCCACTGTGACGCCCAGATCTCCGCGAAGGCGGTAAAAACCGACAACGCACAGATCATCGCGCGCGAGAGCGTCACCTCGGGACGCGTCGTGAAGGGCGGTCGCGCAACCGCCGCCAAGGAAGCGCTGAAAATCGCCGGCGAGAAGCTCGCCCAGGCGATGCGCGATCAGATTCTGGAGAAGTGGCGGAGCGAGGCGTTCAACACTTCGACGATACAGATCATCGCAACCAACGCAAATAACGACCGCAGGCGCGCGTTCGAGAAGGACCTCGCAGCGATCCGTGGCGTGCGGAACGTGTCCGAGCGGAGCTGGACGAACGAGGTGCTTGAGCTCGATCTGGATGTCGATGGCGCAATCTGGAGCGATTTTGACAAACGGATCGAGGGCCTTCCCGGTGTGGGAGTCGAGCTTACCGCGAAGACGCAGAACAGGATCGACTGCAAATTGAAGGACAAGGCAGCGCCGGCCCAGGCGGGAGGAATGCAGGAGATTCCGGAGGGAAAATAATGGCGCGGGGGAGAGCGAAGGCTCCCGTTACCCATTGGGAAATCACTCCTCACCCTCCCGCGACTGTTTAGCCGCAAGCTGATTTTGTATCTGCGTGTTCTGCGTTCATCTGCGTCCTGAATAGCGATTAAGATATCAATGAAATAGTTGTGTGAACCGTTCAGTGATCTCCGCGTCTTCAGTGGTTAAAATCGTTGTAGTCTGTTGTGCTATTGGGCAGGTATATCAGTTTTGAGTTGGTGAATAGATCAGGTTAGGGGGGGTCGGATGAAACTTGTCCTGAGCCTGCCGAAGGATCCGACCCCTACAGCAATGCGTAAAACTAATCTATTCACACCTTCTGACGCATTACGGGGAGAGCGGACAAAAATTTGCACCGAGTAGTTTTTTATGCTATTTTTAATGATAAATGGCTGTGAATAGTCTCAGCAAAAATAAGTAACGGAGGAGGATCAGATGAAGGTAAGAGGCAGTGTGACAGGTGTCACGGCAGCCGCGATGCTCGTTCTTGTGAGCGGCGTGGCGGTTGCGGGCAGCGTCAAGGTGACCAGCAGGGATGACTTGACATTCACGCCCATGAGCAACACCGGGCAGTATGTGATTAACGCGCCGCCGGGCACGGTGACGGGTGTGCACCCGATTAAGGTTGTCTCACTCGATAAGGACACGGCGGAGAAGTCAGAGGCAACGGTGAATCCCGACGGGAGTTTTTCTATCACGGTGGACGGCACACAGGGCGACAAGGTTAAATTGAGATTCACGGATTCCAGCGGCGGCAAGACGAGCAAGTCCGTGCGGATCCCGATCATGGAGAGCAAGTCACTGCTCCAGGGTGATCAGAAGACGGTGAACCGCAAGGGAGAAACGCCCGGCGGCCCCGGCGCGGAACAGATGGGCGCGTCTCCGGAAGCGGTCCACGCCGCAACCACCGGCAAGGTTGACATGGCTCCCGCCCCGGGGGCCGGAGGGGCGCCTGCCGGAGCTCCGGCAGCCGGCGGCGCGGCTCCCGCGGAATCCTCGACGACCGGTCCTCTCAGTTTGAAGAAGATAGTCGCGGTCGCAAAATTTGACAATAAAGCGAATGCCGCCTCGCAGGTCAATCTCGGTGAGGGGATGCAGGCGCAGCTCATCAACGCCTTGAGCAGAAGCGGAAAGTTTATTGTTCGTGAGCAGGAGCTCTTGAAGGATGTTTTCGGCGAGCAGGACCTCGCGCAGAGCGGCCGCATGGCGGAGAGCAAGACGGCCCAGATCGGGAAGGCCATCACCGCCCAGTACCTTGTCCGGGGAACGGTGACTGAGTACGATGAGGCGGAAGCCTCAGACAGCAAGGGATTCAGCATGTACGGGGTGGGCATTTCGGGCGGGAAGTCGAGGGCCCATATGGCGGTGGTCATTGACCTGATCGACACCACCTCCGGGACGGTAATTGCGTCCCAGCGCATGGAGGGGAAGGCCGAGGGCCATGGGGCCGGCGGCGGGCTCGCGCTCCCGTACGTGTCGGGGGGGCAGATACAAAGTGGGAAGCAAAAGCACACGCCCGTCAACAAGGCGATGCAGGTCTGCATCGATAACACGGTGTATTTCATCATCCAGGAGCTTGCCAAGCAGCCGTGGAAGTCGACTGTCGTGAAGGCCGATGAGGGCAGCATCATCATCCGCGGAGGTTCGGAGGACGGCATGCAGCCCGGCTATGAGTTCAACGTGTACCGGCAGGGGGGCGAACTGCGCGACCCCACGACGGGTGAACTCCTCGACGTGGAAACGAAGAAGATCGGCCGGATCAGCGTGACCAAGGTGAAAGAAAAGATCGCCTACGCAACGTCGCTCATGGGCTCCGGATTCCAAGCCGGCGACCTGGTCAAGGTCGAATAAGTTATCCACAACGTAGGGGGGCCTTAAGGCCCCCTCTACAGAATTATCCGATCAATTAAATTTGTGTACTCATTGCCATGATAATACCGATAACTGGAATAAGTATAGTCTTCCGGAAGAGCCACTAAGCCTCTGCGAACAGGGTTATAGTGCATATAATTTAATTCGTTAATAAATTGCCGCGTACTTCGTATCCCCTCATCGAAATAACCTTCCTGCCAGATAGATTCATTTACTCCCCTTAATACATTGTACTTTCGGGCAAAGTTGCCTTTTATATGGTTCATGATCTTTGAGATTTTGAAGCTTCCGCTCGGCTGAATTATAAAGTGCAGGTGTTCCGGCATAATGACAAAACCATATAGGTTATATTGGAAGATATATTTATGATATTCCAGACAGACCGGAAGAAATCTGCATGCCTGTGCGCTGTAAAAGAGCGTCTGGTGTCTCTTTGTTACCGTAGTAATGAAATAAATGCTTCCCGGCGAATCGTAGTGTCTTAATCCATTCATGGATACCCCCTCCCTTGGATAATCTAAATGAAATAGTTAGAGTGCCCACTTAAGTAGACGAGTCGAGGAGGAGTTTTATTCCCGAAAAAAGATAAAAAAGTTATCCACAGGCTTGCCGGCCCTTAAGGGCCGGCTACGGTAGAGAGAAAAAGAAGAAGGAGGATTTTAATCAATTACGCCCACACACCCGGGATTGGGGATCCGCAGGATTTGCACGCCCCTGCCTTCATGCCGGAAGGATCTGCATGGGAGGCGACCCTGTTGATGATGAGCTTGCCACAGTGGGGGCAGAAGGTGTTCTCCTTGGGGTGGCCGGGGACATTTCCGACATACGCGAACCGGAGGCCGGTCTTCGTCGCGATATCGTACGCCTTCTCAACCGTCGCGACGGGCGTGGGCGGAATGTTCTTAATCTTGTACGTCGGATAGTAGCGGGTGAAGTGGAGGGGGACATCCGGGCCGAGTTCCCGCTTCACCCACTGGCAGAGCTCGGTAATCTCTTTATCGCCATCATTAAGCGTCGGAACGAGCAGTACCACAACCTCGTGCCAGATCCCCACCTCTTTCAAGAGCTTCAGGGTATCCAGAACCGGAGAGAGCGTTCCATCACATATCTCGCGATAGAATTTCTCGCTAAACGCCTTCAGGTCGACCTTGACCGCCGCCAGGTGCTCGCAAAGATCCTTCATCGGCTTCCTCTGAATAAAGCCGTTGGTGACCATGACGCTGCGTAATCCCTTGCGCTTCCCAAGTTTTGCAGTCTCGTACATGTACTCATAATAGATGACCGGCTCCGTATAGGTATAGGCAATGGTGGGGCTCCCCTCCTGGAGGGCCATCTCCACCACCTTTTCAGGAGGCATGTCGGATGAGATCACCTCCTCGGGCCTCGACTGCGAGATCTGCCAGTTCTGGCAGAACTTGCAGCTGAAGTTGCAACCGGCGGTGGCAATCGAGAACGCATTGGTGCCGGGGAGGAAGTGGAAAAACGGTTTCTTCTCGATCGGATCGTTATGATAGGTGCAGGGGCGGCCGAAGACGACCGAATAGAGCTTCCCTTTGCGGTTCTCCCGGACGCCGCAACGCCCTCTTAGCCCTTCAGAGATCACGCAATTGCGCGGACAGAGCTTGCAGTGTATGAGTCCGCCCGCCATCGGCTCATAGTGCATTGCCTCGCGCCCCGAGGCATCGGCTGCGGCCCAACAGCGGCGTGGGAGAAGCCCCACTGCGCACGCCGCCAATCCTGTGTGTATCAGAAAATCCCTGCGTGTTGCTTTCATTATTGACGGATACTTATATCATACTCAATGGCTTTTGTCAACGAGCAATTTGCCGCAAGCAATTTGCCACATATTTTTGCACTGTAATCCCGCTCAAGCAGTTGTATTTCGTGCATGTTTGACAGCGGCGAGATACACCCTTTTTATTACCCTCCAAAGCAATTTACGCAAGATGGGATACAGTATCACAATGCGGTAGTGGCTCATTATTTGTAGGACGCAATTATTCCATGTTGTGGGGGCGTGATAAACTTGTCCTGAGCACTTCGGCTGCGCTCAGTATAAACTCAGCCGAAGGATCGAACCCCTGCAAATCAACGGCACCAAATTGAGCCACTACCTACAATGCGATACAAGTAATGCATCACTTATGGGTGGTACATTGCTGAATATGTCATTCCTGCCCCCGTTTTCACGAGGGTAAAATCCAGCAGGAATCCAGGTTTCATACTGGATCCCCGCTCGAGTTTACACTGAGCGCAGTCGAAGTGCCGGGATGACAAGTAAAAGGGATACCACCCCTAAGTGAACCATTACCGATACAACGCAATAGTGTTTGTTATGAATAGGGTGGCATGCTAGAATAACGTTATGAGCGTTTCTTTCCTCTCCGGCATCCCGCGCGGCGCAGGCGCGTGCGTATTCGCTGCCGCTTTCCTCATCGCAGTGGAAACAGCCGCCGACACAGTGTATCTCAAAAAGGGCGGGAAGGTCATGGGGGTGATCAGCAGCGAGACAGAAGCATCAATAGAGATCAAATCCAACCTGGGAACCATCGTCCTGTCCAAGGGGGCGATCGCAAAGATCGAGCGTTCTAAAGCAGACGACAATAAAGTTCTCCAATCGCAATGGCAGGAAGAGCGGGAACAGGAAAAGGCGAAGGTGAAGCAGGCGAAGCTCTTCGAGGAGGAGCAGCGTGCGAAGGGCATGGTGAAGTACCAGGACACGTGGGTTCCGGCAGAGAAGGCATACGAAATTGAGAAGGGGTTTACGCAAGAGAAGGACGACTGGGAGAAGAGTGTCGAGCAGCAGAAGAAAGATCTTCAAGATATGGAGCGGCGAATTAAGGATATCGAGGGCCGCCTGGACCAGAGGCAGAGGGATATGGATTTTCGCGAGCAACAGCTCGGCCTCAGGGAACAGAACTTGCTCCTTCAGCAGCAGAATCTCCAGCGCCAGGCCGAACAAGTTGGGAAAGAGAGAGTAGAACGCCCTCCAAAGCTATTCTCCGTCCCGCGGATCGAAGTTGCACCCCCACCCTCCGAGTCTGAGTGAATTAGCGCGACCTCCAGAAGCAGGGGAGAAGGACCGGCACCGTCTCCCGATACCGCATGTATTCCGTCCCGAAGCGTCTGAGGAGCCCCGGCTCTTCGTATCTCCGGTGGTACCAGACCTCGAAGAGACATGCAATGGGGAAGAGGAGGAGTACCGAGGTGGCGTTGCAGAGAAGGGCGAGTGCGACAAAATAGAAGATGAGCAGGCCGTACGCCATCGGGTTTCTCGTGTAGCGATAGGGCCCCCCAATGACCAACTGCTGGGTGAGAGGCCCGAGTTCGTATCCGAGTATCTCATTCGGATGTCCCTTCCCGTGTCTTATGAGGAAGAGCTGAGACCAGATGATCCAGAACCATGCATAGGCGAGGATAACGGCTCCCGCAACGAAATTCGCCGGGAGGCGGAGAAGCGAGGGGAGACCGATGAGGAGATCCAGCCTCGGGCCAAGCAACATGATGAGCGCCGGGATGAGGCACACGTAGATTACGATGACGGTGAGGTAACTTGAAAGAACGCGGATGTCTCTCACGCGGGGTATTATCTCACACCGCGATGCACCGGTCAACGCCCGCCGGGTACCCGAAATGACGGATGATGCCGGGGTCGGATCCTTCGGCAAGCCCCTGCAAATTATCGTTCTAGACTCAGCCGCACCTACTGGGTGAAGGATTTAATCAGTTACCCGACCTTTTTGGGGTTACTTGGGTGCGCAGGGAGAAAACCTAGTGCTCGTGAAGGTGGATATCAAGAGGATTGTTGCCACGCCGGAGACATGGGCCATCTTCCTGGGGAACGGTGACAAGACCTTCGTCCTGTATGTGGGGCCCGGGGTGGGCATGGCGCTCTCGATGAGTCTCGAGGGAGTGAGCAAGGTCCGACCACTCACGCACGATCTCATCACGAGCATCTTCGCCGGTCTCGGGGTGCGTGTGGAGCGGGTGGTGATCAACGACCTCAAGGGCGTCACATTTTACGCGCGCCTTTTCCTGAGGGAGGAAAGCGAGCGGGGGAAGCGCGTTGTCGAACTCGATGCCCGTCCGAGCGACTGTCTGGTGCTCGCGAAACAGAACGGCGCGCCAATCTATATAGACCAACATGTATTGAACCAGGTTGAGGACGTGAGCAACATGCTTGATGCGGGAGAAGAAGGACACGGGGAGGGCCATGAGGACACGTAGCATGTCTTCCGTCGTCGTCGCGTGCATTGCGCTCTCGGGCTGCGCGCCCACCGCGCGCGTGATGATCGAGAAGCTCGATCCCCCGGACGCCGATGTGAGCGGCATCAGCGAGATTGCAGTGCTCCCGTTCGGCGACGATGTGACGGGCAGCGCGCGGGGCCAGGTCGTCGCACAGCACCTCGCGGAGGTGGTGGCGAATACGGGGCGCTACCGGGTGATGAAAGATGATCAGATGAAGAGTCTTCTCGCTCGAGCGGGAATCCAGTTTTCCTATCCCCCTGACGCCTCCATGGTGAGGCGGATGGGAACTGCCCTCGGTGTTGACGCGCTTCTCTATGGGGAATTGGAGAAGTCCCAGTGTGACGAGGAGTCCCGCGCTGTGGAGGCCAGGGAGCCGGTATGGACGGGCGACTACGTGAGAGACGGGCAGGGGAATATCATGTCGGATATACGCAGCACAGGAGAGTCGATGCCACGGAAACGCTTTGTAAAGCAGTTGGTCGAGAAGAACCGTCTCAAACGCTATGCCGTGCTTAATCTGCACGTGCGCATGGCAGATGCCTTTCTAGGAAACGTAATCTGCGCCGACACCGCATCAGAGTCGGGGAGCTGGGAAGGGACAGGATCGGCGGAGATCGCTGAGCTCCCGACGTGCGACATGATCTTCGACCTCCTCCTTGACCGCGCGATAAAGAAATTTGTCCGAAAGATCGCCGCGCATCCGGTCGAGGAGGAGCGCATTCTCGAGTATGGCATCTTTCACTCGACGCGCCTCGGTGTGGAGCTCGCAAAGAACAACCTCTGGGATGAAGCCATGGAGAAATGGATGCAGGCGATTAAGGCAAAGCCGGACGACCCCGCTGCATATTACGATATGGGCGTGGGGTTTGAGCGAAGGGGAATGTTTGATCTGGCGTACAAGGCTTATCAGAACGCCCTTGTCAGGAACACGAGATCGGATCGCTATATCAAAACGGTCGCCCGGATCCAGAAACTGATGAAGGACCTGCAATAGCTGTTCTCTCCCAAAACAAGGCTTTCCCCGTTTTTTCAAAAGATTAATAGCTCACCGCAGAGGCGCAGAGCACGCAAAGAGCGATCGCAAAGAATAATTCATAATGGCCCGGCTCTCTGCATGATCTATCATCTCTGCGTCCTCCGCGTCTCCGCGGTGAAATATATGATCTCTTCTTTTTACAAACTTGGAGTAGTACAGATGCTGAATTAGGTATCTGTCTGGTAATTAGTCAGTAATAAATTTAGTGCTCACTATTTTGGGGGATCTCCTGTCTCCCAAAGCCCATGGCGTGAGCCGCGGATCACGCCGATGACACGGAGCTCCCTCCTTCAATCCGCGTGCATCCGAAAAGTCAGCGGTCTAATCCCTGTCAAGATTTTCCACGAGCATCGCCAGCGCATTCCCGCCGCCGAAGCACACCGCAGCCAGCCCCAGCCGCTTTCGCTCATCTTTCAGCGTGTGGAGAAGTGTCACGAGGATCCTGCAGCCGCTCGCACCAAGCGGATGGCCCAGGGTAAGCGTGCCCCCTCTCACGTTCACCCTTTCGGGCGGGATTCCCAGCTCACGGATGCACACAATCCCCTCGACCGCGAAGGAGTCCGCGATCTCAAAAAGGTCCACATCTTCCAGTAGGAGCGTGTTCCTCCGGAGAATCTTCTTCACCGCACTGCCGAGTGCGGCAAAGGTCTGCTCGGGTTCGACCCCCACCACGCACCAGTCGAGGATGCGCGCGAGGGGCCGCATACCCCTCTGGCGCGCAAAAACATCTGAAACGACGCTCACAGCCGCAGCCCCATCTGCGATGGGCGTCGCGTTCCCCGCGGTGACCGTCCCATTTTTGTCGAACGCCGGTTTGATGCGGGCGAGTTTCTCCATTGTGCAATCGCTGCGGGGACATTCATCGCTGCGGAAGGCCTTCTCCTCCCCGTTGGGGAGCGGCACGGGCACGGCCTCCGACAAAAAGAGACTTCCCCGGATGCTCGATACCGTTTTCCGATGACTCTCCAGCGAGTATCGGTCCTGTTCCTCGCGGGTGATATTGTTGGCCTGCGCGAGCTTCTCGGCGAAAACCCCCATCGCCTCTCCATGGAACGCGCATGTGAGGCCGTCGCGTCGCATGGAGTTGACCAGCGTGCGGGAGGGATTATCCCGGCAGAGAAGCTGGGGGGTAGCACTCATATTCTCCATTCCGCCGGCTATCACCACGCCGCCCTCGCCCATCCGCAGTGCCTGAGCCGCAAGACAGACCGCGCGCAGACCGGAGCCGCACACCATATCGATGGTGAGCGCCGATGAAGAGAAGGGGATCCCCGCGGCGGCAGCTGCCTGCCTCGCGGGGTTCTGACCGAGGCCGGCGCGGAGAACATTGCCCAGAATCACTTCGTCGACATCGGAAGGCGTTATTCCGCTGCGGTGGAGAAGCTCTCTCAGCACGAGGCCGGCAAGTTGTGGCGGGGACGTGTTCTTGAGGGCGCCATGGAATGCACCAATGGGGGTCCTCAGCGCGGCGACGATCAGGGGTGTGTGCATCGGCTTTTCCTCAATGAATGGAGAATGCGGCAGTTATTGTTGCACAACCGCCACTGGGATGAAATAGATTTGAAATTGAGGTAGTGGCTCAATTTGGATACCTTTAATTTGCAGGGGTTCGATTTGTCGAACCCGGGCGCGATCCTTCGACTTTGCTCAGGATAAGTAAATCGCGCCCCTACAACATAGAATAGTTATATTCTGCATGTAATTGAGACTCTACCATCCTCCGCGCCCAGGACTTTCCCCTTTTTTTTCAAAAGATTAATAGCTCGCCGCAGAGGCGCAGAGCACGCAAAGAGCGATCGCAAAGAATACTTCATACTAGCCCGGCTCTCTGCATGATCTATCATCTCTGCGTCCTCCGCGTCTCCGCGGTGAAATACATGATCTCTTTTTCCCCAAACTTGGAATACTACAGATGCTGAATTTTTAATCTGTCTGGTAATGAGTCAGTAATGAATTTAGTGCTCACCATTTTGGGGAATTTCCTGTCCGTGCCTCCTTGGTGAATTTCGCGCTCTATGGTATGCTGGAGAAAGATCTCTCGCCGGCCACCGCCTGGCAGGCGAGATCATGAGAAGAGGCGGATGTGAGAACCGGTTTAAAATTGTTCACCCGGGCTATGACCATTTGCTAGCATAGTGAAAGAGGAGCGTGCAACCGCGGATCCAGACAGATACACGTGAAGGAACGGCACAGCCGAAAGTGTCTCACTTATAATGCGACGCTATTTCCTGACTTTGCATCTTTAAATTATCAATTGTCGTTTTATCCGTGTTCATCCGTGGCTATTATTCACTATTATGAGGAAGGAGGCGGGAAATGGCGCTAAAGAAACAGCTCTCGATCACTGTGGTGAATCAGGCGGGAGAAGGCTCCAAGCTGTGCAGCATACTCAAAGAGGCCGGGATCAACATCGAGGCCATCTCCGTATCCGAGTTCACGGAAGGGGCGGTCATGCGGCTGGTCGTGGGCGATGACCGCGCAGCAGTCAGGCTGCTCCGTGAGAAAGGATACGCCGTCCTCGTCCGTGTGGTGCTCACGCTTGTCCTGGACGACCGGCCCGGGATGCTGGGCGAGGTGATGACGAAACTCGGCAAGAACAAATATAACGTCAACTACTGCTACGGAAGTATCTCCCCCGGATCCGAGAGGGCAATGCTCATCTTTGCGGTGGATGATCCATTAAAGGCGGATATGCTCTTCGCCGGAGGGAAGTGATCGTCCACGGGCTCGAGCGCATGATCCTCGCTCGTGCGCACGGCAGCAAAAAACCCTCCCCCGTTATGGGGGGAGGGTTTTTTATTGCCGCATGAAATCTGTCGCGACACTTAGACTGACTTCTTCAGATCCGTACTTGCCTTGAACGTAACCGCCTTGCGGGCGCCGATCTTGATTGATTCTCCGGTCTGGGGATTGCGTCCCATGCGCGCAGCACGGGTTTTGACCTTGAATGTGCCAAACCCCACAACGCTCGCCAAACCATCCTTCTTGAGACCAACTTTGATGGCGTCGAGTACAGCCTGAAGTGCCCTGTCAGCCCCCGCCTTTGTCTCAATGCCTGATTTCTTATTGGCGACGACAGCTTCGATCATCTCCGCTCTATTCATAACGAAACCTCCTTTCGTGGGTGCTATTCTACAGCATCGCAAAGCGGATGCAAGAGAAAAAGCATTCCCGGAGCAATGGGGCAATTATGGGATGGGAGATACCCCCCCCCCCGCCCTTCCTTCGGCAGGGTTCCTTCGACTGCGCTCAGGTCTTCGACAGGACAGGCTCTCCTTCGGAGGGGGAGGGGATATAATTCCAGACCCCACCGCAACTGACCCATTACTTCCCGCAACGGCGGATGAATACTCATGGGTCGCGTTCCGAAAACTCAAACCTCAAAACTCAAGTCAGAGCTAAGCGGTACGCAGTACGCATTTTGCTTATAGCTTACGGCTTAATCCTTACGGCTATTCTGCGATTTATTTTGAATTTTGGATTTTTCGCGGATACCTCGCTTGAGATTGACTTTTGTCCGCACTATTCGCGGACCGTTTCGCGGGTAAGGGGTCACTTATGGGTGGTATCCATTTCGCTTGTCATCCCGGCACTTCGACTGCGCTCAGTGTAAACTCGAGCGGGGATCCATTATGAAACCTGGATTCCTGCTTTCGCAGGAATGACATATTCAGCAATGTGCCACCCATAAGTGACCCATCACTTTCGCGGCAACGGTAACGTACAATCTTTTATGCAAATTGAGATAGGGAGGTGTGTCAGAAAGGGCTAAAAAAATGGGAATAGGGCCTAAAAATAAGTATCCTCTCCTTCAATCAACCAAGAAAGAAAGGAGAGGATACTTATGATACGAACGAGTCGTAGTTTACTGAATTTTGAGCCTAATGCACAGGATTTAGCGTTCATGCGCAGAGAGGCGGAAAAGGATTTGTGGGGATTTCTGCGTGGAGATGGGCGTGATCATATTAAAGAGGTTATAGAGATGCTGTTGCGATATGAGCAGAACAAGAGCATCTTGAGTTAAAGAGATATGAACACAGTAAAACCAGA
>JAPLCW010000044.1 GCA_026392015.1 Candidatus Auribacterota bacterium | reverse complement strand
TGTCTTTTCTCCCGAAGAGAGCATAATCTTGAATGGGCTTGTTCTGGGCACAATACGCCTCCTTCCTTGTCTTCGTATTGTGCCGCATCCGTTCCTGAAAAGCAATATTTATATGTCATCATATTTATGATACTGTGTACTTAGCCTGTCGTATGATAAAGCAAAATCATCCTCTGTAATGATATTCCTTGCCTTTCCGATATGAATGCACGATACCACTTCTATTTCTGAACGGAGGGCATATCCAAGAAACTGACGAAACTCGGCATCACTCTGGCCCGTTGATCCTTCAGCGATATTCAAAGCGATGGAATCTGCTGCCCTTTTGATCTGGCCCGTCAGGATATAGAGTTCATCCTTGGGAAACTTTCTGGTGAGGGCATGGATATGAAGACTGAATTTGATCGCTTTCTGCCAGACTTCCAGCTTATCAAATTTAAACATGTCAATATTCTCGCCGCGTTTGAACTATCAATAGCCGATGGTCTATAGTCCATAGCTACCGCCAAAGGCCATGGACCATGGACTATCGACCATGGACCAATTTGGCTATGGGCTTTTCTTATCTACTTCCACGGCCACCGCGTCGCCGTCGCGGAGCCGCTCCTGACCCATGACGGAGACAAGGTCCCCCGCCTTCAGGCCCTTGAGCACCTCGATGCAGTCGTTCTCGCGTATGCCGAGTGTGACGTCCCTTATGCGGGCGACACCGCCGTTGACGACGAAGACGTAGGCGGAGGGCTCCCTCCCGATGACCGCCTCCTTCATCACGGCGGGGACATTCTCCTTCTTCTCGAGGACGAGCTGGATGCCGGCGAACATGCCGGGCTTCAGGCGGTGGCCGGGATTGTCAATTGAGATTTCCACGGGGGCGGTGCGCGTCTCGGTTTCCACAACCGGGCTGATCCGTGACACGGTGCCGATGAAGACCTCATCGGGATAGGCTTCCACATCTATCCGCGCCTCCTGGCCGATCTTGACCTGGGGCAGGTATTTTTCCGGAACATCCAGGTGCACCTTTGCCCGGTCCATGTCCACCACCAGGGCGATCGCGGTCTGGGGCGTGACGTTTGTCCCCCTGTCAACGTATACCCGTCCGATGATGCCGCTGAGCGGGCTCTCCACCGGCGCCTTTTCAAATTTGAAGCCGACCTCATCGCGGTCAATATACGCGATGGTCTCCCCCTTTGTCACGGGGGCCCCGTCCTCCTTGAGTTTTTCAAGAATCTTTCCGCTCACCTTCGGGAACACCTCGGCCCTGTCCCACGCCTCGATGTTGCTGGCGTAGTCGAGAGTCCGGGAGACCGACCGCGCCTCAATGCGCATCGCCCTTATGGGAATTACCTCCTTCTTCGGGGCGATAGTCTTCCTGCCGCACGCCCTGAAAAGAAACACGAGGACGACCGCAACGATTATGATTATGCCTATCTTTTTCAGGGTGTCGTAGCGCACGTAATCTCGCCTCCCTTCCGCTCCTCAATTACAATATTGTTTTTTGCCAGGGCGAGCCCGGTCTCCTTATCCAGGTTGATCAAAGCGTTGATGTAGTCGACCACCGCTTTGGTGTAATCGAGCTCCGCCCTGGAGAGTTTGTCCTGGTAATCCAGCATATCGTGCGTGTTCACCTGGCCGGCGGAGAACCGCTCCCTCTGCGCTTCGTAATTCTCGGTCTCCTTCTCCTTGGATACCCTGGCCACCCGTTCCTGTCGGTACTGGATGTCGACCGCCCGCACCTTATCCCTCACCGTGAGGATGATTTTCTGTTCGAGTCTTTCCAGCTCAAGGATCGCCTGAGCTTTCAGCCACTTGCTCTGATCGAACTTCGCCCGGTCGCCCATCCCCCACGGGACGCTGACCTTTCCACCCACGATCCAGTCTTTGTAACTGAAGGTGAGCCGGTCGAACGCACTGCCGTAGTTATCCCCGATGCCATTGACGCCGAAGCTTCCTACGGCGTCAACCGTCGGGAAGAGGGCGTTCTTGGCCACCTTGATATTGATGTCGCGGTTTCTGAGGTCGATCTTCTTCGACTGGTAATCCGGCCTGTAGATGAAGGCGGCCTGAATACTCTCCACAATGTCAACCGGGACCACGTTGAACTCCGGTTTATCTATGAGATCGACGCGCGCATTCCACATCTCCGGGTCATCGACGAGGTTTGTAACGAACTTTAGCTTATCCTCCGAGGTGTCATGGTTGTACTCGGCATCCAGGAGATACTTCTCGCGATCCGCCACTGCCGCCTCCGCTTCCAGAACATCCACGGAGCTCATCAGCCCCTTGGCGTAGCGGGCCTTGTTGATTTCCAGGAGCTCTCTCGCGCGCTCGAGGTAGTGCTCGGCGATCGCGTATGCCTCAACGGCGTAGGCGAAATTGTAGTAGCCGCTCTTCGCCTGGCTGATTGAATCGATGACGGTATTTTTAAAGGCCTCTTCGGATTCCTTCTTGTTGTTCTGCGCAATGATGATATCGGCTCGGTTGACCAGTATCCCGAATCCCCTGAAGAGCGGCTGGGTGATCGTTGCAATCGGCTCGGTCGAGCAATAGGGATTGATGCTCTCAATGTCGGCGTTGGACCGATAGCGTTCGTTCAGGAAGTCGAATTTGTATTCTGTCCCCGTGACCAGCTTGCCGGAAACACCACCGTTGAAGTTTATGTCGCGTATCTTGGAGTCATTTATGTAAAAAAGATTGGTGCTTTTCTGCGATGTGTCGTGAAGCGTGTAGTCGCCGCTGAGGGTCGGCTCAAATTCTGATCGCGCGACTCGTACATCGTCATCCCTGAGCTTCGGATCGATCCGGCTGATCTTGATCTCGGAGTTCTTCTTGATCGCGTACACGATGCAATCGACGACACCGATCCTCAAGATTTTCTTTTCCTGTGCGGATTTGAGGAATGCATCTCGCATAAGGGACTTTGAATCCTCGCCCGCGCTCTCCTCGGTCGCAGTGGCTGCGTCGTTTAGAGTGAGAGAGAGGACCAATAAGGCGAATGTAAACATTTTCATCGCGTGAATCTCCCTCCAGACAGGGATCGCGCTTCCATAAATGAAGTCACCGCAGTCCGAGAAAAGAGTCTTTCCAACCTCGCCTGCGCACTAGCGGGATCTCCGTGTGTCCAGCGCAGCACCCAGATGCAGATAGAGCTGCTGATAAAATTTCTCAATCACTTTCCGATCCGCGACCGACAAGATTCCGATCGTATCCGCCAAAAGCTCCAGGCTCTCCTCGCTCAGGCGGGTAATGAATTTATTTCCGAGTGGAGTGAGCTCGATGATGTGCGCTCTCCGATCCGTGGGGTGCGGGACGCGCCGTGCGTACCCCGACTTATCGAGCTTGTCCACCAGATTTGTCACCGCGGGAGTTGAAATCTGAAGGAACTCCGCGAGCGAGTTCATTTTCTGCGGCCCCTCCTCGAGCAGGCTCATGAGCATCATATACTGAGGGGGGGTGACCCTTTTACGGGCAAACTCCCGGGAGAAGTACTTGGCGAACCTCATGTGCACCTTGCGGATGAGATTCATAATCTCGGATTGGCTCTTCATGGTATCCTCCATCATGGTTTTCCGGCCAATTATACCCCCAGATAGGTAATATGTAAAATAATTAAATATATTAACTATTCAGAAACAAAATAAATCCCCCTTTGCGGGACAGGCTCCTGGGATATGAATCTACAGAGTGGACGGCCCCGGGCTGGAGCAGGGTTTGCGATGTTACACTCCTCCCGTGCGCTCCGGCCAGAGGTACTTTTGCATCTGAAGTTGGAGGCGGACCGTGGGGGCCTCGCTGATTATCCATTCCGCGAGTAATGCCGGGTTCAGCACTCCGTGGACGGGAGAAAAGAGAATATTCCTTTTTCCGGTGAGGAGATGATCGGCAATAAAGGCGCGCGACCAGTCAAAATCCCGCCTGTCGCTGACCACGAATTTGAGCTCGTCGTTTCTGCTCAGCAGAGAGAGATTAGACTCCAGGAACTTTCCGCACTCGCCGCTGCCCGGGCACTTGACGTCCACGATCTTGACCGCGCGGCGATCGAGGGGGGCGAGGTCGATTGTCCCGTTTGTCTCCACGAGGGTCGTATAGCCTGAACCGATGAGCCGGGCGGCAAGGGCGCACGTTTCCCACTGTACGAGCGGCTCGCCTCCGGTCAGCTCGACGAGGCGGCAGCGCAGCGGCTCGATTGTGGTGAGTATTTCATCAACAGACATGTCGCGGCCCCCCTGCCGCGCGTATTCCGTATCGCACCATCGGCAATTCAGGTTGCAGCCGGCGAGCCGGATGAAGACACAGGGGAGCCCTGCGCAGGTGGACTCTCCTTGGACGCTTTTGAATATCTCACTCACCTTGAGCATCGGAATGTGCTCCGCGCGATAGGTGTGCGCGGCTCCTCGTGTGCCGTCTCGGAAATATCTTGCGTATGTTTGTCATTGCGAGCGGAAGCGAAGCAATCTCATCTTCTTGCATTCCAATAGATTGCTTCGTCGCTTCGCGCCTCGCAATGACACGACTTTGTAAAGCTGTTTACGGGACACGACACTAGGCTGATCTATTCACCAATTCAAAACTGACATAATTTCCCAAGAGCACAATAGACTACATGCCTTTAACCACTGAAGACGCTGAGGTCACTGAACGGTTCGAACAATTATCTCATTGATATCTTAATCGCTATTCAGGACGCAGATAAACGCAGAACACGCAGATACAAAGACAGTGTGAGGTGAAAACTTCAGAGATTCAATCTGCTTCTTTTGCCAATCTGCGTTCATCTGTGCAAATCTGCGTCCAAACATTCAGTATATTCATTGCCCTCAGTGGTTATGCCCTTTTTACTACGGGCGTCTCGTGAATAATCCAGACTAGTACACTGTTAAAGTGGTTTTTACTGATATAAATGCCGTAAGCATTATGTCATTGCGAGGATCCCGCCGAGGCGGGAGACGAAGCAATCTGTTTTTATATTTTAACAACGAGATTGCCGCGCCCTTTGGGCTCGCAATGACAGGTTACCTCGTAAGAATTAACTTAACAGTGTACTAGTAGGCGTTCCTGCGGGCGAAGAGAGTCATGAAGATTACCTTGAGATCGAAGAGGAGGGACCAGTTCTCGAGGTAGTACATGTCGTAGCGCAAGCGCGCCTTGACGGAGGTGTCGCCGCGGAGGCCGTTCACCTGCGCCCATCCCGTGACGCCGGACTTCACCATGTGTCGCGTCATGTAGCGCGGGACATCCTCCGTGAAACGGTGTACAAAATGGGGCCGCTCGGGGCGCGGGCCGACAAGGCTCATATCGCCCTTGAACACATTGTAGAGTTGCGGCAGCTCATCGATGTTGTGCCTCCTCAGGAACGCGCCCACCCGGGTGCACCGCGGATCGTCGGCCTTCGCCCACACCGGACCCGTCTCCTTCTCCGCATTCTCCACCATCGTTCTCATTTTGTGGATGCGGAACTGTTTTCCATCCTCGCCGCAGCGCTCCTGCGAATAGAAGACCGGCCCCCTTGAGTCGAGTTTGATCGCCAGCGCCGCGAGGGAAAGGACCGGCGCGGAGATGACCAGCCCGGCTGCCGAACCCAGGATGTCGAACAGTCTCTTGCGGAAGCGGTTCCACGGCTGGTGGAGAGGGAGTCGTCGGATCCCGACGAGGGGGACGCCGTCAAAGGTGACGATGTCGAACTTTTTTGTCATGATTTCAAACATATCGGGGACGTGTTTGAAATTAATGAGATTCTTTTCGCAGATATTGAGTATCCCCATCACCTCGTCATGGTCCAGGCGCGGGTTGGTGAGGAGAACCTCGTCCACCCCTCCGCCGCCTATCACGGTTGCAAAATCAGCTATGCCGCCCAGGATGGGTGAGATGATCCTCGAGGAGGAGCTTTTTTCCTCGAGGCACTTCAGGAAACCCACGATTTCGCACTCCAGGTTGGGATTATGACTGATATAACGCGCGATCCTCGCCGCCGTCTCCCCGGTGCCGATGATGAGCATTCGCCGCTTCTCCTTGGATTTCCTGTAGAGCCCCTTCTCAACGCCATTGGCGACGAGCCTCCCGGGAACGAGGTAGAGCTCCAGAAGCGGTAGCAGCATGAAAAAGCTTATCCGCGAATATTTGATGCCTATCTCGCTATGCGTGGAAGGAAGAAGGAAGGTGATTGCCATGAGGGCAATCATCCCCGCAACCATCCCTTTGGTGACGAGGAAAAACTCGTTCATCGGATCGTGGCGCCACCGCCTTGCGTAGGAGCCGAAGAACTTGAACGAGTAGAGGAGAACGACGGTGGCGAACGGAAACGCCACGACGTACGACCTGAATGGCGGAATCCCCTTCAAAACCGGGATAATCGTGGTGAGGGGGGAATAGAAGCGGAGCCAGTATGCCGTGCAGAATGCGGCGTTGAGCAGCACGACGTCAAGAATGACGCGCACCGCTGTTGCAATCTCTGTGGTATGACTGCGTGTGAGCACGTGTACCTCAGCTAAAAGTCGCTCGCAATCAAGTCGGGATTGGCATGATACTCACGCTGATTACGGAGATAGTCATTTCGGAATCAGCTCCTAGCCTGATCTATTCACCAACTTTTAATGTTTTAACCGCGGATTACGCTGATTCGCATTGTTTAATCCGCCCAATCCGCCCAATCTGCGGTTTCATATGTTTGGCCGTTAAAATTGCTCTTTTCTTCGTCTGATGAATAATCCAGGCTAGATCAAGAAATATGAGCAGAACGGAATTCCCCAATGGCTGTCGAAATGTACTGATGCAACTTCTTCTTGAATGCCGCGCGTTCGAATCGCACAGCATTTTTTCTCAACAGCTCCGGATCAAATGTTATTCGTGCGGCCTTCCTGACGGCATCGGCGAGCGCTTCCGGCGTTTGATCGGAGAAGAAGACCCCGGTTTCGCCATCCCGCACCGTCTCCCGCGCCCCTCCCTTTCCATACGCGACAACGGGCCTTCCGCAGGCTTGGGCTTCGAGGGGAGTAATGCCGAAGTCCTCTTCCCCCGGGAATATAAATGCGCGACACGCCCGGTAGAGGTCCCGCACCTCCGTATCAGTTCTCCACCCGAGAAATTCAATCCCCGGGCCGGCCATCGCCTGGAGCCGATTCCGCTGCGGTCCCTCGCCGACAATCTTCAGCGGGAACCCCAGTTCGTTGAATGCGCGGATGGCGGTGTCAATCCTCTTGTACGGTACGAGAGCGGAGACAATAAGGTGATAATTCCCCGCCTTCCCGGCCGGAGTGAAAAAGTCGGTATTCACCGGCGGGTAAATCACCTCCGCCCGTGTAGTATAGATTTTTTGAACACGCGCGGCAACATGTTCCGAAATCGCAATCCAGCGGTCCACCCTTTGTGCGGACGCGACATCCCACCTCTTGAGGTACGCGAACGCGGGGGAGAGCATGCGGCGCTTCCACCCCCAGTGCGCGAAGTACTCATCTCCGAAATACCAGACATAGCGCATGGGAGTGAGGCAGTAGCAGATCGAGAGGGCGCCCTGTGCGGGAATTGCTCCCTTTGCCACACAGTGGCTCGTAGAGATAACGAGGTCAAACCCCTCAAGAGCAAAGCGCTCGATGAGCCGGGGGAAGAGGGGCAGATAGTATCTGTACTTGCTGCGCGAAAGGGGCAGGCGCTGGAGGAGGGAGGTCCTGATCTCCATCCCCGAGATTGTCGGCGAGAGGCGCGAGCGGTCGCACAGGAGAGTGTGGATCACTGCGTCGGGGAAGAGCTCGCACAGGACCTCGAGGATCTTCTCCCCTCCCCGCATTCCATTCAGCCAGTCATGAATGAGTGCAACACGCATGTCGCTTGGCTCCATTTAAAATTGGAAATATAAAATTGTAAATTTCCAATTTGATATTTCTAATTTCCAATTTCCAATTGTGCGTAGATCGCCCGTGTCTCCTCGGCGGTCTTCCTCCACGGGAATAGTTTCGCTCTCTCGAGTCCCGCCCGGATCAATCTCGCGCGGAGATCCTGGTCGGTGCACACCCGCTCAATGGCGCCGGCGATGGCATGGACATCCATCGGATCAACGAGGACCGCCGCATCACCCACCACCTCCGGAAGAGAAGCCCGGTTGGAGCAGACAACCGGCGTGCCGCAGGCCATCGCCTCGAGTGGGGGAAGACCGAACCCCTCATACAGGGAAGGGAGGACAAGCAGGTCCGCGGCGTTATAGAGCGGGATGAGCGCGTCCTCATCCAGGCTCCCGGGGAAGAGCACGTCGTCTTGCATATGCGTCTCGCGGATGTACTCTTCCACCTCAGGGTAGCGGCTATCCTTTTCCCCCGCCACCACTACTGCGCAGTGAATTCCCCCCCTCGCATTAATTTCTCTTGCTGCCTTCACAAGACTGATGAGATTCTTGTACGGATCAGCCCGCCCGGCGTAGAGCGCGAGCCTGTCCTTGATTTTCAGCTCCCGCCGCACCTGCTCCTTCACATTGGCCCCGAGAGGCCTGTACTTCGGGTCAACGCCAAGATATACGGTCTTCACCTTATGAGGCGGAATCCCGAGGTGTTTGATGATGTCTCCGCGCGAATGTTCCGAGTCGGCGATGATGATGTCCGCGGAAGAAGCGAGACGCTTCATCAACCATTTGTACAGAGGGAACAACCTGCTCTTTTTCGATCGCGGCGCATACTCGGGGAATTTCAGCGGGATGATGTCGTGGATGGTGAGCACGAGCTTCCCTCCGAAGCGTCTGATCGGGGCCATGAAATTTGTGGAGTGAAAGAGATCGACTCCTTCTTCTCGGAGGAGGCGCGGGAGCGCGCTCTGGCCGCGGAGTGAGAACACGCCATAGGGAAGGGAGCGAACCTCCCATCCAAGGCGTCCACCGATCTGTAATTCATCGCATATCCTTTTGCGGACCGACTCATTGTGGAAGAGCACGAGGTACTGATTCCGAGCGTCTATCTCCGAGAGATACCGCAACAAGTAGACGGTATATCGCCCGATTCCGGCGATCTTCTCCCCGATCCAGCGCGCGTCAATGCAGATTTTCATGATATATTCTCACAGTTGACCGCAGCATTCATTACTTCCGCAGGGGGGACTTAAGGGCCGGCAACCCTGTGGATAACTTTTAAAAACACACCCCCGTAGGGGGGCCTTAAGGCCCCCCTACGTTGTGGAGAACTTTTAATGACTATTTTAGCAATTTACGGCAATGGGTCAGTCTTGGGGGGTATCCCTTTCACTTGTCATCCCCGCGAAAGCGGGGATCCACTATGAAACCTGGATTCCTGCTTTCGCAGGAATGACATATTAAGCAATGTACCCCCCATAAGTGACCCCTTACAATTTACGATGCAAAGCAAGCATCTCTTCCACAGTTTTACGCCACCAAAAGAACACCCCGGGAGCGGGGCCTTAAGGGCCGGCAACCCTGTGGATAACTTTTAAAAGCACACCCCCGTAGGGGGGCCTTAAGGTCCCCCTGCGTTGTGGATAACTTCTAATAGCTATTGTAACAGCTTGCGGTAAAGCTCAAGAGTTAACTCCGCAGTTTTACGCCAGCCGAATAGCTTCACTCGCTCAAAACCGCGCCGAACCAGATCCGCCCTCAGCTCACGGTCCTCGGCGATTCTGACGAGCGCATCTGCAATTTCTTCATGATTGTACGGATCAAACAAGAGCGCCGCATCGCCGACAATTTCCGGAATCGCCGGCGCCGTTGATGCGATCACGGGCGTGCCGCAGGCCATTGCCTCGAGCGGAGGCAGGCCGAAGCCTTCGTAGACCGAGGGGAATATGAGCGCCTCCGCCGGGCGGTAGAGTGCGGAGATATTTTCGTGCGTGACGTAATCAAGCATTATCACATCCCCTGCCAATCCCTTTTTTCGCGCCTGCACCTCCGCAGGTTCACAATTCCAGCCGTGGCCGCCGGCGATCAGGAGCTTGAACGCCCACCCGGGTTTCCGGCTCTTCACGATCCGCCACGCATCAAGCAGTGTACCCAAATTCTTCCGCGGTTCAATCGTTCCCACGAAGAGGAAGTAGCGCGCAGGGAGCGGCTTCTCAAAGGCTGCACACCCGGGTGCGCTCACACCGAGGTGGATCACGTTGATGCGATCGGGAGACACACCGTAGAGTTCCATCAGCTCGCGTTTCGAGAACTCGGAGATGGTGATGATCGTATCCGCCCTTTCCAGACTGTAGAGAAACCGCTTCCGCAACCGTCGCAGGTTTCTCGCCTCTGCATACTCAGGGAATCGTGCGAAAGAAAGATCGTGGACCGTCACCACCGCCTTCCCGCGCTTGAGCGGAGGGATGATGAAGTTCGGGAAGTGATAGAGGTCGCAGCGCCCTGTGAAGAGGCTGATGTCCGGCCGGCCGAGATTTTCCGAGAGAGCCTCATAGCACCGCCCTGGCATGAACCGGATCGGCGTGAACTCGAAGCGGGGGTCGTCGATCTCAAGTCCGCACCCACGCCTCATGAAGTCGAAATAGAAGAGCCTATACCTCTCGGAGCCTCCGATTCGAGCGAGCTCTCGCACGAGACTCGCCGCATACCTCCCCACGCCGGTAGGCCGCCCGATCGCCGCCTGTATATCAATGCCCGTTTTCATGTGTGCGATTTTATGGAAAATGCCACTCTCACACCTTCTAAGGTCGCGCTTAACAGGGTATGATAGCAGATTGTCCCTTCGCCGTACGCCCATTTTATTCCGGGGACACCATACTGAATTGAAGTCGGGCCCGCGCAATTCAGTATGGTGTCCCCAGAATAGTATGCTGTTATGCTGTAAACAAAGTATACAAATTCCAGCTATCGGCCTATAAACAAAGTTATCACACCGGGATCCAGCAGATTACGCCGGGCTGTCTTATTCAAACCTCAGGTCATAACCTACTGTTTGTGAATATATTATGAAATTTAGATTTTTTATTTGAAAAGTAGCTCAATTGGCACGGTTTATGCTACCTGACAAAGATGAACAATATCCGCTATGAGTGCGGCTAATGAGGAGGTCATTGCAGGGTTTGCTATAACAAAAAGGAACAGTGCATCGGATCTGCCATACCAACACCCTGGAAATGCGCGCTCCGACGCCTGCGAAACGAAATTATTCCAGTAACCCAGCATAATCCAATAAATAGAGAAAAGACAGCAAGGAGGAAATTTTGCGCATGGGAAAGTTTTCGAGATCAGTCCGTTGCGGTTCCAATAATACATAAAGGATATTTAGGTTATGCAGAATTTTAGCAGAGCAGAAGAAGAGATTATCAAGCATAAAAGAGGTGTCAGGAGTCTGATGGTGCTGATCATCCTGATGCTGGCAGGCGCCGGTACTGCTATTTTATCGGGCCAGAATGCAATGGTACCGCAATCGAAGCATGCTATGCCAACCGCGAACCCCACGCAAACTAGTTCATCTGTTGCCGTGGATGCGTTTTCAAGGTACATGGCAGGTGTCAACGAAGTAAAAGCAAGACAATGCGTTCTCCATTCCGAAAATGCAACAGTTTCAAACGGATCAGAGGCAGCCCTCCATGTTTTTGATGGGTTTGCAGCAGAGCAAAGCTGTCTCCATGGATTAAGCCCGCGGAAGCGTGCTGACCGTCAGCCGCCGCTTTTTACGGCGGGAGCTGCGGAAGACGGACTGACGCATTATCTGAATCTAAAGGTACTTGTCCTTTTTTACAGGAATACCTACGAGGGAGGATTCACCGATGGTCAAATCGTTTCTATGAAGCAGGGGATAGAAAATGCGCGTGAATTTTACTGGAGAAATTCACATCTCAAGATAAATCTTGAATTGCACTATCTCGACATATGGACCTATAGAGCAGAGACGGATTTTGATGATTGTGGGATGAAATTAGCGGTGGTTGCAGCGGACATGATCGCGAACGGGGTGAGTCGCAATCAATATGATGGAGCATTCGGTAATTTTAAGGGGAAGGGGGGATATTTTAGTTACGGTACACTTCTTGCAATGGGGAAAACCATCTATTCCAGCACAGCCGGTGGTTGCAGTATGTGGACATTCCTGCACGAATTCCATCATCAGATTGAATACGCTTTTTATTGCTGCGGTTATGATTATCTTGCTGTGCATCCGAATTTCCGGGGAGATTACGGGGGCAATTTCGAGCTCAACGCGTACATCCTGAGAATGTGGCCGCCGCTCTATTGGTTATCACTTGATGATCGATGGGGAGAGGTAAAAACCGCAGTGGACGGGGACGGAGATGGCGTGCCCGACAATGCCCCGGAACTGCCGCTTGATGAGTCACGAACAGGGAGTTCCCCCGACTCCGTCGATACGGATGGCGATGGCCTGACGGATCTGGATGAGGTGATGGCGGGGATATTCTCCGGCTCCGGTCCGCTCCATGTGGATACCGACAGCGATGGGATGGTGGATGGGGGCGATGTGTATCCATTGTATAAGCTGGTGCACTACATTCCGAAATACACCCCATCCATCGATGGCGCTATAGAGGCGGGATGGAACCACGCCGGCCAATTTACAGTGAGCGGTCAATCAATTGATCTTTACGACGCGTGGGATAACGGGGCACTCTACCTGGCTCTCTCTTTTCCGCAGAATGGCATGCCTTTTTCTGTAACTGTTGATATTGATGCGAACAACGACGGCTGGCGATGGGGGCCTGATGGGCCGGAGGGGACGGATACGGTTCCGGACAATTACCAGCTAACACTTGATACAGCCACTGGCACAGTGGTACTAGCGCATACGAGGTACCCCGAGGTATACATTTGGAATCATGGCATCGAATGGTGCGAGAGCCTCGTACAGGAAGGCGATATTAACTGTAAGGTGAATACTGTATCGCATGCTTCATTGGAGTTGGCAATACCCATGAACGAAGCGGCATATCTGATTCCAGGGGTGGATAAAGTTGTCGGGATAAAAATATATTTTAATGATTATGAGCTGTACGGTTTATTTGAAGGGGATACATTTGTCGATTTTACAATGGCAGACACGATTCCCCCGGACATTGAATCTCCTTCCATGGTGCAGTTATTGGAGCCCAAAGATGGTGAAACTGTTATTACTTCCGAACCAGTGCAGTTTAATTGGACTGACGCGGTGGACTACGGTTCGTCAGGCCTGTGTGGCTATGATTTTATGATTGATAACAATCTTACCTTCGAGTCGCCCGAGCACCGCTATGAATGCTGCGCGAAACCGCTTCCAGATCAGCTTCGCATGTCGGAAGGGATCTGGTTCTGGAGAGTGAGGGCCCGAGATGCGATAGGGAATTCGAGCCGGTATTGTCCCACGCGCGTATTAAGCAGCAGACCCCCGACCCCCCCTCCTATACCGACCTGGGATCCGTCTATTCCCACCCCAACCCCGGCTCTTTCGGGCTTTGCCAGGACATTCGGAGGAAGCGGCAATGAGATTGTATCTTCAATCCATCAAACGTCGGATGGCGGTTATATAATGGCGGGCTCTACAGCGAGCTATGGCGCGGGGAGAGATGATGTCCTTATTGTGAAGCTTGACTCTTCAGGCAATCAGATATGGGCCAGCACATTTGGCGGACAGTCTGACGACAGAGCATATGCAATCCAGCAAACCACGGACGGCGGTTATATCACCGCTGGTTATACACATAGCTACAGTTTTGATATCAATGATGCGGATTTCCTGGTCCTGAAACTTGATTCATCAGGAAACCAGACATGGGCAAGAACCTTTGGAGGATTCGATGGTGATTACGGCTTCTCAATACAACAGACCGCGGACGGCGGTTATGTTACTGCTGGTTATACATGGCGGTATGACGGTTGGGGACAGGATGTCCTCGTTGTAAAGCTTGACTCTTCAGGCAATCAGATATGGACCAGAACCTTTGGCGGACAATCAACTGACACACTAAGCGCAATCCAGCAGACCGCGGATGGCGGGTATATTGCTGCTGGTTATACAACGAGCTATGGAGTTGGGGTAGAGGACGCCCTCGTTATGAAGCTTGACTCTTCAGGGAATCAGGCCTGGGCTAGAACATTTAGCAGACAGTCAGATGACTCCTACCGTTATGACTGGGCCGATACAATCCAGCAGACCGTAGACGGCGATTACATAATGGCAGGCCATACGGAAAGTTGCAGTTATGATGATGGTTACAGCCTTAGTACCACAGCATCGGCCGTCCTCGTTACGAAGCTCGACTCTTCAGGCGAGCAGGCGTGGGCCAGAACATTTGGCAGAGAGTCAGATGACTCCGATCCTTCTGACTATGCCTATACAATCCAGCAGACCGCGGACGGCGGTTATATAACCGCAGGTTATACATATACTTATGGCGAAGGAAAGAGCGATTGCCTTATCATGAAGCTCGATTCTTCAGGAGATATTTCTGATTGCGCGCCCCTGCAGGATGTGAGCCTTGTGGCCACTTCTCCTCTTCTGGTAGCTTCGGAACCCGTGCTCATAAGCAGTTCTCCCGTGATAATCGGCAGATCACCATCCATAACGAGTTCATCTTGGGTGGTGCCCTCAGAGGAGATTTGCCTTGATACGACATCGATAGTTGCGCCCACGAGCACCCCCAGGCCGACGGATACGGTGAATCCATGGGACACAGCCACGCCCACGCCGACACGGGCGCCGGCCAATTATTTTGAGCTTCGAGTGATAGGGAAAGTATTCCATGCGGGAGACACACTTGAGCTGCAATGGGAAGCCGACCCGGCCCGGAGGTTCAATCTGATGGGGAGGGCGGTGGCGATTTATTTCGGCGCTGCGGAAGGCGCGTCTGTGACAGACCGGCCCGCCACGGTGAGCGAGATACTATCGAGCAGATCGCTCCAACTTTTCAACAGCAAGTCGCAGCCGCAACCCTACAATCCCCGTAAATTGGCTCCGACATATCCATATGTGATATTCCCGTTGAACGGGACCGATACCTCGGGGAGCGTCTCGTTCAACCTGCCCTCTGGCATCGAAGGGACGCAGTGGGTCTTCTTCGCCGCGTGTGTCGATGTGGCGACAGGGCAGTTTGTCAGCCTTGCCTACCCTGTTGAGGTTTCGAACGAAGCCAGAGTCAGATAGGGTAATCGGAAGAGAGAGCAGCTTTCTTATCTGCAGCAGCGTTGCGAAACTGTTCGAAAACAAGGCAATGGTGTTCGGAAATTGAACACTTTCCGGGAAAAGCTGTTTTGGATAACTACTGAGCCACAATTAATTTATATCTGTAACTTGTTCTGTAATAAAAAGAAACAAAAATGGAGCAATAAAAGTAATGGGTCACTTATGGGTGGTACATTGCTGAATATGTCATTCCTGCGAAAGCAGGAATCCAGGTTTCATAATGGATCCCCGCTCGAGTTTACACTGAGCGCAGTCGAAGTGCGGGGATGACAAGCGAAATAGATACCACCCATAAGTGACCCATTACCAATAAAATATCGCGAAACTATTGCATTTGGCATAAAACTTGCTGTAGTGTTAAGGCATAGGCGATAAACCAGATACTGCGTCCGGCGACAGCGGCTTTCCTGAGATGATAGACAAGAAGTTACTATCTCATTAACAGGAGGGGAGAATGCATAGGCATTATTTATTATGCAAACGAACCATCTTGCATCTGATTATTTCCTGCGTTACAGTATGGTTGCTTCCTCTATCTGTTCAGCCAAGCGCAACGGATTCGCCGGTTTTAAATCTTAAAGTTTTCTCCACAACAATGACCCAGATTGTCCTGCAATGGGAGGATCCCTCCGAGAGCACGACCTCGTACGAGCTGCAAAGGGACACAGGTCCCTCTTTCTCAAATTCGGCAAGATACACATTTGCCAAAGACTCCATGAATTTCAATTTCAAACTTTTCTCCGACACAAATCGCACTCCCGAATCCAGACAGCAGTTCAGCGGGCTCGCGCAGTATGCGCTGCTGGACAAGAATACCAGTTACTACTATCGCATAACGGCCTCGCGATCAGACGGCTCACTAGAGACATCCAATATTGTGAGCGCCAAGGTCAGCGAGCCCGTGAGGGGCGTCGAGGGCGATCTCTGGGCCGATGTCGTTATCGGCAAGCCGGATTTCGCGCAGAACTCCCAGAGGAAAACGAACGCCTCCGCCTCCCGTTTTGCAGGCGGGGTTCTGATCGACCATGCGCACAACACAATGTACATCGCGGATACAAATAACAACCGGATACTCGGGATTGACAGGAACTCCTTATCCGGCTATTCAAAGGTGGGGCCGACCCCCGAGGCAGACAACCTGGCTCACGGCAAGTCCTATACTAAAAGTATCACGCCCGATTGGAGCTACCACGACACAGGAAATAGGGAATTCACCGACGGCCGATCCTCCACGGCAGAAACTAATTCTTTTGGCTATTACCTCGTGGGGAGTTCGCCGAGGGCGGTGGATATCACTGTTGATCTTGGCGCCCGCTACAACATCAATTTTGCCAGTTTCAGCAGCGGAGGGGGGATACCGGAATATGTCGTTGGCGCACTCACGGTATATGTCTCCCCTGACGGATTGCACTGGACGGAGACAGGAAGTCATCAGAACATCGACCGCCAGGGGGAAATAATCATCGTGTTCCTGCCGGCGGTGAGCGCGCGCTATGTAAAATTCCACGCGGTTTCCCAGAAAGACACGAACGGCGTGACGGACTGGCTATTCATCGGCGAGGGACGCGCCGGCTTGGCGGACGCATCAGCCGTCCAGGAACAGTTGAGCATGACGCCGTGCGCGAAGAACTCCGACTGCTGCTGCGGGAACCACTGCGAAGTGACGGAGAACCCATCGCATCCCGCGGACATCGTCATCGGGCAGCCGGAAATGGAAGATCATTCCGCGGGGAACGGGGACTCAACCTGCCAGACATTTCCCTATCGGGCGCCCGCCGGCAGCGCGTCGCTCTGCCTGATTCATCCCACGCAGATAAGCATGGCGGAAACAACAACGTGG
>JAPLCW010000024.1 GCA_026392015.1 Candidatus Auribacterota bacterium | reverse complement strand
TGCTGCAGCGGTACGGCTTGGTGCTTCCATCGACGCTTGCGACGGCGTAATGTCGCTGGGTTCAACCGCCGGATGCCGAAAACGGCACGTCCGGTGGTGTGGGAGGGACTGCGGGCGAAATCCCGCAGCCCCGACCCGATCTTTGAAGCGTATAGAGCACGATTCCCGCTTCCGCGGGAATGACATGAATTATGAAGTTCAGGCATCAGGTACCGAGTGCTATTTGATCGACAGATGAATAATCCAGGCTAAATTCATTACTGAGTAATTACCAGACAGATGCAAAATTTAGCATCTGTACCACTACAAGTTTGGAAAAAGAAGAGATCATATATTTCATCGCGGAGACGCGGAGGACGCAGAGATGATAGATGATGCAGAGAGCCAGGCTATTGTGAATTATTCTTTGCGATCGCTCTTTGCCTGCTCTGCGCCTCTGCGGTGAGTTATTAATCTTTTGAAATAAAACGGGGAAAGTCCTGGGTAATGCATCACTTATGGGGGGTACATTGCTGAATATCTCATTCCTGCCCCCGTTTCACGAGGGTAAACTCCAGCAGGAATCCAGGTTTCATACTGGATCCCCGCTCGAGTTTACACTGAGCGCAGTCGAAGTGCGGGGATGACAAGTAAAAGGGATACCACCCATAAGTGACCCATTGCAGTCCTGGAGATTTATCGGTGGTAGATCGGTTATGTATGGCGTATAGTCATTAGATGCTGTAGGGGCAGGATGGCCATGTCCTGAGCACTTCGGCTACACTCAGTTTAAAATCAGTCGAGGGATTGCGCCTTGGCCGCGTATGTTACATGGGAAGCTTGCTACTTGATCATGCTTGCCGGCAGACAAGCGCTGCCGGCTGAAATCGAACCCATACGATTAAGCAGCACACAAACTAAAGCATTGGGCAGCGTATACGATTTTGGTGTCTGCCTATTTCACATAAAGGAGTTATCCACATGAGCCCGATGTCGAGCGCTTCTTGCAAAGCTCTGCGAGGCAAGGGCGATTGTGGGTAACTCCGGCTTTTAGCCAGAGCAGGTATCGCTTTTTTCGCATACTAGGCCTCCCTTAGCTCTGTACTACAGAGCTAAACTGGAAAGCCTAGTATACAACTTGCAGTAATTCAGCTAGTTAGAATACTTGTTATCAAAGCGCAGACACCAAAATCTTATACGCTGTGCGTATATTTTGGAAGCTTCAAGATAATTCCATGGTTTTGTGCCAAGAAGAATTGTTGAATCTGATAAGGAGTCGGTTATCATGAGGCAGCACTCTTCCGTCCCTCCCTCCGCCGGGGGCGACGATATGCCAGTAGGCATGGTCACGCAATGGGTTTGCTCGACTCTGGCGGGGGCGAGCAAAAAGAGATTCGAAATGAGAACACTCATACGTACCCCAGTACAACTTCGAATTCGAATTCATACGTGTTGATCAGGACTTTCCCCGTTTTTCCCAGGTGAGAATATGTAATAGCCTGATGGAGAAGAGAATACTACATTCCGCAACTGTTAACACATAATCAGGCCAGGAACTGTATTTTTGTCATGCCTGCGGAAGCAGGCATCCAGGCTAAAAATCATAACGTATACCCGGAGAGTGGATTCCCGCTTGCGCGGGAATGACAATATATTGGAGTAATAGATGAATGAAACTGATGATCGAAAAAACGGGGAAACTCCTGGTGTTGATCCATGGATCTTATGCTATAATTTAGACCATATGGGGGTGATCGGTTTCGACTGATGTATGCGTGCTTCAGCTGCGTGCAGAGGTTGTCAGGAGGCCTCTTTAAACACCTGGCACAATCATAACTGCGAACGAGCAGTTAGCACTGGCCGCTTAAATAAGCGGTCACGTCCTCTCGGGACTTGCCTGCAGGACCGGGAAGGACGCCGGAAGCAGGCTGGTTGTTGATTCGCTCCTCTGGGATCGGCAGCCATCGTTAGTCAGAGGATAGCCGCCCGCGTATCCCGCCCCGATGGAGACGCGGGCAGCGAATGCAAAGCGGGGCTACGCATGTAGATGCTGATGCGGGTGTTCACCAGGACGCGGGTTCGATTCCCGCCACCTCCACCAATACTGCAGTGATTAGTGATAAGCAAAAAGCAAGAAACAAAAAGTAAAAAGCAAATCCCCTGCAGATCGATTAATGTGTCATACCTCTCCCTCTCCTTCCCCGGAGCGGCGTCAGAAGCAGCATGATTGCGATCGCGCCGAGGGAGTAACCGAATACCTGCGTAATGACATGCGCGGAGATTCCCGAGAGAACCGCAAGTTCGCGCGGGTAGCCGAGCAGATAGAATGCTCCCGCCCATACACCCTCGTAGAGGCCGAAACCCGCAATCCCGCTGAGAGGGGTGCTTGCCGCCAACTCCGCCAGTGATGCCCCCACGAAAACCGGCCAGTAGCCGATCGCGCGCAACGTATACTTCTGTGGATCGATCGGATGTAGGATGGCGTAAAGCAGAAACGCGATGCAACCATACTTGAGCGCGCGGATCAGAAAAGAGAGCGCCACTGCGCGCCAGAACACCCCGTGCTGATAGATCACGCCGATCTGTTGTGCCGTGAGCTCTAACTTCTCCTGTGCTGTGCGCGCCCTTTTTGAGCGCCGACAAAGCCGTGCGACAAATTTTCCTGACCCCCTCATGACCTGCGGAAGGTATGCGAGGGCGAGAACGGTGATCGCGAAGAAGGCTGATGAGATTATGCAGAGGATGTTGAGGGAGACACCCAGTTTTCCTGCGCCGACGATGGTTGCCCCGAGCAACATTAGGGGGACCATGACGGCCATATCCAATACGAAGCAAATGGCCCATACCGAGGTGCCGATCTCCACGGGAAATCCGAAGCGGGCCTTCAGGATGACAATATAGATGAGCGAACCTATCCTCGCGGGAATGAGGTCGGAGAATAAGTTTCGCACGAGCGTCACAAGAAACATCGCGGTGTCGCTTATACGGATATCGGTGTTCGTCACTCTCGTGAGCATGAGGTATCTCATATTTCTGAAAATGGTGGAGAGTAGGCTCACAGCCATGTAGGCGAGTATCCCGGGCAGAGAGGCGCGCGTGATCGCGCGCACGATCTCCTCCGGGCGCACGATAGTGAGGAGATATGCGAAGATAGCGCAACTCACCACCACAGAGGCGGCGATGTAGTAGATAGTTTTTAAGGAGGCGCTCTTCATATTATGGATGTAGATTTTCCATTATCGTCGAATCGCCGAGGCTAAAGCCTCGGCTACATGGCTCAGCTAAGTAGCCGGCGATTATCTGATTTTCCCCGCGCGTAGCCGAGACTTCCTTTCTGGGACAATGAGTCCCCTAGGGACGACTGTACAATCGCGCCGAGGCTAAAGCATCGGCTACCGGACACAGCTACAGAACGCGGTTGCTGGACCCGGCTACAGAACTCGGCTGAAACCTCGGCTACGGGGCTAGGCTGAAGCCTCAGCTATAGGTCTTGGCTATAGAGCTCAGTTACTGGACTCGTCGACAAAGCTCAGCTGCGCGGGGCGGCTTATTCATCGGCGGTCTCGTGCCGAACGGGGCAGAGCGTGGGGGTGATTGTTGGGATCATCCTCTTTGCCCGTTGGCGCGTTATTTCACGGGGTGACACAGCCTTCGACTCAGGAGCTGGCCTTCTCCGCGGCTGGAGTAGGCATCTGCCCTAGATCAAAAACACACGATCCGTCGAGTCCGAAAGCTTGCCTCCCGAAATCTCTCCGCACCGCTGTCCTAAGCGCCGAGCGAAACGTGCGGCACCAGCGACATCTCCCATCCCGTCCGCGGCCCGTGATGGTGAGCTCTATCTGCCGATTCTCGAGGGTGTGGAGATTGACCAACGCGCCTCTTAACTGCGCTTTGCTGCTGGCCCAGGTGTTGATGTCCTGCACGAGGCGAAATAGCTGTGGACCCCGGAAGTCGAGCAACCATCTACACCCCGAGCCATTATGTGTCGCTTTCTCGAAATGGAGTTTAAGAACCTCCTGGGACTGTATCCCTCCTTCCGGGGAAAGCACAACCATACCAGGACAGGGGTAGGGGAGCTCTTTTATCCCCAGTTTAACAAACCTGATGCGGACGACCTCCTTCTTTTCGCTCAGGCCGAGCACTTTCCCTTTGCCGTACTCCGGATGCTCGACACATGTCCCGACGCTCACACTGGCTTCCATGGGACACCTCCTCTCATATATAGTAGACGAGGTGACCATGGATTTTATTCCATACTATTTAGTTATTTTTCATTTTTCCTGTTTTGTCCCTCATTCCCTCGGTTATGGAGGGGGACCTTCAGCCCCCCCTTACCTGAACAAAAAGCCACCCGCCTGGTAAGGGGTCAGTTTCGGTGGGGTATGGAATCATATCCCCTCCCCCTCCGAAGGGGAGCCTGTCCTGTCGAAGACCATGAGCGCAATCGAAGGGGCCCTGCCGAAGGAAGGGTGGGGGTGTATCTCCCACCCCAGAACTGTCCCCTTACCCCGCATGCGATTAATATGTCACTTTAGTCAAGCCAATCTCCTTGTTTTTCCCAACCCTCGGCATAGGAGAGCGAGCATGGGAGAGGGAGCGGACTGGACTCAGACCGAGCAGCCGTACTCCTACTATCCTCTTCGCAAGGGAGGGCAGCCACACTCGAAGCAGCGCTGACAGACACCCTGCTGCTCCTTTCTTTCGCAGGGGGAGGTATTTCAGGCTCCTTCTCGATCCCCTTTTCCGACATGGTCGATTTTCATTAGTGGCTCAGTTTGGGTACTTTTGATTTGTAGGGGTTCGATCCTTCGGCCGAGTTTATACTGAGCGCAGCCGAAGTGCTCAGGATTAGTTTATCGAACTCGGGCGCGATAAAACTTGTCCTGAGCTTGCCGAAGGATCACGCCCCTATAGCATAAAACAGATATATTCTACCAGTACTGTCCGGTTATCATATTACAGCTAAATACATAATCTACTAACGATCAATGAGTTGTGCAGTAATTGCCCCGCAATCGATTTGAAATCAATCGCATCCACAGAATGTACTGTTCAGTAAAAAGAAGTCGGAGGAAAAATGTAAATCTATGCTCTGAAGGCACCCTCCTCAAAATAACCGGACAGTACTGATATTCTACATGTAATTGAGGCACTACCCTATTTTCATAAGTAGGGGATAAAAATTTATCCGCCCAAAGCGGAAAGAGCCCCTTATTTCCTCCCGGAATCCTTCCCGCGGCGATACACTGCCCCTGCCTCGCGGACGAGATCTGTCGGGGGATTTTCGAGCCTGTTTCCGCGGGATGCCGTGACATCCAGGACGGCGCGCGCGCAGCTCGGGCATGCGCAAAAATGCCGCATGAGATCCTGTTTCCTATAGAGCGGCGCTCGTCCCTCGGCATAGAGTGCGATCTCTTCAGGGGAAGGGCAGGGAGCGGCATCTCTCACCAGGTCGCGGGTAGTCTTTTTGAAAAAGGCGCGTATCAGCGAGCCCAGTTCGCCCTCGTCGCGAGCCCGTTTTTGACAGAGCTCACAATCCTGGATATGTGCGCGCAGTGTGCCCGATGCAGCCACTTCCTCTCCATCGAGCAGTCTTGCAAGCAATTCCTTATCAGGGCATTTCATGACGGTATCTCCCTCCATATATATAAGACGAGTTGAACGGCATTTTTATTCCAATAAATCGGCTATATTTTTAATCCCTCGTTTCACGAGGGAAAGGCGGAGCTTCTCTCTCGCGTGGATAAGCCTTTTCCCAATGTCGCTCATGCTCATTTGCATGACGGCGGCGATCTCACGGTATTTCATCCCCTGCCAGTAGAAGAGAATGAGGATAGCCCGGTCTTCCTGCTCAAGAGTAGTCATGACATCCTCTATCAGCCCCTGGCATTCCTTGTGGATAACATAGTGCTGTGTTCCCGGGTGGAGAGAAGATGCGCACTCCGTTTGCTCTGCCGCGCGCGCGTTTCTCACATCGTCCAGGGATTCGTATCTCTTCTCCTCGTTATAGACCTGCCCCTTGAAGTAATCCAGACAGAGACGGGAGACGACGGAAACGAGATAATTGGAGAACTTCGCCCTCCCCTCCCATGCGGTGAGTTTCCGTGCGTTGTTTCTCCAGATATTCTCGATGACAAAGATATACAGTTCGTTTCTGTCCTGACGCCGTTTCCCATATCGGGAAACAATGTTATAAATGAGGCATCCGTATTCCTTGAGGAGATGATCCCATGCCTCATCATCGCCGGAAGCGCAGAGGGTTATGAGGCGGCGGTCTCCATCAGATGGACGCGGTTTCAATGCCATGCCGTTCCTCGGAAGATTTGAATATATTCGTTCAGCGTAACTAATCAGGCAGTCAGAAGACAGAATTAAGAATAACAGCATTTCAAGGAAACGTTTATCTCCTGTCTCCTGAATTCTGTATTCTGTATTCTGTCTTCTGAATTCCGGTTCCTGAGCAGTTACCGCGCACCTTTTCAATCCCGCGTGTTCGAAATATCGGTGAGATGGACTAACGACTTGTTGTGCCCGTTACCGGTATCGAATGGCGCTCTGAACGGATGGAGTCGCGCACGCTTTCTCCATCAGTGAAGGAGGAATGGGGGAGCGCGATAACCCTCTCCAAGCTGCATTGGCTCCCCACGCGTGAACCGGTTCCCAGGGCTACCGCAGGCCCGAGCCGGCTTCGGCTGCCGATGCGGCAGAACTCCCCAATGAACACCGGCTCGGCGAACACGGCTTCGGGAAACCCAGCCCGATGCGCGTCTTCCCCCGGCCGGGAAATAAATTTTTTGCAGTAGCCCGGCATCCGGCCGTACAAAAAATCCATATTTGTCTCAAAATAGCTCTTTATGGTACCCACGTCTCTCCAGTAGCCCGCGCTCTTGTAACCGTACACTCGCTCTCCCGATTCGAGCATGGCGCTGTAGCAATCCCTGTTGATGCACGAATAGACGCCCCCGGGGATGTAGTGAAAAATCCGCCTGCTCAAGATGTGGAGCCCCGTAAAGATGACGGGGGTGAGATTTTCGCCACTCCCTCGCCCGAGGATGCGTCTGATCCTGCCGTCCCGGTCCGCCTCCACCCGTCCATAGCCTCCGCCCTCATCCCAGCTTCTCACCACCATTGTTGCGGCAGCCTTGCGCGCCGTGTGGAACGAAACCGCTTCGAGGAGGTCCAGTTCTATGAGTGCATCCGAATTGATGAGGAGAAACGGGTCCTCGTCAAAGAAGTTTTCGACGTTCTTAAGTCCCCCTCCCGTTCCCAGAATATCCTTTTCATAGGCATAGTCGATGCGCAGTTCGCCGCGGTAGGAGCTCCCGAGGGTCGTGCGGATCAGATCCCCGAGGTGGTGAAGGTTGATCACTACGTCGCTCACCCCCGCCCGGAGCAGGAGTTCCAGGACGAATTCGATCTGCGGGCGATTGGCGATCGGGAGGAGAGGCTTGGGTAATTCATCCGTCAGCGGGCTAAGGCGCGTCCCCAGTCCGGCAGCAAGAATCATAGCTTTCATAATGTTCGTATCTCGTGAATCGTATCTTGTGAAGTGTATCTTGTGAAACGTATAATGTATATATTGCGCTTCACATATTGCGCTTCACGAACTATAAGAATGGCACATATCGCCCGAGAATTTTCAGACAATCACTCATAAAGCTGAACTGTGGGGCAACTTCCCTGACGTACGCAAAAGTCGGTTCGAGATAGTGAACATATCTGTTATTTCCGCGCACCACCGACATATATCCGAATGTTCCGCAGGCCTTCAGGTTCCGCTGAAGACTCATGAGGTCGAACCTCTCGAGAAAATCCTCTCTATTATGCCAGGAGATTCCCATCTCAGAACTTTTCAGCTGGTAGTAGTCGATCATCGCATATCGGAATTCTCCGTCCAGCACTGTGTAGGAATCCCTGAGAAGGGATGCGAGGTCGTACTGACACGGCCCCATTCGCGCATCTTGAAAATCTACCACCATGAGCGAGCGGTCCACCGCCATCAGATTGCGACTGTGGTAGTCGCGATGGTTGAAGGCGCGCGGGAGCCCGGAGAGGCGGGCAGCGAGGAAAGTGAACGCCTGGCGCACTCCCTCCTTTTCGCCCTTCGCCAAGCGCGCCTTGAAGAATCCCTCCACTGTGTGCGTCAGGAAGAAATCCAGCTCCTCGGTCAGCTTATGCTCGTCGAACGAGCGCGAGAACGCCGCACACTCCCGCCGCGCGGCGGTTCCGGTGATCTGGATCTTGAGGAGGATTTCGATTGCGCATCGGTAGAAGTGGCGGTACTCTTCCGGGGCCGCTCCGCGGAGCCTCTCCTCGAGAGAGATGTCCCCGCAATCCTCGATGAGCATGATGCTCGTTTCCTGATCATAGTCGTATATCCGGGGGACAGGGACACCACACGCCGAGAGATGGTCGTGCACATCGAGGAAGGTGCGTTCGACTTCGGGCTGGGGCGTATCATACACCATCATCACCGCGGTCCCCTTGTGAAAGGGGATTCTATAGAACGATCTTGTGGATGCATCCCCCTTAAGCGGCAGCGGCTGCGCGCGCAGCTTTGCTCTCTCCAAGAACTGCTCTATCCTCTTTTCCTTTGACTGCGGCATGGTGAATCCTTATGATGATGGCCTTTGAGAGCCTATGGTTCCGCCCGGCGGTACGCGGAGCCGAAGCTCGCGGGCGAGCGACACATCCGCGTCCGAGTTTTAGCTGCTATTCATGACGCAGATGAACGCAGGGGGCGCAGATATGCAATTGTCTGAAGCAAAAAGCCAAAGCGCGAAAACCGCCGCGCTGTTAATCTGCGAAATCTGTGGTATCTGCGTCCGAATATTGGTCGCTATGTCTTTGCTCCCGCGTCACATTGCCCGGAAAAATTCATTTCGAGCAACTATCGTAATGCGTCAGTTATTGGGCGGGCATGTCACTCCTGCCCCCGTTTTTATGAGGGTAGACTCCACCAGGAGTCCAGGTTTGACGCTAGATTCCCGCTTCCGGGGGAATGACTACCCCCTGTATAACTGAGGGAATATAGACTATCTTATCATTATCGGGATTCTATGACTAGACTGATCAAGCCGCCGGCGCTCAAAGCCGGAGATACAGTAGGGATTGCCGCGCCGGCGAGCATGTTTTCCAGGGAGGCGTTCCTTCGCGGCATCGAGCGCATTCATGAAGCCGGCTACCGCACTTTCTTCACGCCCGGTATCTTTTCCGAGGAAAGCTACCTTGCGGGGCCGGACGCCAGGCGCGCGCAGGAGATCAACTCCCTTTTTGCAGACGAAAAGGTGAGGGCCATATTCTGCGCGAGGGGCGGGTATGGGTCTCAACGAATAGTTTCGGCAATAGACAGTGAACTTGTCAGGAGGAATCCGAAAATCTTCATGGGATACAGCGATATCACCGCTCTCCACGGATACTTCCAAAAGGTGTGCGGTCTCGTGACATTCCATGGCCCTCTTGTGACCGAGCTGGGTGGGATGAAGAAGAGTGCGGTTGAACGCCTTTTCGGATCGTTCTCCAAAAAAGATGCGTGGGGCGATTTGGCTTGCGAAGGAATAGAAATTCTGCGCAGCGGAGAGGCAGAGGGAGCGATTGCAGGGGGAAGCCTCTCTCTCTTCTCCATGTTGCTCGGGACGCCGTACGAACCGGAAACCGGCGGCAAGATATTATTTTTTGAGGACAGGGGAGAGAAACCATACGCCATTGATCGCCTGTTCTCGCACATCGGTCTTGCAGGGAAATTCAAGGGAGTGAACGGCGTGCTCCTGGGCCGGTTTGTGCCGCCGAAAGGATGGGAATCCGGTAAGGAGAGCTATGGGGAAGAAATCAAGCGAATCGTCCTTGACGCAATGCAGGATTTTCATTTCCCCATTTTCTGGAATTTTCCCGCCGGCCACGCCGGGGAGAATATCTGTTTTCCTATGGGCGTTCGCGTGAGGCTCGATGGAGACAAACGGACGGTGACGGTTGTAGAATGTTGTTTCGGTGAATACGCGCGCCGGCCGGTTTCCGGCACGCGAAATAGGCGATCCCGCCAGGGCTGATGCAGAAGCAGTAATTTTTTGCAATCAAGGAAAGATAATACTCTATGAAAATTCACATGAGCGCAATCTGCGGGATGGGGATGGGATCGCTCGCGCAACTCCTCCGGGAGAGCGGCCACCGCGTGAGCGGTTCGGACAGCGGCATGTACCCTCCCATGTCAACCTTGCTCGAGCGGCTCGGGATCGAAATGAAGGACGGATTCAACCCGGAGCACATCCCGTCCGATACGGAGCTTGTGATCATCGGAAACGCGGTGCGGAGGGAGAACCCCGAGGTGGAGGAGACATTCCGGCGAGGGCTCAGCTACTATTCATTTCCGCAGGCCCTCGAGGAGATGTACCTCAAGGAAAGGATGAGCATCGTCGTCGCGGGGACGCACGGGAAGACGACCACCTGCTCTCTCATCACCTGGATACTTCATCACGCCGGCCTGGACCCCGGCTTTCTAATCGGAGGGGTGCTCCAGAATTTTGATTCCAGCAGCGCACGGGGATCCGGGCGGCACTTTGTCGTCGAGGGGGACGAATACCACAGTGCATTCTTTGACAGGGAGCCGAAGTTTCTGCACTACCGCCCCTCCATCGGGATCCTCACGAGCGTTGATTTCGATCACGCGGATATCTTCAGCGGGCTGGAGGAGTGCAAGAAAGCCTTCGCGCGCTTCGCGGCTCTCATTCCTCTCAAAGGCCTCCTTATCGCCTGTACGGATAATCCCCACATTCGCGAAATTATCGCATCCGTGAAAAACTCCACCGTAGAGTCATACGGGTTCGAAGAGGGCGCTTCCTGGCGGCTCTCCGATTTCCGGGGACTCGCGGAGGGAAGCTCCTTCATATTGCTTCACGGGGCAGGCGAAAAATACGAGATTTTCTCACCCCTCGCCGGAAGGCACAACGCACTCAACGCGGCTGCCGCGTTCATCGCGGGTCAGGCGGTGGGCATTCCGGCGGATCGGATCCGGGACGGGATCAGCCGTTACCTTGGCGTCAAGAGGAGACAGGAGGTGAGGGGGGTCATTGATGATATCGTCGTCATCGATGATTTCGCGCATCACCCCACGGAGGTCCGGGAGACCATCGCCGCGATAAAGGGGCGCTACGCGGGGAGGCGGCTATGGGCGGTCTGGGAGCCGCGCACCAACTCGAGCCGCAGGAACTATTTCCAGGGGCAGTATGCGGAGGCGTTCTCCGGCGCTGATCGTGTGATTATCGCGGGAGTGTATCATCCCGAGCAGATCGAGGAGTCGCGCCGATTCTCCTCCACTCAACTTTCAGGTGATCTCCGTATGAGGGGAGTCGATGCGCGCGCAATTGAAACAGTGGATGAGATCCTGAGCGTTCTGACAGTGGAGCTCCGTAAGGGGGATGTCGTCCTCATCATGTCGAACGGCGCCTTCGGCAATATTCATGATCGCCTCCTCAGGGGGATCCGGGAGAGATCCCCGCACCCCGGCGCCGGGAGCCCGGCGGGGCGGTGAGGACGGACTCGATTTATGGAGAGAGTGACGCTCTGGCCAGATCGATCTCACGCATGAGATTTTTCACAACTGTATACGCTGCCTTTTCTATCGTGTTCACTGCGAAGTCAGGCGATTCCTTCGTGTCTGTTTTATAGATCACTCTCCCCGACTTTGGGTCCACGAGCTTCATCCTCGCAAAAACTGTCTCCGGGGGTGGAGGTTGCGCCTCGATCTCAAATGGGAGCGGCTCCGCAGTCGATACCGGTCCCAGCTCCTCTTTCATATCCATGTCGAGCACCGCGTCTGCGGCAGCGGCATCCTCAACAAGAGCGAATCGCCCGCGCCCCTTTCGCCCGAGTTCGTCTATGAGAGATTCCCTCATTAGTTCCACATCCTCGGCCTTTGGCGCCCCTTGAATATCGGCGATATAGATCGACCGTAATCGCAGTAGTCGCTCCTTCATATCGGGATGATTCTGATAATAGCCATACATCGCGCGCCCCCTCTCCGCGCAGGAGACCATGAGCAGGAAACACCCGATTCCGAAAAGAACCATCGCTGTCGTGCGGACAATTTTCATACATGTTCCTCCTGGTGTATTCTCGCTATTCATCCATCCGAGGGAAGAGTGCGCTTCGGGACGATCGCAGCAGCTGAACCCGGGACGGAGAGAGATCCGCGAATAAACAGGATTATACACCATTCCCAACCTGTTGAATCAGTGTTTTGTTCCATTGATGGGGCGGTAACGAATTTTTAATCAATAAAAAAGCCCCGGCTCCTTCTTGGAACCGGGGCTTTTATTAGTGTGTGTCACTACTGCTGTTGCCGTACTACGTTAATCGCCTGTTGGCCTTTCCTGCCGGGCGCAACTTCAAACTCAACCATTTCACCTTCGTTCAATGTTTTGAAACCATCTCCCGAGATTGAGCTGTAGTGCACAAAAAGATCCTCGCCGCTCTCTGGCGTGATAAATCCATATCCTTTGCGGTCGTTGAACCACTTTACCGTACCCTTAGCCATTGCCCCCTACTCCTTTCCTCTCAAGTCCGGGTTTATGGTGTAACATTATGCCGGCCGCGCTGCTGTTCTACGGATAGTACTGGCAGGAACCAGATGTGCCGGCGTATAAAAACCGCGAGTTTGACTGTCACGCTCACGGCCGATAGGCAACCCAACCTATTCACATCGAAATTCTACCCGAACCTACATAAGTTATTTTACTAAACCGCGGATAGTCGTCAACAGATTCTTCCCCAGGACATTCCCCAAAATATTGAGCACTAAATTCATTACTGACTAATCACCAGACAGATACAAATTTCAACATCTGTAGTATTCCAAGTTTGGAAAAAGAAGCGATCATATCTTTCACCGCGGAGACGCGAAGGACGCAGAGATGATAGATCATGCAGAAAGCCAGGCTATTATGAATTATTCTTTGCGATCGCTCTTTGCGTGCTCTGCGCCTCTGCGGTGAGCGATTAATCTTTTGAAAAATAACGGGTAAAGTCCTGATTCTTACCGGGGTAGATTCCCCCCACTTTGTAATCGCAAGATAATAATGTCCTATTCTAGCAAAGTAGAAATGTCCTATTGAAGAGTTGCTAGAATGCCCCTTTCTCGCAAGTGAAGGGGGTTATGATGGCAGGAAAGGACATTGTTATCATGAGGCAAGGAGAGCTCAGGAGGCTGAGTATTATTGAGAAAGTTTTTGCAGGAACCATCACGCAAATAGAGGCGGCTGGAATATTAGACATAAGTGTCCGGCAGATACGGAGGATTATAAAGAGGGACTGCAAAGAAGGTGCAGAGGGGATCATACACAAGTCGCGGGGGAAGCCATCGCATAGAGCGATTTCGAAGAAAATAAGGCAAAGAGTGCTGAAGCTTTGTAGAGAGAAGTATGAGGGGTTTAACCCTACTTTTGCCGCAGAGAAGCTCTTAGAACTGGATGGGATACAGATAAGTCGTGAGACAGTGAGGAGCTGGTTTATTGAAGAGAAGATTCCTTATAAGGTGCGCAAGGCCAGACCGCATCGCCAATGGAGGGAACGGAAGCAGTATTTTGGGGAGAGGGTGCAAATAGACGGATCAGATGAAGATTGGTTTGAGGGGAGAGGGCCTCGGTGCATAGCAATGGGGTATATTGATGATGCAACGAACAATGTATGTGCGCGTTTTTATGAATACGAAGGGACTATCCCCGCGATGGATAGTTTCAAGCATTATGGGCAGAAATACGGCCTTCCTTCTCGAGTGTATATAGATAGGCATTCGACCTACAAGACGCAGCGGAAGAGGACGATAGAAGAACAGCTGGCAAATAAGAGGCCGCTGACACAATTTGGAAGGGCGCTTGAAGAACTCGGGGTTGAAGTGATCTATGCGCATTCTCCTCAGGCCAAAGGAAGGGTTGAGCGACTTTTTAGAACATTTCAAGATCGTCTGATAAAAGAGATGAGATTGAAGGGGATCAAGACGATTGAAGAAGCCAACAGGTTTCTTGAGTATTATTTGCCGATATATAACAAAAGGTTCAGTGTTCGGGCGTGCAAAGAAGGTAACCTTCACAGACCCATCCCTGCAGGACTTGATTTAGATGGTGTGCTTTGTGAAAAGACAGAGCGGGCATTAAGGAATGATTTTACTGTGGCGCATGACTGTAAGCTTTATCAGATAGTTGACAACGTGCGCAGTCGGAAGGTTATTGTTGAGAAACGGCTAAATGGCGACTTGGTGATCAGCGACAAGGGAAGGAAATTAAACTACGAGGAGATCACACAGCGTCCAAGACGGGAAGAGGTGACGAGCCCTAGTAGACCGAGAATGCGTTGGCTGTCACCAATGGATCATCCTTGGAAAAAGCATTCATATAAGCAAATGGCTGCATGCTCAAGGTTGGAGAATTATAAACAAAAAATGGCACAAGTTGACAAGTTTTCGCGGCTGACCCCCTAGGGGGTCAGGGGGATCCAACACCAACAAGAACCGGACATTCTTACTTTGCTAGAAACAGGACATTTTAATCTTGCTACTACACTGGAAATGAAATGGCTTTTCACAACTTATACAAGGATATATAATTAGCGCCGCAGTGACGAACCTGTGGGGAGAACAACACGTATGAAAAAAGCGCTGATTACAGGGATCACCGGGCAGGACGGCTCCTATCTTGCGGAATTTCTGCTCGGGAAGGGGTACAGGGTATACGGCCTCCAGCGGAGGAGCAGCACGATTACCACGGAACGTGTGGACCATCTCCTCAAGGAGGGAGTGGAACTTGTCTCGGGCGATCTCATCGACGAGAACTCCCTCATCCGCGCCCTCGAATCGACCAAGGCCGAAGAGGTATACAATCTGGGGGCGCAGTCGTTTGTCCCCACGTCATGGGACCAGCCGATCCTCACGGGGGAGATCACCGCGCTCGGCGTGACGCGGATGCTCGAGGCGATCAGGATCGTCAATCCGAAGATCAGGTTCTACCAGGCGTCATCGAGCGAGATGTTCGGCAAGGTGCAGGAGAGTCCCCAGAGCGAGAAAACCCCGTTCTACCCGAGGAGCCCGTACGGCGTGGCAAAGGCGTACGGGCACTGGATCACCGTGAACTACCGGGAGAGCTACGGGATGTTCGCGGTATCCGGCATTCTTTTCAACCACGAGTCGCCGCGCCGGGGGCTCGAGTTTGTCACGCGCAAGGTAACACACGGCGTGGCGAGGATCAAGGCGGGGTTACAAAAGGAGCTCCGGATGGGAAATCTGGAGGCGAAGAGGGACTGGGGATTTGCGGGAGATTATGTTCGTGCCATGTGGTTGATGCTCCAGCAGAAGCAGCCGGACGACTACGTCATTGCGAGCGGGGAAACCCACTCGGTGCGCGAGATGTGCGAGATCGCCTTCGCGCGCGCGGGGCTTGACTACCGGCGCCATATCGTCCAGGATCGCAAATATTTCCGGCCTGCGGAGGTGCACGTACTCACCGGTGATGCGCGCAAGGCGCGCCGGAAACTCGGCTGGAAACCGGACGTGGGTTTCAAGAACCTCATCACCATGATGGTGGATAAGGATATGGAGCTGGTCGCCGCGGAAGTGAGAAACGGCGGGAGGGTGTGATATCGTGACGGCGTGTGGACGTAACGGCGTATCGGCGGATTAGAAACGTTAAAGTCGCCGGCTCCCCGGTTCGCCCCCTCGCCGGCTCGATTATCTTATAGTCGGTGTAACGGTCATGGATGTAACTGCTTGATAAAGAAGGGAAATGTCAGGTGACACGCGCGCTGATCACAGGGGTTGCGGGTTTCGCAGGGAGCCACCTCGCCGAACATCTCCTGGAGAAAGGGTGGGAGGTTTCCGGTATTGAACCCCCCGGCGTTTCGCTCAGGAACATCGAGAAGATTGCGCAGAGGATCAGGCTCGAGGAGTGCGATCTTCTCCACCCTTCTCATATCGAGACGGTACTCGGAACGCTGAAGCCGGATACGGTATTTCACCTCGCGGCGGTCGCGTTTGTTCCCTCCGCAGAGCGAGCACCTCAAGAGGCATTCGATGCCAACGTGAAAGGCGCGATCAACCTCCTCGAGGGATGCAGAAAAAAAATTCCCGGGGCGCGTATCATCCTCATCAGTTCGGCTGAGGTGTATGGAAAGGTTGGGGCCGGTGATCTGCCGATAACCGAGGCGCAGCCTGCCGCTCCGGCGAATTTCTACGCCCTCACCAAGCTTTGCGCGGAAGAGGCAGCGCGCTGGTACCACAGGGTGCACTCCGTCAATGTGGTGGTCCTCAGGCCGTTCAATCATATAGGGCCCCGCCAGAGCCCGAATTTCGTCACATCTTCCTTCGCCCGGCAAATAGCAGAGATCGAATCAGGGAAGCGCCCCCCGATGATCGAGGTGGGGAATCTCGATGCCGCAAGAGATTTCACCGACGTGCGTGACATGGTTCGCGCGTACTGCCTTGCCGCGGAGCGGTGCGCACCGGGTGAGGCATACAATATCTGTTCGGGACAGGCCCATGTTATCAGGGAGATTCTGGAAAGGTTGCTGTCGCTCAGCAATTCCAGGATTGACATACGGCAGGACCCGCAACGCCTGAGAAAATCGGAGATCCCCGTCATGATTGGGGATTACTCCCGTTTCCATGACGCAACCGGCTGGAAACCGGAGCATGACATTAATTCCACCCTGGAAGATATACTCAACTACTGGCGGCAGCTAGCCTGATCTATTCACCAACTTTTAATGTTTTAACCGCGGATTACACGGATTACGCTGATTCGCATTGTTTAATCCGCCCAATCCGCGCAATCTGCGGTTTCATATGTTCGGCCGTTAAAATTGCTCTTTTATTCGTCTGATGAATAATCCAGGCTAGCCTGGATTATTCACGAGGCGCCCGTAGTAGAAGGGGCATAACCACTGAGGGCATTGAATATACTGAATGTTTGGACGCAGATTTGCGCAGATGAACGCAGATTAACAAAAGAAGCAGCGTGAACCCTTGAAGTTTTCACCTCACACTGTCTTTGTATCTGCGTGTTCTTCGTTCATCTGCGTCCTGAATAGCGATTAGGATATCAATGGG
>JAPLCW010000175.1 GCA_026392015.1 Candidatus Auribacterota bacterium | reverse complement strand
CCTGAATAGCGATTAGGATATCAATGGGATAGTTTTTTGAACCGTTCAGTGTCCTCAGCGTCTTCAGTGGTTAAAAGCGTGTAGTCTGTTGTGCTATTGGGCAGGTATGTCAGTTTTGAGTTGGTGAATAGATCAGGCTAACTACTTGTTTGTTTTATTTGTCTCACCATAACCGGCGCCTTGGGTAGTGTGCGGGCAGGGGATAAGCTCTTTTCAGAGGCTCCGTGGCGGGGGGCCCGCCCACATGCCGCGGGAAAGGTTCTTGGCAAACTTCTGGAGCGACGCGAACGCCTCCGCGTATGGATGTGGTACACCATGGGCTGCCGCACGCGCCCATCCATTCTGGATTATTTCACCGTTGATGAGATCGTTGTCGACGACCACGTACGCCTCGGCGTGCGATGGTTCTGCCGTGCCCTGGGGCCCGGGGAAGAGCAGGGCTTGTTTGCCCTTCACCAGCGAATCGGCGTACTCTCGCGCCATTTTTGCTTTTTTCGTCCCCGCCGATTTAGGGGGGGGATCGAGGCCCAGGAGCTTCACCTTTGCCCCTCCCTCGAGCAGTATCGTGACGGCATCCTCGGCTCCCGCGCATCGAACCTCCACCGATTCCCCGCGGGGAAGGCGCAGGTGCGGATCCGCGGCAGTGAGCTTATTGCTCGGGAGGAGCATCCTGGTGAGCGGGAAGAGGCGAAAGGCGGGTTTCTTCACTACCTTCTCTGTCCGCGGCATGAGGTAGTAGAGCATATCATCCTTTGTGCTGATGCGTGATATCTGATCATAGGGATAGTAGTGGCCCGGGGTGCCGGTACCCTCCCGAAACAGGATGCCCTTGTTGTAGGAGATGACGATATTCCCCTCGAGCTTCTCGCCGTTTTTGAGGAGGACGATTTCCGCCGCGGACTCCGGGGGAGGGGGGAGCATGAAGATCGCGAAGATACATATTTTCAAGATGCGCATTTTCACAATGACCTCTCGAACAACGACCTATTATACTCCGAGGGCGTCGCCGCGTCCATACCGTGTGTGGCACCGAAATGACGAATAATGTAAGGGTCGGATCCTTCGGCAGGCTCAGGACAAGTTTCATCCGACCCGTTGGCGGGCTTAATAAATCAAGCCCCTGCAAAAATTATTGTTCTCGACTCAGCCGCATCTACTGGGTGAAGGTTTTAATCAGTTATCCGCCATTCCGAGGCGCCCCCGGGGCGTGCGAAGGCTTCGCGAAGTCGGGTCTGCGGAAACACTCTGCCACTCTAAGCTTGGATTATTCAGCAGACGAATAAAAGAGCAATCTTAACAGCCTAACATATGTAACCGCATATTGCGCGGGTTACACAATGCGAATCCGCGTAATCAGCGTAATCCGCGGTTAGAACATTAAAAAGTTGGTGAATAGATCAGGCCATGCACTTTCCATTTGCCGTGGAGCGGAAACGGAATTACAATAATAGCCATGCAAGGAGGCTGAACCGCATGAAACCATGTGCATCTATGTGTATCATGGCGATACTCGTCTCCGCCGCGGTAGCCGGGGAGATTCCCTGGAAGAAGTTGTGCGATGGCGCGGACGCCGTGTAGGGGATTAAGAAAGCCAAGAGCGTCCCAGAACTGGTTCTGGCTCGGGACGAGAACGAGATGCGCCGCATCTGGGCTGAGAACATCACGGGTTCTTCCGGGGAGGTGAAGAATGCGCCGGCGGTCAACTGGAAGAAAGAGTGTGTCATTGCGGTATTCATCGGCGCAAGGCCGACCGCCGGTTACGCGGTGCAGGTGAAAAAAGTGACGCTGACGGATTCGGCGGTGGAAGTGGGTATTGAGGAACGGAAGCCGTCTTCCGATGCGATGGTCGCGCAGGTCATCAGCTCGCCGTATTGCGCGATTACGTGCGCGCGCGCGGATTTCCCCCTCGATAAGATTCTGATGCTGCGGTTGATCGGCGAGGAGGGGAAGGTCCTCCTCGAGAGCCCCGCATGGTCGTACCGCTTCATGGATGTTCCGCCCGACGCCGAATTGCAGAAGGGACGGGAGTAGGTGCAGTTCGACCTCTTTGATCAGGAACTCAACCGTGTGCTCCAGGCCGCCGACTACGCTGAGTTCAAGAAGCTCCTCACGGCGTACCCGTGCACGGGGTGTGCGCTGCATGCGCACCGGCACGCCATCGTTGTGGACCGTGGCAATCCCGATTCCTCCATCATGGTGATCAGCGAACGGCCGGGTGAGAACGAGGACAGAACCGGCGAGGCGTTCGTGGGGCGGGCGGGCGAAATGCTCGATAAGATATTCGCCTCCATCGGGCTCGATTCCAACCGCGACATGCTCATCTGTAACGTTGTGAAGTGCATGCCGGTGAGCGTGCACGAGGATATGTCCCTCGAGGACAGGGGGCCGCAGGCGGAGGAGGTCAAGGCCTGCCTGCCGTTCCTCCAGAAGCAGATCTCTCTCATGCAGCCGAAGATCATCCTTCTGCTTGGCGCAGTTGCCCTGAAGCATATTGCGCGGACTCCCGGAGAATGCACCATGGAAGAGGAGGCCGGGAAATTCTTCTGCCTCCCGGAGTACCCTGAGATCCAGTTCATGGTGCTCTACCACCCCGCGTTTCTCCTGAGAGACCCGCGAAAGAAGCGCGATATGTGGGAGCATGTGAAGAAGCTGAGGGCGTATTTGGAGGAGAAGGGAATGGGAAAAGCAGCGGTAAGCAATAAGCAGTAAGCTTAGAAACAAAGTGCTTACCACTTACGGCTTACTGCTTATAGCTTCTTTTAAGGAGGTGTCCATGTCTAAAGTTCTGATCGTGTACTATTCGCGGAGCGGGAACACGGAAAAGATGGCGCATCTCATCGCCGATGGGGTGAAGGCGGGCGGTGCCGGAGCGACCGTCAAGAAAATTGAAGAGATCCGCGCGGCCGAACTCGTCGAGTTCGACGGTATCATCATCGGCTCTCCGACCTATTACGGGAACATGTCGTGGGAAGTGAAGAAACTGCTCGATGAAAGCGTCGCCTACCACGGTCGCCTTGACGGAAAGGTGGGGGCCGCCTTCAGCTCCGCCGCGAATATTGGGGGAGGGAACGAGACGACGGTACTCGCAATCCTCCAGGCGATGCTCATTCACGGCATGGTTCTGCAGGGCGATCCCGAGGGCGACCACTACGGACGGGTGTCCATCGACGAGCCGGACCGCAGGGTCGAATCCCAGTGCAAGAGAATGGGAAAAAGGTTCGCAGCGCTTGTGAAGAAACTTAGCCAGCAGTAAGAAGCAAGCGGTAAGCAGTAAGCGGTAAGCGGTAAGTAAAAAACAGGGGTCTCTTCCGTTTTATGTGTGTGAGCTACATTCTCCTCCCCCCTTGAGGGGTAGGATTAAGGTGGGGGGTATTTTAAATACAGAGATGGTCTATGTTGGATTAGAAGGAGTTATACTGGGCCCCCTCTGTCCGTTTCTCACCCCCACCCTCGCCCTCCCCCTTCGGAGGGGGAGGGATAAGAAATTAGTTCACATGATGTGGAAGGGAACCAAAAGCAGTAAGCCATAGGCGATAAGCAGTAATAAGTGAGCGATCTGTTTTGAAGTTTAGCGCTTACAACTTACCGCTTACTGCTTATCGCTGATCATCCATTTTGCCGTATATGAGATCAATCAGGCTGCGAAATATTTTATGCATTATTGGGATTGCTGCCGGCGCTCTGCTCCTCGGCGGTTGCGCGACGCTTTCCGTGGGGCCCATTCCCTCTCAGGAGGGGCTTTATCCCACACAGATGTCGCCTGACGCGCCGCTCGTCCTCGCCATACCGGGCCTGAGAATCCCGACGCTCGAGATTACACAGGACCAGCATTTTGGGCATCTCGTGGAGATGCTCGCGGCGGAGGGGATCCCGTGCCGGATCCTCACCTACGACACAGCCGATCACCCCCTCGTGCACGGGGCTGCGCTTTTTAACTCCGAACTCGCCATTGCATGGACGCGCGTGGGACCCCAGGCGGTCCACGCGCTCCAGATCGAGAATGAGAGACGCGCCTCGCTCGGCCTGCCCCCGGTGCGGAGCGTGATATTCATCGGCTACAGCCAGGGGGCGGTAATCATGGCCCAGCTCGCCCACCGGATTTTCTACCTCTTCAAAAATGAGTACGATCAGATGCGGGAGCAGTTCGGCGACGAGTGGAGTGCCCTCAGGAAAGACCCGGAGTTCCTCTACTTCATGACCGCCCTTGAAGACTACCTCGTTCTCAAGAATATCCGGGTGCAGAGGGAGGAGGAGTTCAAGAGGGACCCCGATATGAAATGGTTTTTCGAGCGGTCGAGGAACAAGGTGGCCCGGCAATTCGACGAGTTCACCCGCTACATCGCCGATCCTTCGAGCAAGTATCCCAAAGTGGAGCAGTTCGAGCCGCCGGAGAGCTCCAGGTATCCGAAGCGCTATAATCGCGTCGGCGCGTGCGCCTCATCACTCCAATATTGCCCCCTTGACGAGAGAGAGAGGATCGAGCGGTTTTTCATCAACTACGCCGAGTATCGCCCCTTTCTGGATGTCGCCCCCTCGTTTCTATCGATCACCGGATCGTTCTTCGGGTCGCCCCGTGCGAACAACAGTTTTGTGCTCTTCCGCTGGTTTCCCATCCTCAAGATCTTTGCCGGGCGAGAGATCACACAGATGCGGCAGACGCAGCTCGGGACGATCTACCATTTTGAGGCGGTCGAGCGCCTCATTCGTCTGGAGAGTGACAGGCGCTTCCCGCTCGATCCCCACAACACCATGTTTATTGTAGGCGCAAACGGAAACAGGGGGGATGGCCTCATTGACCAGTCGAGCGCCCACCTCGCCGATCACGCCTACGAGGTCGCGAAAATTCAGGAAGGTGGGAAAAGCGGCAGTGCATCCGTGCAGATTGTCGAACTGGCCCGGCTGCCCGATCGCGTGGTGGTGCCTCTCCCGGTATTGCACCTTTCTGAGAAGCTGCTCTGGGGACTGGGCGGGACGCGCTACGGCGCCGCCTACATGGTCGAGGGGAATCCCTCATTCCCCTACGTCCTGAACTTTATACAGGGAAGGTGGGACAGGATTGACGACTCTCTCGCGCGGTGCGAGGATGGGCTCAGGCAGTTCATGATCGAGCTCTCGCTCCCAGGACAGAAGTGGCGCCGGCTGGGCTTTTGCAATGCAGGGTGCACGCGCAACATCAGGATTGACGGCCGCTACGACAATCCAGAAAGCAGAATTATCGTCTGGACGGGGCACTTCACGGGCCCCGGCCAGCAGATGAATGCCGCGGGGCCCGAGACCTGCAAGGGCAGCGTATGGCTCGAACTCTACGCGCGAGACGGCGGAAAGGTGCCCTTCGAGTGCGCTGTCTACCCCGGGTGCAACACTTTCCTGAAGATCCAGGAGGATTAGCCGGCATCTTCTCAATCGCCTTGGGTGAAATTTCGGACGCTCCTCCCCGTAGCGCGGCCCCCTCATGAAACCATGGTATAATTATGCAATTCTTTGTTTCGCAGTATATTGCTTTATCTGTGTTCATCCGCAGTTATCTGTGTGTATCTGTGGTGCTCAGTAAAGCTTCAATGTGCATCACAGATAAACACAGATATAACACCGATACACACAGATGGATTTTGTTGCGGCTAACGGCCGCGCTGTGATCTCTGTGGCTTGACAACAATTTGATTGCGGCCCATGGCCGCGCTGTGTATCATGTGGATCTGGAGACGGTTTGTTGGACTCGAAACGCGTCGCGGGAGGGAAACGGATGAGACGGATATGGATTTTGGGAGCGGTGGTGATATGCGCGGGCTGTATGGTCCCCAGGGAGAGATACGAGGCGCTGGGCAAGGAGAGGACGGCCATCGCGGAGAAGCAGGCGGCCCTCGAGCAGGAGAAGGAGAAGCTTGAGGCCGAGAAGGCGGCGCTCGAAGCCGAGGTGGGCAAGGTCCATGTTGAAATGGCGAGAGACGAGCAGCGGAATAAGGACCTCAAGGAAACCAGCACGGAGTTGCGCACTCAGCTCAAGGAGATGACCGAGGGGAAGGCGGAGGCCGCTCAGAAGTTGAAAGAGTGTGAGGCGGGTCTCACCAAGGCGGACGCGACAAAGGGCGAACTGGAGAAGAAATGCGCGAAGTTGGAGGAGGAGAAGGCCTCGATCCAGGAGCAGGCCGGAGCTCTCCTTACAGAGAACAACAATCTGAAGCAAAAGGTGTCGGATCTTAAAAAGGCGATGGCAGCCCCGACGGTGACTCCTCGCCCGACAAAGGCGCCGACCGCCCGCGCGGAGGCCACGGAGCCGGCAACCGATTCTTCCCCGCAGCCGGGCCTGGATATCTCCGGCGATGACGAATCAAACAAATAGCGAGAGGTGCAGCGATGCCGTACAAGGCATGGTTCCAGTGTATCGGCGACTGTGGAGAGAAGTACGCCCTTGACGAGATGGTGTACGAGTGCCGGAGGTGCGGTGAGCTCCTCGAGGTGCGGCATGACATGGAGGAGCTGCGCAAGAAACCGGCTGCGGAGTGGAAGAGCCTCTGGGACGCGCGATACCGCCGCACCGAGTGGCCCTACGGGAGCTCCGTATGGGGGAAGAAGGAGCTCGTCTGCCCCGCTGTGAGGGACGAGAATATCGTCTCGCTCTATGAGGGGGGGAGCAACCTCTTCAGGGCGAGCCGGCTTGGGGAACAGATCGGGGTCGAGAACCTCTGGGTCAAGCTGTGCGGCAACGAGCACACCGGCTCATTCAAGGATCTCGGAATGACCGTGCTCGTTTCCATGGTCAACCAGATGATCGCCGGCGGGAAGAAAATCCTCGGCGTCGCCTGCGCCTCGACCGGTGACACGTCGGCCGCCCTCGCGGCATACTGCGCGGCGGCGGGGATCCAGGCGATCGTCTTTCTGCCGAGGGGGAAGGTCTCGACCGCCCAGCTCATCCAGCCGATCGCGAACGGAGCCCTCACCCTCTCGCTGGATACCGATTTCGACGGCTGCATGCAGCTCATCCGGCAGATCTGCACGCGGGAGAATATCTATCTCGCGAACTCGATGAACTCGCTGCGCGTCGAGGGGCAGAAGACGGTGGCGATCGAGATCGTCCAGCAGCTCGACTGGGAGGTCCCCGACTGGATCATCATCCCCGGGGGGAACCTCGGGAACGTGAGCGCGCTCGGGAAAGGGCTGATGGAAATGAGCGAGCTGGGGATCATCCGCAAACTCCCGAGGATCGCATGCGCGCAGGCAGCACAGGCGAATCCGCTCTACCGGAGCTACCGCACAGGCTTTGCCGAGTTCCACCCGGTCAAGGCGAAGAGGACCGCGGCGACCGCAATCCAGATAGGAAATCCGGTGAGCGTGAAAAAGGCGATCAAGGTGCTCAAGGAATTTAACGGCGTCGTCGAAGAGGCGACGGAAGACGAGCTCTCGAACGCATGTGCCCTGGCCGACCGCACCGGGCTCTATACCTGCCCGCATACCGGAGTCGCCCTCGCCGCGCTTTTCAAGCTTGTGAAAAAGGGGCAGATACGGAAATCGGATCATGTCGTCGTAATCTCCACCGCGCACGGGCTGAAGTTCTCCGAGTTCAAGACGCGCTACCACGAGGGGAAGCTCCCGGAGGTCACACCGCGCTATGCCAATCTCCCCGTGGAGCTGCCGGCGGAATATGAGGCGGTAAAGAGCGCCATCTTCAAGGCGATCGAAAAATAGAAAAAAGGGAACAGGCTATTTTTTCTGATAAGATCTGCTTTATATCGCATCCTCTCAGACCAAAGCCCTTGGTCTGATCCATTCATCAACTTCTAACGTCTTAACCGCGGATTACGCTGATTGCGCGGATTCTTGTTTGCAATCCGCCCAATCCGCAAAATCCGCGGTTCCATACTTTAATCCGTTAAAATTGCTCTTTTATGCTTCTGACCTGGATTATTCATGAGGCGCCCGTGCTAAAAGGGGCATAACCACTAAGGGCAATGAATATACTGAATGTTTGGACGCAGATTTTCGCAGATGAACGCAGATTGGCAAAAGAAGCAGATTATATCTCTGAAGTTTTCACTTCAAACTGTCTTTGTATCTGCGTGTTCTGCGTTCATCTGCGTCCTGAATAGCGATTAAGATATCAATGAGATAGTTGTGTGAACCGTTCAGTGATCTCAGCGTCTTCAGTGGTTAAAAGCGTGTAGTCTATTGTGCTATTCGGCAGTTATGTCAGTTTTGAGTTGGTGAATAGATCAGGCTAATGAATAAATTAGAATAGAACAAAGTAGCCTGTCCCCTTGTTTTGTTCAAAAGGTTGAGGCGACGAGAATGAGGCGCTGGGTTTCCAGGCTCGGACGGGACCGGTCAAAACCTCCGAAACGGTCGCTGATTTTGAAACCCGCTTTCACCAGCATGGATTCGATCTCGTTCAGGCCGTAGAGCCTGACGTCGGACATCTTCCTGATGATGTGACCCTCGGCGGCGAAAAGCCAGGTCGTGGCCATCCGGCTTTTGTCAGGGTAAAAGACCCTTTTCTCCATGATGTACCCTCTCCCCGCCTTCGTCCAGTCACGATCCCGGAAGTGCCGCATGATATAGTCCCGGTTCGCGACTTCCAGCAGGAATCTGCCGCCCCCCTTGAGAGCCTTCGTCAGCCCCTTGAGAATCCCGAAATCCGCCTCCTCACTGAAATAGCCGAAGCTCGACCACATGCAGATGGCGGCATCGAACATGTTCACAAAGGGGAGCTTGCGCATATCGGTTTGGAGGAAAGTAGGGCGCGTGCGGAGCGTCAGGGAAGAAGCCTGTGCCTTTTTGATGTAGTCGGGATTGAAATCGATCCCGGTGACCGTGTAGCCCTTCTCCTCGAGCGGAATACTGTGCCGTCCGATGCCACAGCAGAGGTCGAGCAGCTTTTCTTTGGGCCTCAGATGGAGCGCCTGCTCGATGAACAGAACCTCGCTGCGCGTCTGCTCGGGGGTCACGAGTTGGAATCCGTACTCAAGCCATGTTTTGTCGAAGAACTGATTGGTCCACTCCATGGTCACACTCCTATCGTGTTAAGCAGCTTGTACCACCACCAGCGGCGAAGAACAAAGCGCACATAATCCCTCGTCGTGGGGTAACCGATTGCGTTGATGAACTCACCCCTCTCCCCGCGCTGCTTCGTCAAGGCGATCCAGCGGTCAACGTTCGTCGCGCCCGCATTGTAGTGGGCAAGGGCGAACGGCACCGGATCTGAAAAGGTGCGGTAGCGCCGCATGGCCTTCGAAAGATACCAGGAGCCTACCTCGATGTTGAGCCGCGGATCGTAGAGCTTTTCCAGATCGAACACCTCCCCCCCGCGCCGCGCCGTATACTCCCGCCCCACCACCGGCGTCACCTGCATGAGGCCGATCTCTCCCTTCTTCCCAAGAACGCGCGGCCTGAAATTGCTCTCCCGTTTGATGATGGCTCTCACGAGCAGGGGGTCAACGGCATAGCGGGAAGCGGCGTCCTCAATGAGAGTGTCGTAGCGATGCTCGCGCCACAGCTCAAAGAGAATCATTGCCATGCAGATGACGAGCACCATAAGCAGCGTCATCACAGGCAGGGAAAAGAGTCTTTTTGCAGGCATATCCGTTTGTTACAATCTTATCGCCGGGACGCTACAGGAACAGTATAACAGAATGGGGGGAATAGATTCCAGTGTCTGGTAGTGGCTCGATTACATGTAGTATATAATTATTCGATGTTGTGGGGACAAGTTCATCGAACCCCTGCAAATCAATGCTACCCAAATTAAGCCACTACCCAGTGTCTCATGGTTCCCTAAAGGTGCGGATAAATCCATCTGTGTGTATCTGTGACGTATCTGTGTCCATCTGTGATGCACATTGAAGCTTTAACGAGCACCACAGATACACACAGATAATCGCAGATTAACACAGATAGAGCAATATACTGAGAAACAACGAGTCACAGATTCAAAGGCAAAACTATTTACTCAAAGACAAACATTTTGATCTTTGTAGTATAGTGCGACAATTGCCGCAACCAAATCTATCTGTGTGTATCTGTGACGTATCTGTAATGCACATTGATAACGGATACGCGATCGCCGATATGAGAAAAAGTGAAAAAGAGGTTGCCGTTGAGATTGTGCGGCGTCTGGCGAAGAACGGTTTTGAGGCCTACTTTGTCGGGGGCTGCGTTCGCGACATGCTCATGGGGAAGGAACCGTTCGACCATGATATCGCCACAAGCGCCCGCCCCGAAGATGTCACAAGGCTGTTCTCCCATGTAGTTCCCGTCGGCGCGCAGTTCGGTGTCATGATCGTGATCGAGGAGGGGCACGCCTTCCAGGTCGCGACCTTCCGCGCGGATATGGAATACCTCGACGGCCGCAAGCCCTCGGGGGTGACATTCTCATCGGCACGGGAAGATGTTCTCAGACGCGATTTTACCGTGAACGGCCTCCTCTATGACCCGCAGGAGAACCAGTTGCTGGATTTCGTCGGGGGCGAACAGGACATCCGCGCCGGTGTGATCCGGACTATCGGGGATCCGACGAAGAGATTTACGGAGGATAAGCTGCGCCTGCTGCGGGCGGTGCGATTCTCCTCGACGCTCGGTTTTCGCATCGAGGAACAGACCCTGACGGCGATCCGGCACCGCGCCGGTGAGATCGGGGTGGTGAGCCAGGAGCGGATCAGGGATGAGCTGGTGAAGATGCTGATCGGCCCGCGCGCGGGGATGGGGCTCGAGCTGCTCTATGAGACACGCCTCCTGAAAATGGTCCTCCCCGAGGTGCACGCAATGAAGGGGGTTCTGCAGCCCCAGGGCTGCCACCCCGAGGGGGACGTGTTCGCGCACACCCGACAGATGCTCGATGGAATGCACGAGCCATCCGTCGTTCTCGCATTCTCGGTGCTTCTCCATGACGTGGGCAAACCGCGCACCCTCACCGTAGAGGACCGCATCAGATTTTTCAGGCACCAGACCGTGGGGGCGGAGATTGCGAGAGAGATCTGCAACAGGCTGAGGTTCCCCAACCACCTGCGGGACAGGATAGCCGCCTGCGTCGAGAACCACATGGTTTTCATGGAGGTGAAGAGGATGCGGGAGAGCACGATCAAGCGCCTGGTGGCGAGGCCCACGTTCTTCGATGAGCTCGAGCTGCACCGGCTCGACTGCCTCGCGAGCGATCACGATATCTCGGCTTGGGAATTCCTGAAGAAGAAGGTCGAGGAGTACGGCAGGGAGGATATCAAGCCCAAGCCCCTCCTCACCGGGAAGGATCTCCTCCAGCTCGGTTTCCTCGAGGGACCGATAATAGGCGACATTCTCGCCGAGGTGGAGGAGATGCAGCTTGAGAACAGATTAAAAACGAAGGAAGAAGCCCAGGAATGGGTGCGAAAGAACTACCCATCCGAAACTCTAAACCCTGAATCGAGAACAAACTCAAAACACTAGACCCCCTTCCTCCCCCTTTTCAAAAGGGGGATAAGAGGGGGATTTGAAATGTCGTCAATACTTCACCAGGCACGAATCATCCTTTGACCAGGCAGTTACCATGGCTTGCTCCTTGTCGGTTTGAGGCGAAGCTTCGCTAGCTATTTGCACGAAACTTGCTACATTAAATCCCTTGCTCTATATTCAGAATGACCTGAGGAGTGAGGGAGAGGGAGGTATCAGATGAAACGAGTTTTATTGGCGCTGTGTATCCTGCTCTTTGTATTTTCCTGGAATAACGTGAATCCATGGCCCATGTTCCATAACGATGCCCAACATACGGGCTGCTCCTCTTATAGTGGCCCTCTCCTGCCCGTGATACGCTGGAGCTATGAAACAGGGGGGATCGTGCATTCCTCGCCGGCCACAGATTCTAGGAACGTCTATGTTGGATCTGATGATAATAATATTTACAGGTTTAACTCGGACGGCGCAATCGGCTGGAGCTACGACACGGGCGAGAACGTCAGCTCCTCCCCTGCGGTGAATAATTATAATCATACGATTTACGCTGGATCTGATAATCACTGTGTGTACGCCCTTGTCACAAGCAGTAGTGCTCTCACCTGGAGCTATGAGACCGCGGACGCAGTTAACTCCTCCCCTGTGGTATCCAGCGACAACGTATATGTCGGTTCAGATGATAATCTGCTCTACAGTTTCAATTCCAACGGAACTTTATTGTGGAGTTATGAAACAGAACAGAACATCGGCTCTTCGCCGGCGGTGGGCACTGATGCCGTATACATCGGCTCTGATGACGCTCATTTGTATGGCATTCTCTCTTCCGGCAGCCTGTCGTGGAGCTATGAAACGGCGGGTGCCATCACATCCTCACCGAGCTTCAGCAGCAATGATGACTATTCCACTTACGTGGGTTCCAACGACAACTTTTTTTACGCGTTTGCCTCTACAGGCAGCCTGTCGTGGAGCTATGAAACCGCGGAGGATGTCAAATCCTCACCGGCATTCGAGTCACACATGTCCGATAAAATCATTTATGTGGGTTCCGATGATAACAATATCTATAGCTTCAGTCCATCCACCTCCGCCACAAGCAACTTTTTATGGAGCTATGAAACGGGGGATAACGTCGGTTCGTCACCTGCTGTGGATTATGATGTCATGGTGTACGTGGGCTCCGATGATAACATTCTCTACAAGTTTGACAACGATGGCGTCCTGTTGTGGAGTTATGAAACCGGATCCAAGGTGACTTCCTCCCCCGCGATAGGTGACGAGGACTATACCCTTTATGTCGGGTCGGATGACACCAGAGTGTACGTGCTCCAGTGCACGCCCACTCCCACCAATACCCCGACACCGACGAACACGCCGACCAACACACCGACGAACACACCGACAGAGACACCGACAGGGACACCGGCAGAGACACCGACATCCACCCCGCTGCCCATGGCCATGATTGTGGTCAACAACTCCGCGCCGAATCCCGGGAGCACGCTTACGGTGGGCTTCCTGCTTACTAAAACCATCACAGGCCCCCCCTTCAAGGCGTGGGCGGTAATAATTCAGCCGAACGGGGCGGTTCTGGACATGTTCACGCTGAAGCCGGTGAATCTGAAGAAGCCGGATGCGAAGGCGCGCGGGCTATTGGCGCCGCTCTTTGCGCCGATTCTCAGTGCACTCGTTCCGAACGCGCCGGGCCGCTACGAGTTCGCGGTTCTGTTCTTTGATCAGTCTATCAAGAAGATCACACGCAGAAGCCAGGCGTTCCTGGATGTGAGCACTTTCGTCACAGTCAGGTAGCGCTGATTCAGCCTCGCGGACTTTGTGGAACAGCCGGGGTGGTGCGTTCTTTTAATGAGAAATATGCTCTTGCGGGCTCATGATCAGCTCCCTGAGGCGGAGGGCGTTCCTGACCGCGAATCCTTGCGCGTCGTTGTTGAAGTAGGCGTAGATATCCGTTCCCTCCCGCATCCATTTTCGCGCCTTTGCGGCCCATCCCCGTAACACCTCCTCACGGTAGTTCGAGCCGTAGAGCCATTCGCCTCCGTGGAAGCGCAGATAGACGAAATCGGCGGTCACCTCCTCAACCATGGGCCAGCCGGGGGAGTGAGCAATGCAGAGAGAGTGGTTGCGATCGTGCAGGAGCGCATAGACCTCGTTGTTGAACCAGCTCTCATGGCGGAACTCGAATGCGTGCCGCACGCGCCGCGCGGGAGCGGAGCGCGCGAGGGCTTTACAGAATGTTTCGAGCCTCTCCGTGTCGGCCTTCATCTTTGGGTGGAGCTGCCAGAGCACGACTCTGAGCTTGTCCCCGAGCCCCGATGCGTTTCTCATGAATGTCGCTACGGGCTCGCGGCACTCCTTGAGGCGCTTGATGTGCGTGATATAGCGGCTCCCCTTGATGGCGAAGATGAAATGGTTCGGCGTTCTCCGCGCCCAGCCCCGGAAAACGGACTTCTCAGGGAGCCGGTAGAAGGTGACGTTGAGCTCGACGCTCCCGAGATGGCGCGCGTAGTGCTCCAGCCACTGGCGCTGCGGCATGTCCATGGGGTAGAATACGCCGCCCCCCCAGTGATCGTAGTTGTAGCCGCTGGTACCGATGAATGCCCTGGCACGCATGCGTGATTCTTATTCTCGGCACATTGTCTAGCCTGACTTATTCATCAACTCGTGATTTGACTGATCTCACTACATGATTACCCATTGAATTGTAGGGGCTTGATCCTTCGGCAAGGTCCCTTCGACTTCGCTCAGGGTCTTCGACAGGACAAGTTTCATCAAGACCGTTTTAAAACCGGGTTCGATAAATCGAACCCCTACCACAAGGAGATGAATAATCCATACTAGAGCAATAAGAGATAAATGATTAGTAATAAGTTGGACCCTGAGAGTTGGCTCTTATCACGGGTCTCGTATCACTCTAGTATTGTAGCTCTTGCGTCATATTTTCACAATGCGAGGGATAACCCGTCGTTTGCGGGGGAATAGATATCGGTACTCCCTGAGGATAGCCGGGATTGCTGCGGGATCACTGCGCGGGCATTTAGCCTGGATTATTCACCAACTATTAATGTTTCAACCGCGGATTACGCTGATTACGCGGATTTGCATTGTGTAATCCGCCTAATCCTCAGAATCCGCGGTTGCATATGTCAGGCTGTTTAAATTGCTCTTTTAATCGTCTGATGAATAATCCAGGTTAGGTCTTTAAGCGTTTTGGCTTGCAATCTGCTTCCATTGATGATAAAAAACTCCCCACACTTGCAGGAGAATTATGGATTCCGTAATACAGAAAATGCAAAAACACGAGAAATTTGCGGATTTCTTCGTCCCCATCGACGGTGCGACCGAATTCCGGGACGCCACCTACTTCTTGCGCGAGGACGGGACCTTCGTCTTCTCTGAGGGCTACTGCCACGAGCCGGACAGGTCGCTCCGGGAAAGACACCTCGTATCGCACATCGTTTTTGTTCCGGAGAGGGGCCAGAAGGTGGAGGACTACGCGAAGAAGACGATCTTCGGAGAGCCCTACGAGAATCTCACCAAGGGGATTATGAACACGCAGCCGCTCCACCTTTTCTACCCGCTCCAGCTCAAGCGCTACCTTGAGATAGATCCCTCCCTCGATGTCGAGAAGCCTCCCCATGCGAAGTACAAGGCCCTGGTGCCGATGAATTCAATTTTGGGACATTTCCCTCACCACAACGGGATGAGGAAAATCTTCAGTCGCGCGGAGGGCGGCGACGAGAGCGCGCGATCCATCAGGGTGGCGGTCGAGGCATCGGCGGAACTCCTCGGCATCCCCGTGGAGCGGTTCGGCATTTCCGGCTCCCTCTCCATCGGGACGTACGCGAACCCGCACGACCTCGACGTGGTGATCTACGGCACCGTCAAGGAGGTCAGGAGCATCGTGGATTTTCTCTACAAGCTCACGGCCGAGAAAGAGGAAAGGAGGGTGTTCGAGTTCGGGAAGTACTGGCCGATCCGTTACTGGGAGTGGGTAGGCAAAAGAAAGTTCATGTTCTGCCCGTTCTTCTCCTACATCAATCTGGACGAGTGCCCCCTCCGGGATTTTACTTGCGAGAAGATCTCCGACGTGGCAGTGGAGGGGACGGTCGTGGACCATACGCATAACTCCTACAACCCGTCGATTATGGAGCTTGAGAAGGTCACGCTTGACGGCAAGGGTTTTCGTGGAAATCTCAAGTTGATTCTTTACCATGGCGGCGAGCGGGGGGATTACGTCGAGGGGAACAGGATAGTCGGGCGGGGGAACCATGTCCTGATACGGACATTCAAAGGAAGCGGCGCATCCCGAACGCAACGCGAGGAGTATGAGGCGGTGCTGACGACGAATATCGGGGACATCGGAAAAACAGTGTAAGGTGTAAGGCTAGAAGAGAAATGAGAGATGATCTAGTGTAAAGTTTAAGGTGTAAGGCTCGGAGAAAAAATGCAAGATGATGTAGTGTGCGGTGCAAGGTTTAAAGCCGGGAGACAAAGGCAAGATGATATACGGAAAAGACAATAAAGAGTTGATGGCGCAGGTTCGCAGGCATCCCGATTTCAGGGATTTCGTAGTGCCCATTTCGGAACTCAAGGAGATCCGCGACGCAAACTTTTTCCTGCGTAACGACGGCCTCCTCGCTTTCGCTGAAGGGTATTTCCACCCCGAGGGGAAGCTCATCTCCAATATTATTTACATCCCTGATCCGAGCGGGACCAAGAAGTTTTTCGGCGTCACCTACTCGAGCATCATCAAGCAGTACGGCGCAAAAGACGAGAAGTGGATCCCATTTAGGGAGCAGCTCGAGATATACAGCAAGATCGACCCCTCTTCTCAGGTCGGCAAGCCGGTCTTCGCGGAGAACAAGTGCCTTTTCAACCTCGACGATTTCATCGGCTACATCCCGCCGCTGCGTTCCCTCGAGATCATACGCACGCGGCGGCCGGACATCGACGCGACGATGCGTGCTACCGGCAAGCTCCTCGGGATCGATCCTGACATGATCGGTTGCACCGGTTCGATGGCGTTCGGGAATCTCGCCGCCGCGCACGATTTCGATCTGGTTTTTTACGGGAGTGTGGCGGCTCTCAGAAAGTCGCTCTCCGGAATCTATGAGATTGTGAAGGACCCCAAGCGTCAGGTCTTCGAGATGGGAATTCTCTGGGCGATACGATTCTACGATGACGCCGGGAACATGATCTGCCCGTTCTTTTCGTACACGCGCCCGGAAGAGATCCCGTTGCCGCGCTTCGAAATGGAGATCCTCGCTTCCGGCATCGAAGCCACCGCGACCATCGCCAACGATGACCATACCGGATTCATGCCCACCTACCTTCCAATCTCGGACGCGCGGATAGGAACCACGACGCTCCCCGGCAATTCCGCACTCATCATCTACCATGGGGGGAAGAGGGGAGAATATCGCTCGGGCGACCGCGTGAGGGCGACGGGATACCATGTCAGGGTCAGGACTCCGAAAAGCTCGTGTGAGGGCGTCCTCGTAACCGACATGGATAACACCGCGAAGATCCAGCCATAGACGTAAGTATCCCCTTTTAATCATTCTATGTTGTAGGGGCGTGATCCTTCGGCAAGCTCAGGACAAGTTTTATCGCGCCCGGGTTCGATCCTTCGGCCGAGTTTATACTGAGCGCAGCCGAAGTGCTCAGGACAAGTTCGTCGAACCCCTGCAAATCAACGCCACCCAAATTAAGCCACTACCCTCATATGCCCGCCCCTGAATCAAATTATTAAGTGCGTTAACCGCTTTTAGTGGATATAATAACAGCAATAGAGAGGAGGGTGTGTGCCATGATGAAAGAAATTCTTGAGATTCTTCAGAAGGATGCACGGACAACTCCGGAGGAAATGGCCTCCCTTCTCGGGTTGACCCCCGCGGAGGTGAAGAAAGAGATCCGGCGGCTCGAGAAGGAGGGGGTTATCCTCAAATACAAGGCGGTGGTGAACAGTGAGGCGCTGTCCAAGGAGGAGCGTCCGGTGCGCGCGCTCATCGAGGTGAAGACGATCCCGCAAAAGAACGTGGGATTCGACAGGATTGCGGAGCGCATCTACCTCTTCCCCGAGGTCAAGTGCTGCTACCTGCTCTCCGGCGGATACGACCTGCTCCTCACCGTCGAGGGCAGCGACATCCAGAGCATCGGCAGTTTTGTCGCGGAGAAGCTCGCGCCGATGGAGAATGTCCAGGGAACGGTGACGCATTTTCTCCTCAAAAAATACAAGGAAGACGGGGATATGCTTGTTGGAAAGCCGAAAGACAGACGGCTGGCGGTCACCCCGTAGCATAAAATATATTAGTATTTCACCGCGGAGACGCAGAGAACGCAGAGACTGGTGGAGGATTAGTGAAGGGCTCTGAACTTAATCAGTCTACCGAGCAAATCATAGGGGCGGCAATCGAGGTTCATCGTCATTTCGGTCCAGGACTCTTGGAATCCACATATGAGGAGTGTCTTTGCCATGAGTTGACATTACGCCGGATTCCGTTTGAGCGTCAAAAAGTCGTTCCCCTTGAATATTAAGGGCATTCAGTTAAATTGCGGCTATCGAGTCGACATACTGGTATTAGGCCAGATTGTTGTCGAGATCAAGGCATTAGATGTGATCGCTCCTATTCATGATGCTCAATTATTGACATACTTGAAGGTCGGGGGCTGGAAGATCGGTTTGCTGATAAATTCCAACGTTTCGATATTGAAAGATGGCATTTGCCGCCGAGTACTCGGATTAAAGGAGACCTGATTATTTTCTGTGTTTCCTTTGCGTTCTCTGCGCCTCTGCGGTAATAATAAGTTTAGGTAACCTATTTATCATGAAGATAAAAATAGCCAAGCGCGTGAGGGAGATGCCGCCCTCGGGTATCAGGGCGTTTTTCGATCTCGTGATCGGGATGGATGACGTCATCTCTCTCGGCGTGGGGGAGCCTGATTTCGATACCCCCTGGCATATCCGGGAGACCGGGATCTACTCTCTCGAGCAGGGGTTCACCTCCTACACCTCAAACAAGGGGTTGCGCGAGCTCAGGGTGGCGATTTCGGAGTTCCTCAAATCGCGCCACGGTCTCGAATATGATCCCGAAGAGGAGATCCTGGTCACCGTCGGCGTGAGCGAGGCGCTGGACCTCGCGGTGAGGGCGATCCTCGAGAGGAATGATAAATTCCTGGTCCCGCAGCCGAGCTTCGTCTCCTACGCACCGATGGTGAGCCTCGCGGGAGGAGACCCGGTCTGCATCGAGACATTGGAGAAGGAGGGGTTTCGGCTCACTCCCGAGGCGCTCCGCAGGAGCCTCCACCGCTCCGTACGCGGGGTCATCCTCAACTACCCATCCAACCCCACAGGGGCTTCCTACAGGGCGAAGGAGCTCGAAGCGCTCGCGAGCGTGATACGCGGGACCGATCTCATCGTGCTGAGCGACGAGATTTACGGCGAGCTTACCTACGACTTCGAGCATATCCCGTTGCCGACGCTGCCGGGGATGAAGGAGAGGACGGTATACCTCAACGGCTTCTCGAAGGCATACGCCATGACGGGATGGAGGATCGGCTACGCGGCCGGGCCCAGGGAGGTCATCGCCGCGATGACAAAGATTCACCAGTACACAATCATGTGTGCCTCGACGACCGGACAGGTCGCCGCCTGCGAAGCCCTGCGTCGCGGGGAGAGTGACGTTCAGGAGATGAAGAGGGAGTACGCAAGGCGGAGGAGGCTGGTCTGCGAGCGCCTGAACGTGATGGGATTGCCATGCGCGAAGCCCGATGGGGCATTCTACATATTCCCCAGTATCGCATCGACGGGCCTCGATTCAAAGAGCTTTTCCCAGCGGCTTCTCGAGCAGAAGAAGGTCGCCGTCGTTCCCGGCACCGCCTTCGGGCGCGTGGGGGAGGGATTCATCAGAATCTCGTACGCATCCAGCTACGAAAATCTCAAAGAGGCAATGGATCGTATTGAGGATTTCCTGCGCGGCCTGCGCGGCAAGAGCGCGGCCGCGGCCCGCAGCTAAAAAGATATAGCCACAGAGGACACCGAGAATATTTTAATTACGTCATAACTAATTAAATGTTTAGCCTGAATTATTCATCTGCGTAGTGTAGGGGTTCGATTTATCGAACCCAGGTTGAGAACGGGCTTGATAAAACTTGTCCTGTCGAAGACCCTGAGCGAAGTCGAAGGGACCTTTCCGAAGGATCAAGCCCCTACAGTGCAATGTGTTACGAATATTTCGATAATGTTAATATCGGGTTGATGAATAGATCAGTTTGGGAATTTGGATAAATGTGGGAGCGGCTTCCCGCCGCGATAATCGGGGCAAGATGCCCCTTCCACAATTGAGAAGCCTGATTAAAATTAAAGAGGTCACATCAAAATTCTCTGTGCTCTCTGTGGCTTGACAACACAGATGCGCACGGATGATTTCGGTTGTGGGCGTCGATTCGTTATTCACATTTGAAAAGTTCCGACTCAGGAATCATGCAGACATACTTCATCACTGAAACCGGTTTCCTCGAATTCATGGACGAGCTCGCACGCTCCTCCCGCGTCTATTTTCCGCGCCCGCTCGGCGAGGACTATCACCTCACCGTATGCGAGAGCGGGAAGATGCCGGAGATCCCGTTCATCCGGTACCGGATGGCGCAGTCGTTCAAGTTCCTTCTCTTCGAGCCGCGCCTCAAGGTGTGCGACTATTTCGGCGAGGGGGAAAAGGAAATCATGGCTGGGGGGGGGACGCGGAACATCGTCGTGGGGGCGAAGGCATGCGACCTGAACGGACTCGCCGTCCTTGATTTTGCATTCGGGGGCGATGTGAGCGACCCATTTTATATGAAGAATCGGCAGGAGCTCCTCATCATCTCCTCCGACTGTACCGAGTACAAGGATGTCTGTTTCTGCACCCTCGTAGGCGGGAAGCCCCACCCGGAGAGGGGATACGACCTCAACCTCTCGCCTGTCAAGGGGGGATACGTCGTGCATGCGGGGAGCGCGCGGGGAGGGCAGATCGCAAACCGCTTCAAGAACTATTTTTCGGCGCCGACGCGCGATCAGCTCGCGAAGCTCGCTTCCGATCGAAAGAAAATGGTGTCGGCCCTCGAGCAGCACCAGAGGGAGCATGGGTATCTCTGGGGGGGCGCAACAAAAGAGCTCATGGAACGCGTCTACGAGTCCCACGTATGGGGCGAAGAGGCGGAGCGATGCGTCGAGTGCGGCGCGTGCAATTTTGTCTGCCCGACCTGCCATTGCTTCCTCCTCTCCGAACAGGGAAGAGAAAAATTCAGCAGGCTCAGGAACTGGGATGCATGCCAGTATAAGGGGTTCGCAAGGGTGGGCGGAGGGTCAAATCCCCGGCCGGAGCTCTACCAGCGCCTCCGCAACAGATACGAGAAGAAGCTTCACTTCGGCCCCACCGTGATGGGGGTGAGCGGCTGCACCGGGTGCGGCCGCTGCGTCGAGGCGTGCATCGGAAAAATCGACATGCGGGAAGTTCTGAAGAAGTTGAGCGGCTGCAAATAAAATTCTACCACGGAGGCACGGAGGACACGGAGAATCGGAACCCTGAATAGAAGTCGCGTTTTAAAGTTTTGGTGTCTCTGTACTACTCACGTCAAAATGTTTTTTTAGCAAAGATTTTTTCTTTTGAATCAGTAACTCATTATTTTACAGTATGTAGCTTTAGCTGTGTGAATCCGCAGTTATCTGTGTGAATCTGTGGTTCCCGTTAAAACTTCAATGTGCATCACTGATGAACACAGATATAGCACAGATGGATTTGATTGCGGCCAATGGCCGCGCTATGTTCTCCGTGCCTCTGTGGTGAAAAGTTAAAATATGGAAAACCCATATATCCCGATCAGGGCGAGGATAGAGAAGGTGGTGGCGGAGAGCTCCACTATTAGGAGCTTCACGCTCCTGCCGGAAACACCAATCGCATTCCGCACGGGGCAATTTGTCGAGCTCACCGTGCCGGGCGTCGGCGAGGCGCCGTTCACCCCCTCCTCATCGCAGTACTCCGCGGGACCGCTGGAGCTTACCGTGATGAAGGTGGGAAAGGTCACGAGCGCGCTCCACGAGCTGGGGAAAGGCCAGAGCGTCGGGGTGAGGGGGCCTTACGGGAAAGGTTATCCGCTGGAACAGTTCAGGGGGAAGGAGATACTGATCTGCGGAGGAGGGGTCGGCCTCGCGCCGCTCAGATCGCTGCTTCTCACGCTCCGGCACGATATCGACCTCTACAGGAGTGTCGCCCTGCGCTACGGGTCGCGCACGCCGCAGGATATTCTCTACAAGAATGAGATACAGAATTGGCGGGAGGACGGGAAGCTCGATGTGAAGGTCACGGTTGACCACGGAGACAGCGGCTGGAGGGGTGATGTGGGGCTCGTGACGGCAATCCTGGCGAATTCCGTTTGCGATCCCCACGAGGCGGTTGCCGTCGTCTGCGGGCCTCCGATCATGATGAAGTTCGCTACGTTCGCGCTGCTCGACATCGGCTTCACCCCGAAGAACATTTACCTCTCCATGGAGAAGAACATGAGCTGCGGCATAGGGAAGTGCGGCCACTGCCGAATCGGCAGCTACTATGCCTGTAAAGACGGTCCCGTATTCACTTACGAGCAGGTGGAGGATTTAAGAGAGGTCTGGGAGTAGATCAGCTGTAAGCGGTAAGCTATAAGCTGTAAGATAGAAACTGCATTATCATTTACTGCGTATTGCTTAAAGCTTATGGCTGTAGTTTCCCGAAGGAGGAGCTATCATGATAAAATGCCCGAATTGTAAATCGTCTAATCAGGATAAAAATAAATTCTGTGGCAAGTGCGGCATGGAGCTCAAGAAGACGGATGCCGCGGTGCACCTCGACAGGGGCTACATCGCCCTCCGGCACGGAGCGGTGGAGGAAGCGGTGAAGGAGTACAAGGCGGCGATCAAGCTCAACCCCGCGGACTCCCGCGCGCACCGGGATCTCGCCTCCATTTACTACCACACCGACATGCTCGAGCAGGCGCTCGAGGAGAACAAGAAGGCGGTCGAACTGGACCCCGACTTTGCCATCGCGTATTACGAGCTCGGAACGGCGTACTACCGTCTCGGCAGGTTTGAAGAGGCGATCAAGGCCTATGAGGACGCGCTCAGGGCGGATCCCTCGTCATGGCTCGCCAAGTTCCGGCTCGGAGTCATCTATTATTACCGGGGCCACCTCGACAAGGCGATCGAGATGTATCGGAGCGTGCTGGATCAGAATCCGTCATTGAAATTCATCCACTATCACCTCGCCATCGCATACGCGCGGCGGGGATTGCTCAAGGAGACGATCGATCAGTTCAAAATAGTCCTCCAGATGGATCCGAAGATCGCCGCAGCACACTACCATCTCGGCAGCGCGTACTACTATAAGGGCGATATCGACAAGGCGATGGCGCACTTTGAGAAGGCGATCGAGCTGGACCCTCTGGACGAGCAGTCGGCGAGGAACTTGAGAACATTGAAGGATCTGCGGGGGAGGTTTTTTTGAACCGGCAGTAAGCCGGTAAGCTATAAGCGATAAGCCATAACTTTATACTTATTGCTTACCGCTTACCGCTGATATAACTATGAAACGTCTTTTCATAAATTTAGATATCTGCAGCGAATGCCCCGATTGCGTGGTGGGATGCAGCTATTACTATCACCCTAATAATAGGGGGATCGACCGGCTGCGGGAGCTCGTGACCTACGCACTCGTCTGCCGGCACTGTGACTCCGGAACATGCGTCCGGGCCTGCCCGGTCGAGGCGCTCGAGCGGGATGACGCGGGGATCCTCGAGCGGCACAGCATGCGATGCATCGGCTGTACCTCGTGCGCGCACGCATGCCCGTTCGGGACAATCTATCCGGACCTGCTGCCGTACTCGTTCTCGGGCTGCGATCTTTGTAGCGACAGGGCGGGGCATGAACCTCCGCTCTGCGTTTGTACCTGTCCGTACGGCGCGCTGGAGTACCGGGAGGTCGAGGAGGATCCCGAGAAAGGGATATACCTTATCAATGAGCATCTGGCGGTGTTGTCGCACCATTGGGCCAGAAAAATGGTGAAGAGCGGGAAGTGAAGAGCGAAATAGCATACTCTGGAAAAGCGAACATCTGTAGCCGGGACTTCAGTCCCGGCGGATGCGGCCGCAGGGTTACACGATGACGGACGTGCAGTATCCGGGAAAAATATAATTCAAATGAAATTACTCTGTAGCTACAGCATCTACCTGGGAATGGTATGTATCACAATCCTCGGCATGATGGCGAGCTGGGTGGACAGGAAAATCACCGCCAAACTTCAGTGGCGTGTCGGGCCGCCCTGGTATCAGTCATTCGCAGATTTCCTCAAGCTCTGGGGAAAAGAGACCACGATACCGGAGGGATGCTCGCGACTCTTGTTTCCCGTTGCGCCGGTCATCGGTGTCGCGGGTGCGGCGTGCGCGGCGGCGCTCCTCGCCGCGGCCGCAGTCGATCCGTCGGCGGATGTGCGCGGCAGCCTGATTCTGACACTCTGTTTCCTCGCCGCGCCGGCAGTGGCGCTCATCATCGGAGGGGCCGCATCGCATAATGAACTCGCTTCGCTCGGTGCGCGCCGGGAGCTCAGGCTCGCGGTCGCCTGTGAGGTCCCGTTTCTTATTGCTGTTTTCACGCCGGCCTTAAGGGCGGGAGGGGCGCTCCGTCTCGGGGAGATGGTGGCGTACCAACGGATGTACGGGATGATCCTTCCGGGTTTTTCCGGTATAATCTCCTTTCTCGTAACGCTCATCTGCATGCTCGCGCTGCTGCGGTTCACGCCGTTTGATTGCGCCGAGGCTGATACGGAGATAAACTCGGGACCGCTCATCCTGTACTCCGGGAAAATGCTCGGGCTTCTTAAGCTGATGAAAATGATGATGCTCGGGGTGGTGCCGCTTTTTCTCATCACCCTTTTTATGGGAGGCATCCGAGTGCGGTGGCCCGGTATCGCGATTACGGCGATACAGTATCTGTTACTAGTACTGCTGGCAACGGTACTCAGAAATACCAACCCGCGCGCGCGGATCGACCAGGCGGAGCGATTCTTCCTGATCCCTATGACTATTGCGGCGTGCGCCGGCGCGGTGCTTGCAGTGATAGGGTATTAAGTAAAGGGTTGTGTAGGAGGGCCTCACAGGGAGTCCCCTCCCCACTCGCCAGAGTAGCCGAGACTTAAGTCTCGGCTATGAAAGGAAGGGTCGGGGTGAGGGGTGTGCGACACCCCTTGCAGATGAGGGGGTTGCATTATTAATCCGTGATGCGTCGCCCGTTATCCGCGGATCATGGACCACGAAGAGGTTTCTATGGGTCTGAAAAGCTGGGCATTGAGAAAATCGCCGTGGGTGTTCCACTTCTCCACGGGCTCGTGCAATAACTGCGATATCGAGATCCTCGACTGTCTCACGCCACGCTTCGACGTGGAACGGTTTGGAGTCCTGCTCGTGGGGAGCATCCGGCACGCGGACATCATCCTCGTCACCGGATCGATCAACAGGAGGATAGCCCCCACGATCAGGGAACTGTATGAAACCGCGCCGAAGCCTTGCCTGGTGGTCGCCTGCGGGACATGCGCGTGCGGTCAGCACATGTTCAAGGAAAGCTACCATACAATGCAGCCGCTCGACGCATATATACCGGTAAGCGTGTATATCCCGGGATGCCCGCCGAAGCCGGAGGCGTTCATAAGTGGTATTCTGAAGGCCGTCGAAAGTCTAAAATAGAAGGCAAAAGTTTACGAAAGGAAACGGTGGAGAGAAGATGAGCGGGTCGATGGAGAAAATCAGAAGCGCGATCGGCGAATTGGTCCAGAACTGGACCGAGCACCACGGGAGGCGCATATACTGCGACGTGGTCCCGGCGCGGCTCGTGGAGGTGGCGCATGCGCTCATTAATTCCCACCGACTCCGTTTCATCACCGCCTCCGGTGTGGATTCGCGCTTCAGTGTCGAGGTCCTGTACCACTTCTCCGCAGACCCGGAGGGTGTGGTGCTGACGCTCCGCGTGACGCTGGCCAAGGACGATCTGGAGATCGACTCGCTCGCCCCCATTACAAGAGCGGCTGACTGGATCGAACGCGAGATACACGAAATGCTCGGCGTGAACTTCAGGGGACACCCTGATCCGAGGAGGCTCCTCCTCGCCGATGATTGGCCGGAAGGGAAGCACCCGCTGAGAAGAGACGAGGATCTGAAGGAATGATTATGTGTATCGGGGTATGGGAGTGTGGGAGTATCGGAGTGGCAAGGGAACCGTCACGCGACATGCGAATAACATTTTTGTATTACTCCGACACTCCGTTACTCACACACCCCCACACGGATTTGACGGAGCAAGGATAATGCATCGTACATCCTTAGAAATGGGCATACAGAGATATGACTGAGAGGATTATCCACATAGGTCCCGAGCATCCGCTCCAGGAGGAGCCGGAGCAGTTCACCCTGCACGTGGATGGCGAGCGGGTAACGAAGCTCGATATTCAGCTCGGATTCAATCACCGCGGGATTGAGAAACTCGCCGAATCGAAGTCGTTCGACCAGATCCTGTTCCTAGTCGAGAGGATCTGCGGGATCTGTTCGACGAGCCATCCGTTTGCGGGCGTCAATGCCATCGAGAACCTCATCGGCGTGGAAATCCCGGAGCGCGCGCGGTACATACGGACCACCGTGGGGGAGCTTGAAAGGATTCACTCGCATCTCCTTTGGCTGGGGCTCGCGGGGCATTTCCTTGGGTACAACACACTATTCATGTGGTCATGGAAAACGAGGGAGATCGTTCTGGACCTCCTCGAGCGGATCAGCGGCAATCGCCAGAACTACGCGATGTTCAAGGTGGGCGGCGTTCGGCGGGACATCAGGGACGAGGAGATCTCCGATTATCTAAAAAGGCTGGACACCCTCCTCCCGACGCTCGACATGTTCCGGAAGGCGGTGACGGATGACCCGGTGCTTCATATGCGCACGAAAGGGGTGGGGGTTCTGACGGCGGAGGATGCCCGGCAGTTCGGCGCGGTAGGACCGACCGCGCGGGCGTCGGGGGTGGATATCGACATCCGGCGGGATGACCCGTACGCCGCCTATGACCGGGTCGAGTGGAAGGTGGTCATGGGCAGGAACGGGGATGTCTTTGACAAGGTTATGGTCAGGATTCTCGAGATGTACCAATCCCACGGCATTATCGCCCAGTGTCTCAAGAAACTGCCGCCGGGGGAGATCGACGCCAGGGTGAAAGGCGTACCGCCTGGTGAGGGGATCGGAAGGCACGAGGCGCCGCGCGGCGAGGTTATCCACTACGTGCAAAGCGACGGGACGAATCGCCCTACGCGTTACAAGGTGCGCGCGCCGAGCTATATGAATGTCGCGACGAACCTGAAGACGGTGGTGGGCGGGACGATCTCCGACGCCGCGATCATACTCGCCGCGGTGGACCCATGCTACTGCTGCACGGAGCGCGCCGCCGCGGTGGACTGCGCCACGGGGAAGAGGGTATGGAGCGGAGCGGACCTCATCAGGCTGTCACAGGAAAAAACAGCGCAACTGAGAAAAACAGTAGTTAGTAGCTAGTAGTTAGTAGTCAGGGGAAAACAGAGCAAATGGTTAATAAATTTGAAGATTTGACAGTCTGGCAGAAGGCGCATAAGTTGGTGATTAATATTTATGAGATAACCAAACAATTTCCTAGAGAGGAAAAATTTGGACTCGGCATTCAGATGAGGAGGGCCGCATTCTCCGTTCCGGCGAATATTGCAGAGGGGTTTAATAAGAGAGGCAAGAGAGATTAAGTTAACTTCTATAACATCGCTCAAGGTTCTCTGAGCGAGCTGAAATATTATCTGTTACTGGCGAGAGATCTTAAATATATCGATGATATTGGCGCGAATGAAATGCTTGTAGAAGAGATAGGCAGAATGCTGAACGGTTTGATCACTAAAATACAGAGCTCTATCTGATGTTATGCCTCACTACTAACTACTAGCTACTGTTTATGAAATTTCCAAAGGTGCGTGAATTAGGAGAGGCGCTGCGGGCGCTGTTCGGCCGGAGGTATACGACCCTCTTTCCCTCCGTCAAGGCGGAGGTCCCACAGGGGTTCCGCGGCATCCCGCAATTCGATGCGGCGGAGTGCATCGGATGCGGGGCGTGCGCCATTGTCTGCCCCGCGAAGGACATTGAGATTACAGACGAGGTCAAGGAGGGGAAGGGCGTGCGCCGGCTCACCATTCACTACGACGATTGCATCTTCTGCGCCCAGTGCCACAGGAGTTGCCCCACCGGCAAGGGAGTGGTGATGACGGAGAAGTTCGACATCGCCTCGGGAAACCGCCACGCGCTGCGGGAATCGGTGGAGAAGGAACTGGTGCTCTGTGAAATGTGCGGAGAAATGGTCGCCGCCAGGGACCACCTGCTCTGGATCGCACGGAGGGTTGGTCCCGCCGCCTACACGAATCCGACGCTCATGCTCCCGTTGATCGAGAGCCTCTCCCCATCTGCCGCCGCTGCGGTGGAGCGGGGTGGCGACTTCGGGCGGAGCGACAGGGTGCGGGTGCTCTGCCCGAAATGCAGGAGAATCTCCACGCGTGAATTCTCGCTGGAAAAGTGACCTCGGAAGTTTTCTCCGTGAGCGGGCCGGAAAACGGATCGCGGTCGTCGGTATCGGCAATACCCTCCGCGGGGATGACGGCGCGGGCAGCCTGCTTGCCCAAAGACTGCTCGCCCGCGGCGTTCGATCTGTCTTTGATGGAGGGAGCGCCCCCGAAAACCACGCTGCGGGCGCGGCGGCGATGCGGCCCGATACGGTTCTTCTGGTCGACGCGGCCCGCTTCGGCGGGGAAGCGGGAGAGGCGAGACTCATGGGTTCCGGCGAGATATGTGGCGGAACCCTCTCCACGCACGGCGCCTCGCTTGCTCTCTTCGCGCGCTATCTCGCCGCGCAGTGCGGTTGCGAGGTTGCCTTTCTCGGGATCCAGCCGGGCGACACCGCGGTCGCATCCGCGGTCAGCATTTCGGTAGAGACGACCCTTCACGAGCTGGAGGAATTATTCCTGGAATTTTTCTGAATCCTTGCCCCGCGGATACCGGCTGCAGGTCCTTACGAAGGCGTGCGCTAAATATTTCACACTGGTTGTCACCCCCTGCGAAACTTGTCCTCGCGAAAGCGTGGAGCAGGGGTCCCGCGCATAAGCGGTTAACTCTGGATTCCCGCTGAAGTTTACCCTCGTGAAAACGGGGGTGGGAATGACATCGCGCTGAGATGTAAAGATATTAAAGGGGTAAGGGGTCACTTATGGGTGGTATCTATTTCGCTTGTCATCCCCGCGAAAGCGGGGATCCATTATGAAACCTGGATTCCTGCTCGAGTTTACACTGAGCGCAGTCGAAGTGCAGGAATGACATATTCAGCAATGCAGCACCCTTAACTGTCCTATTGTGCCATTGACTATTTTATCAATGCAATTCCGAGGGTGTATGTGGTAGTGTATAGCATTCGCGATATCCTAGGACTATCTGTTTATGCGGGAGGAGAAGATGTTCGTAATCGATGAGATTGTTGTATACAAAGGGCATGGATTGGTGAAGGTTGTCGGCATGCCGAAGAAGAAGCTTTCCGAACTTCATGAGGGGGCTCCCGGGGAGGAAGCGTACTATGTGTTGCGGTCCCCGCGCACGCCGCTCATGGGCACGAAGCTCATGGTGAGGGTCGAAGGGGCCGAACGTGTCCTCCGCTACCCGATGACTGCGGAGCAGGCGAAGAAGGTCATCGAGGTGATGGGAGAGGAATCATCTGATCTCCCGGAGGATCACAAGGAGCGGATGCAGATTATGGAGTCCATTGTGGAAAAAAACGATGTGAATGAATCCGCTTCGCTCGTGCGGGATTACCGGGAGAGCAAGCTGCTCAATCTGGAGAGGGACGAGATCAACAGGATTAAAGCGATCGCGCGCAACATTGCCGAGGAGCTTTGTTACATTCTCAGAATAAACCGAACGGCGCTGCACGGTAAGTTCTCGATCAGGACGGTGTGATCTGCGGGGTGTGGGATCCTCCGTCCTGCATCCGTAACCATACAAGAAGAAGCCGCCGGAATCCTCCGGCGGCCACAGACTTATTCCTCGTTCGGCGCTATCTCCTGAGCCATTTCCCTGAGCGCCTCGGAACCTTCCATGTCGGTAACGGCTTCGCGGATGGCCTTGCCCATCGCCTCGTTCATCGCGGCGACAAATTGTCCCTTCCCATCCTGTTTCACACGCACCCGTGACTCGTGCGTCCATACCAGTTCCCCATTGTCACTCCGGCCGAGGTTGAGCGTCAACGCGCACTCCGCGAATAATCCCTCTTTTGTGACGAGCTGGTCGAAGCTGTCAATCCCTGCCTGGAGAACGAGTTCCGGCCTCGCCCCGACACCGAGCGACTCGACCCGTTGAAACAGCCCTGAGGCCTTGAGTGAGTGCAGCAGCGCCTTCTTCACCATCTCCGCGGGAGGCTCAACCCAGTGGCTGTATTCGTAGAATCCGGCCTGATAGTCCGGGGTGCGATAAAACATCTGATCCTGGTAGCGGGAGGGGGCGCGGACATCGTTGACTCCAACACGGAGAGGGAGCGTTGCGCCGGCCTGCGGCACATCGGGCTCGGTATTCATGACATAGTAATGCGTTTGCATATACGTACTGCAGGATACGATCACGGTGAGCAGTGGGAACAGCATCAGAACTTTAACGAGCGATCTCATCGCACGATCTCCTTTTCCTAGCGACCTTGCACTTTTGGTCTTGGGCTGTGGTTACTTCACATGCGCGTTTCTCGGGATCAATCTCCCCCAGATGATCGATGACGGCTTCTCATTCAGCTGCGTGAATAGCGTGTCCGCCTTTGCGATTGCCTCGCGGAGCGCCCGCATCGTCTGCGTGATCTCGTACTCCGTATTTATCATGGTCCCGCGCGTGGTCTGAAGAAATGTGGTCAACTCCGCGAAGGTAGGATTGGCGGTTTTGAGCGTTTCGTCGGCGTCTCGTATGAGCTCACCGAGCTTGGCGCCCTCCACCTCGCCGATAGACTGATCGATCTTGGATAATATATTTGCGATCTTTTCGAGTATTTTCGGCAAATCCTTGGCCACATTCTCAAGGATCGATGTCTTCGAGGGAATGGTGGAACCGGGCGGCAGCTCGGGCGCTCCTGGAGTTCCGCCGGCAAGCTCGACCTGCATGCCCCCCATGAGGTTTCCGATCTCGAGCATGGCGAATGTGCCCTCGCGCAGCTGGGCACGGGAGGTCACGATCCCGACGTTCACGATCACCTCGTTATTATCGCCCACGTGCACCTCCTCCACCTTTCCGACGGGCACGCCGCGGTAGTAGACAAGGCAATCCTTCCCGAGACCGTTCACGCTCTCATTGAAGATGATGTAGTAGGTCTGGGTCGGCTGGCGGTTTTTGAGCGATGCGGCGGCGAAGATCGCAATGATGAGCGCGAACCCCGCGATGAGGAATATTCCCACCTTTATCGTCTGTGTCCTTGTCGCCATTGCATTTCTCCTTTACGGGGATGCCGGAATGTCCCCTCGTACTGTGCCACGTAATTATTATCCCTTCGCATACCCTTGTCTAGTATCGTATCTGTGTTCATCCATGCCTACCGGAGGGCAGGCGTGGTTATCTGTGTTGATCTGTGATAGGCCGTATACTTATTTCTCATATTCCTGGAACATTTTACTGAATCGTTTTGTCAGGCTTTCTGTCGAAGAACTGGCGGACGCGGGCGATAGAGCAGCTTTCCGCATCCTTGAGAGTTCCCTCAAATATCTTTTTCCTCCGGTCCAGCATGAGGACCCTGTCTGCTACCGTGCGTATCGATTCGAGTTCGTGCGTGACGACGACCATGGTGATTCCCAACAGCCTGCGCATATCGAGGATGAGCTTGTCCAGCCCTGCCGCCATAATCGGGTCGAGCCCCGCGGACGGCTCGTCGAAGAAGACGATCTCCGGGTCCATCGCGATGGCGCGGGCAAACCCGACCCGCTTTTTCATGCCCCCCGAGAGCTCGTCCGGCATTCGTGCTCCGCAATCCCCGAGGCCCACCAGGCTGAGTTTCATCCATGCGAGGATATCGGTGAGTGTCTTGTCCATCCCGCCGTACTCTTCGATGGGGAGGGCTACATTCTCCGCCACCGTCATCGAGTTGAAGAGAGCCCCCGATTGAAATGAGATGCCGATCTTGCGGAGGAGCATCGCGAGCTCATCCTCATCCATCTTCGTAAGCTCCTCCCCCCAGTAGCGGATCTGCCCCGCGGCGGGTTTGATGAGTCCCACCAAGTGCCTGAGGAGCGTTGTTTTCCCGCAGCCCGAACCGCCGAGGACAACGAGGATCTCATCCGGATATACATCAAACGAGATCCGGTCCAGGACGGTCTGCTCGCCGTAGCATGCCACAAGATCGCGCACCTCGATGATCGGTTTGGTATTCTTCATTTCTCAGCGCCTAATCTCCCTCGCCGGGATTTGTCATCTATACAAAAATCCGGCTCATGACGGATTTTTGTGAGCCCTGAGAGTGCTATCTATCCCTCCCCCTCCGAAGGGGGAGGGTCAGGGTGGGGGTGTAAAGCCATATTCCGGGGAGACACCCCTCACCAAACCTCTCCCCGTCGGAGGGGAGAGGGTATATTCAGGGCTTTATCAGCAATATCTCCTTCTTTATCAAACAGTTGCATACTGTATCCACACGTAAACATTCACAATAATCCGTCATGAGCCAAAAATCCTAGCTGCGCGCTTTGGCAGTAGCTCCCAGGAGATGCCGAATTCCCTCATCATCTCCGCATGTAAGACATCAACTTCGCGTATATCCCGGAGAATCATAGGAAGAAATAGAATACCAGCGCGAATATTAGGTCCGCCACCACGATAAAGAAGACGTCCATAACCACCGCCCTGGTGGTCGCAAGCCCGACTCCCCGCGCCCCGCCCGTCACCCTGAGCCCGTTGTGGCAACCGACAAAGACGATAATAATCGCGAAGAAGATCGACTTGACGCCCCCCTGGGCAAGGTCGCGAACCGTTGCCGCGTAGATCGTCTGGTTCCACCAGACATCGAAGGTGAATCCGAGAGAGAAGACGCCGAGAATGAATCCCCCCGCCACGCCGACGATGAAGCCTATTGCCGTCAGGATCGGCATTGCGATCAGGATGGCGATAACCTTCGGCGCGATCAGAAACTTGGCCACGCTGAACCCCATCCCCTTAAGTGCGTCGATCTCCTCGTATACCTTCATCGTGGCCAGCTCGGCGGCAATCGCGGAACCCGTCCGGGCTGAGACCACGACGCCGGTCATGACCACCGCGAGTTCCTTGGCGAACCCTATCACCACCAGATTCGCAATAAATATCTGGACCCCGAAGCTGCTTGCCTGAGCCGCCGAGAGCATCGTGATGACGAGGCCGAGCAGGAAGTTGAGGAGCGCCACGATGCCGATGGCCCGCGCCCCCGTCTCATCGAGCTCCACAAGCAGCGCTTTCCACCTGAATCCGCGCCCCTCGAACGGCGCGATGAAAGACCAGTAGACGGAGTCCACGATCAGGTGCGATGCATCCACAACCTCTTCCCATACCCCAATCGCCTTTTTCCCTGTATGCTCGAAGAAGCCTTCATGGGAGGGAGTCGGCGGCGGGATTTCCTTGAACTGATTTCCGATGAGCTCGATGAATTCCCCCACCGCGCCGCTGGCGTTCGTAAGCTTCACCTGAGCGCCCGATGCGTGGGCGGAGCGGGCTGCCCTGATCAGCCACGCCCCACCGCGGCTGTCGATCTTCTCGAGGTTTTTTAAATCTATGGAAAGTTCGCGCTGGCCGGCGGCCAGCAATTGCGACACCTGATGGAGAAGTCTGAAGCCCTGGGTACATTGCTTAATATGTCATTCCTGCGAAAGCAGGAATCCAGGTTTCATAGTGGATCCCCGCTCGAGTTTACACTGAGCGCAGTCGAAGTGCCGGGATGACAAGTGAAAGGGATACCCCCCAAGACTGACCCATTACGAATAACGCAGATCCCTATATAACGTCCCAAAAATATCTTAAACAATAAAACAGCCGAGACTCATAGCCGACCCCCTTTGCCCGAGACCCATAATCCAAACTCTGTAGCCGGGGCTTCAGCCCCGGCGGGCCCAGAAAAGTAAAATCCCCTAGCCGACCCCCTGCCCGAGACCCATAGCCCAAACCCTGTAGCCGATGCTTCATCCCCGGCGAGCCTGAAATCCCGCCTGTGATAAACTTACTCACTCGCGACATAGCATGTTAAAAAAATAACCGAGACTTCAGTCTCGGCTACACGATACCACCTGCTTCACTCCGACCCGCGCCGCGGAACTCAGGGCCTCAACAGTTCCACAATCTGCTCATCGACTAGGATCGCCCTTGCTATACGGTTGGCACTCCACGTGGACGTAATCCTGAGGCGAAGCGCGGGTATCGCTTTCTTTGAGTCAAATGAGAAGCAGGGCTGCAACAATTGAGCGGGTGCTCATCTGCCTCGACTTCATACCCGCGACTCCTTTTACTGCGGGATTGGCTGATTGTGTTGTCTCCCCGGGAAAAGAACTCCAGTCTGGCGAAGCTCGTTGGGTGGGATGTTGTACTTCTTCGCAAGCGTATCGATATCACGAAGCATCTCGAACTGCAATCTCGGTCGCAACGCGGTGACATCGGAGTTCTCCAGTCGGGCGATGCGGTTCTTGATGCGCTGTTGCTCGTTTTCAGGGGCAGTCGCGTAACGCGTTTGAAGATCCTTGAGCATCCGGTCTTTTCCCTGCATCACCTCTTCATCCGTGAGTCTTTTGGAGAGGTTGGCGGCGAGGCTGTCGAAATCACTGCGGTATTGTTCACGCTGGGTGGGATCCACGAGCGGGGCATAATCCTCGACGAAACCTTTCAAGTTGTTCGCGATCTCCTTCGGCTCTGGACGGAAACCGGTCCGGGGCGGGGGCTCGATTCCATAATCGGCGAGTTCATCTCTCGAAATATTATAGTCCCGCATGAATTTATTCAAATTTTCGATGTTGTCCATTTTCTGAAGGTAGTTGAGTACCCCGGGGAGGTCCTCCTCGCTCGCGCTCTCTACACGCTTCAAACGGTTTTCAAGGCCCGCCTTTTCCCGGCTGTCGCTTGAGGCGCCTATTTTTTCCTGAATATCCTTCACCATTGCCTCTTTTCGCTGGAGGGGCGGAGTATCCCCCGATGGCGCCTTCAGCAATGCGATGAGCGCCTGGAGATCCTTCCCGAATTGCTCTCTGTCGGAACCTTCCAGGGAACGCGAGTACTCTTGTGCGAACTGCTCCAGTAGGTCAATTTCTTTCCCGGAAGCGGAGGTTCCGGCCTCCGCCGCGGATGGTGAGGCCATCTGTGTTCCAGAGAGGGGCTGGGGGCGTTGTCCAGAGGCTGCTGCGGGCGACTGCGCAGGCGAACCAGGCTTGGCCGCTCTTGCCCCGGCGGCTGAATTTCTCGCCGCGGCAAGCTGGTCTCGCAATCCGCGAAGTTCCGCATCGCGTGCAGCCAGCTGCTGCTCATAAGTTTTCACGCGCGCCCTGTGTGATTCTTCGAGCCGTGCGATTTCTTTTGCGTGTTTTTCCTCGAGGGCCCGGAGATTATCCTGCCCTTGATCGCGTTTCCCGCAGCCCTGGCTGGCGGCCAGAGCGAGCAGGAACAAAATCAGCCGATAGTGCCTGAAATTCATCATGATTGCCTCCATCTCGGTGATCGGCCCCGCGGACAGACTACCGCTGCGGCCCGCCATATCTGGCATACCAGTGCGTGAATTTCATTGCGATGGCAAATGTGCACAACGAAACAACCCAGTTCAGGATCATCGGGAGTCCCGGATAGATCCGATTTGCCACTGGAACGCTAAGGTTGAAGATGAACACCCCGAACCATACCCAGCTTAAGACCAGATTTTTGTGAAGGAAAATGGGATTGTTCCAGCGCTCCCTGGGAGCTGTTTCACGCGCGTACTGCAAGGTGAACGGCTTTTTGATGAGAATGGAGCTGAGGACGGTAAGTGCGAGCGCGGCGCCTCCCATGAGATCAATCCAGCGCCCCACTGCTCTGGAACCGAATAGCGGGATGGAAAGAGCGAGGAGAAAGAAGAAGATCACTGTGCCTATCTGAAGGATCTTGATAGTCCGGTGTTTGGCGATGTCGAGGAGGATGAGGACAACGGTCGTAATTAGACCCGCCAGAGATCCTGCTTCAAGCTTATGGAAGCAAATAAGGATCCAGAAGAGCAGCCATGGGATAAAAGCAACTGCGATCATACAATCAGTTCCGGTTCAGAGACTAAATGATACTCATGGCCCGATGCAAAAATTTTACCACCCATTATACCACACAATAATGCCCATAGACTGCTCGCGTGGGTAGTGACTCAAGTACATGCAGAATATAGTTATGCCATGTTGTAGGAGTACGATCCTTTGGCAAGGTCCCTTCGGCTGAGTTTATACTGAGCGCAGCAGAAGTGCTCAGGACAGGTTCATCGAACCCCCACAAATTAAAGGCATCCAAATTGAGTCAGTACTCTCGCGTGGCATTAGTGCCGCTATTGATGTTTGTTAGCTGCGAACTTTGGTTCACTAAATTTTGACCTCTTCAAATTTCAATCAACCTGACAATAATGATTCAATCGCGATACATATTTGTCTCAAATTCTCACCTTGGTCATTATTATCAATAAAGCCCTGATCCAGTATTCTATTGCATCCCAAGCTATTAGAACTATATTCATTCCAATCTCAAAGTTGGCATGCAAATTGCAGTAGTAAGAAATTGAGTTGGCTCTTGGGACAATTGAATGTGTAACTAAATTGCTCGATCGGCTTGACAACATCTTAAGAGCGGTGTACGTTGAATGCGAAGGCGGTGAGCCGATGAAGTGGATCAGATTTTCGGGAATTATAACACTGGCGATCAGCGGTGTTCTTTTTAGCGAATTTCCCGCACCGTTGTCTGCCGGCCTCGCATACGGAACGAAGGTTGCAATGGTTGGTTCCAACGGATGGGAGTTTCGCCCCGTCGAGCAAACCGGATTAGACGATAATGTGTATGCGGTCGTCCAGGGTATACAAGGGCCGGAATGGAAAGCCAGAGCGATCAAATATAGCTACGGCACGGGCCCTGGTATAGCTCAATCGTCAGCGATACGGATTTCATTCGGTTCGGGGAAATCGGGAGGGAGTATCACGGTAACGGATGATAACATTTTCCTCTTGAGCGACAGTCTCCATGGCGGATATATTTTGAAGAGGGCGCTATCCTTAATCCCCGGCGCCGACAAGCTGGTGAATTCGCAGGGGCAAGAGATCCCGATACGTAGCATTACCTTCACCAATTTTAAGGGAGGCTTTCATCAGATTGCCACTGGCGCTGATTTGAACGATAAAGTGGACAATAGCTGGGAAGGGCATTTGATTCTTACGAACGGAATAGTTTCCGGAGATTATCTGCTCCAGGCAGCTTATTCAAGGTAGCCATCCTGCACCATCGCTCTCAACATGCGCCCCCGCAACAGACTCGATAGTGTCGTAATGGGCCAGTTTCGGCGAGTCTCAAATCACATTCCCTCCCACTTCGAGGGGAGCTTGTCCTGTCGAAGACCCTGAGAGAAGTCGAAGAGACCTTGTCGAAGGAAGGGTGAGGGTGGAGCCCCAATAACTGAGAAGGTGTGAAAAAACAGTGATTTTGTCATTGCGAGCCCCGAAGGGGCGTGGCAATCTCTTTGTAACTAATTGGAAGATTGCTTCGCTTCGCTCGCAATGACAGGTTAGAGCTGTTCTCTAATTTTTTACGCCTTCTGATCCATTACGCACGGAAGCTCGGGAAGTCACGGCCGCAACGCCTTGTTGCAGAATGTACGACCGCTGCTCCGGGAGCTCGTCGCCCCATCAATGCACTACCACTACTTCCTGGTCGATATAATCGGGTATTGCGTTGGGAATGGTAGGCTTCACGCCTTCCGGAACGAGAGCCACTATGACCGTGTAAACCCCCGCCGAGCCGGGTGTAATAGGCGTGAGGAAAAGCCTTGTGGAAAATGGAGTTCTCAGGCCTTTCTCCTTCGTGGCGAGCGCCTTTACGCCCTTGACAAGCTGGGTGGGCTTTCCGAGGACAAACGACTCGAATTGCCCGTTCGGCATGATGACCCCGCCGTATGCGTCAAAGGCGCCGCTGACCGGCGCGCAATTCAAATCGATGGTGAAGAAATCGCCCACCGCCGGGGTGTCGTTGCTCAAGATCACATTCAGGAGTGGCTGTTTCTTTGAGATACTCAGAAGCTGGCAACCCTCGGAGCCGAACTCAACGGTGGTCCCCACAAAAATCCTCTCTTTCGGACCGACAACAGCTGAGCCGAATATATATGCACCCGTATTGAAAGTCCAGTTTAGCGTACCGTTGCCATTGAGCGAGTAGAGGTTGGTATCCAGGCTTCCGACGTATATCCTCCCATTTGCTCCAACGACGGGATTGCCTTCCACCCAAGAGCCTGTGGTATATGTCCAGCGGAGGGCTCCCTGCGGGGTAAACGAGTAGACATTGGTGTCGTCCGACCCGATATAGATTGTGCCGTCCGTACCGACCGCGGGGGAGCTGAATATCTCGTCGCGCGTGGCAAAGCTCCAATTGAGTGAGCCTATAGAAGTAAGCGCGTACACGGCATTATCAACTGCGCCGGTATAGATAGTCCCATCCGCTGCGATAGATGGCGAAGTTTCTATGACAGATCCTGTCCGATAGCTCCAGTTCAGCGTGCCTGCTGGCATGAGCGAATACACATTCTGGTCACCTGACCCAATATGTATAGCGCCATTGGCTGCAATCGCAGGGGAAGAGTCGATAAACCAGCCGGTGGTATAGCTCCAGTGCAGTGCGCCTGAAGCGGTGGCGGCATATACCTTATTGTCACCGGAACCGAAATATATTGTTCCGTCAGCCGACAGAACGGGGCTTGATCGCAACTCCTCGGCGGTGGTATAGCTCCAGTTCAGCGCGCCAACCGATGTCAGGGCATAAAAGCTGTTGTCCTCCGACCCGACGAATATTCTCCCATCGGTTCCGAGCGCGGCCGAGGAAAAGATGCTATCCCCTGTCAGATAGCTCCATACAAGGCTGCCGGTGGACGTAAGGCAGTACATCGAGTTATCCAGGAAGCCTACGTATATTTTATCATCGCTCCCAAGTGTCGGGCTCGATGTCACACCGGTAAAAACTGTCCCCCCAGCGCGGTAGCTCCAGAATATTCCTGGCACGGCGGGGCCGTTGAATGCGCTCACTGCGGTGTGCTGAATATCATGGCTGAACATCGGCCAATGGGTGGACGCGAGCTGACCGCTTGCCGCGCCGATCAAAACACACAGGAACATCAGCGAACCTGTTGCGGGGAGGAATCGTTTCATACGGGGCTCCTTTCCTGGAGATTTCCCATGGTTTGGAGGGAATTCCGTCACAACATACATCCCGCCCTGTCAAAGGGCATTTTACCGAGATGATAATTAGATTACAATAGATTATTAGGAAATTTTGCAGCGGGACAGTTACGGTGGGGGGGATCGCACAGTTATGTGGTGTAGGGGCGCGATTTATCGCGCCCGGGTTTGATAAATCGAACCCCTACAATTATAGTTTCCTCCAAGACGGACCAGTTGCGATATTTTGCAATTTTTATGTAATCCATTGGCCCCGCGCCGCAAATTCTGTTTCCCGCCACCCCCACTTTGCTATACTATCCACGCTCTTTGACATAACAGTGATAATCCTTGCTTATCACTAATCACTTATCACTGTATTATTCCCCGGTAGCTCAGTCGGTAGAGCAGGTGGCTGTCAATTTTCGCTAGAGGCGAAAATTGATCCTGAGCGCGCGCATTTAATTGCGCGTGTCGAAGGATCTTTAATGGCAGCCCCACGTGGAAACGCGTGGGTGAACAGCGGGCTAATTCAGGGAAGGCTTAATCCCGCACATGCGGGACATGCTAATCCTGAGCTATCCGCCGCAAAAAATGTAAATTTATGTCGCGTAGGGTGGCCTTCAGGCCACCCGAACGATTGCGGCAGAGAGTGCAGAGACTTTACACCCGCTACCTAAATTTGGTGCAGGACGTCATCATTTCCTGTAGGGGCTCGATTTATCGAGCCCGGCCGGACAAGGTAAAGAGAAAGTCCAGGCCTGATGGAAACATCGGGGTAACCTGTAACCACCGTGCCGCAGGTTCGAGTCCTGCCCGGGGAGCCAGTCCGATGGCGCAGAGCGTTCTACGTTCTGCGCCATCACTTTTTCCGGCTCCGTCGCAAGGAGTTCCGGCGGACGGCCGCGCAGGGCCAGTTCTATGCGGTTACCAGAGACGACCGCCTTGTTGAGGGTGAGGCTGAGGAGCTGCCTCTGCTGGTAGGGATTCGCCCGCTCAAAAACGTCCATGATGTTGCTCAAGGCGAGCCGGACGAGGTCCTTGCTCACCGATTCTCGCTCGATTTCCCCGATAGTCAGTTCCACGTCTTCGAGGCCGCTCTCGAGTTCCTTCCGCCGCTTCGCGAGCTCGTTCAATTTCTCTTTTAGAAATAGTTTGTTTTCCTCCGTCGCGAGGTTGCCCCATTCCCCGAGTAACTGATCGGCCAGCGTCTTCACCTTCACCAGTTCTTTTTCAAGCTGCGACTTCTGTTCTCTCAGCTCGGGAAGCTCCTTCCTGAGCTTGATGTTCGTCGCCGCGACGATGTCCTCCATGATGTCTTTTCTCCGGGCG
>JAPLCW010000195.1 GCA_026392015.1 Candidatus Auribacterota bacterium | reverse complement strand
CACATAACACCATGGCGGTATCGCGTAGTGCCTGTTGTCTTCTGGTGCACAGATAATTTTACCCGGACTAATCCATCGAGATTTCATCCGAATCAACTTGTCGGATGAAATGGAAGCTACTCCGGCTTAAAGAGCAAGGATCTTCTCCTGAGAAGATTTGGAGTTATAGCCGCGGGAGGCAGGGAGCAATGCGAACACCGGCCTCCCACAGCGATATCACGTAGCCCAACTCGAACAATTCAAGGGCCTGCGGCTGGTTCGAGGCGGATACTCCATCCACTCCTCAAGGCTGGCAGACGCAGAACCTGTACTGTTCATAGTGGCTAGAATTACAATCCTGTGCGAGAGCGCTATTCTGCCGCGTCCACCATTCGCCCGCCTGCACAAAAAAACCGGGGGCCATTGGATAATTCCCTTCATTTCCGATCGCCCTGCAAGTATACGTGCCCGGTTTCATAACCTTCCCCAGCGAACATGAAGAATCATCATCCCAATTCTGCTGCAGGCAGGCAAAGCCCGCCCCCTTAGTCGGACAGTACGTAGTACACGAGATAGCCTTCGTGTCAGACAAGAACCAACATCCGCTTCCGCTCAATCCGCCTCCCAACGGCCACCAAGTCCCGCCCTTCTCCTCGCACCTGGTCTGACCCCAGGTTGGGGTTATGGTTGGGGTTATGGTTGAGGTTGGGGTTGGGGTTGGGGTTGGCGGTACAACTAATGTCCCCGTCTGAACTCCCCAGCTTCCCGATTGCATGCTGAAGAACTTCTTGCCCGACTCAACATTGGCGGCGGTCGCATCGCACTGCGGGAATGGCGTGGCTATCGCTTCGTAGATCTCCTTCAGGTTCTTCATGGTTGAGCCGGGCCCGGAGTCAGGCGGCCTGAACGGGCAGGGAGTGGGCGCCACAGTCCCTGAATTCAGATAATTGTAAATATCCATGAGCGTGTACATCCCGCTCCCCGCTGACGGCAGCCCCGGAGAATCAAGACTCCCGGCTATGGCTATTCCGGCCATCCCGACCGCGAACATCACGCTTATAATTACCACTGTCAATCTTCTCATATTTTCTTCCTCCCTTTTTCACCGCTAAGACGGTTTATATTGTTTTTTCTTCACCACAGAGGTTATTCAAAATGACCCCATTAAATAGGCTTCGCCATCCAACGGGGCGAGCATCTAACCCCGTAACGACAACGGGGCACAGAGGGGCAGGCGAAACCCTAACCCCCCGCCCCTACCATGCATTTCCAAAACCCGCGACCTATCTTCATCGAAATTTTCATTACTTTTTGCCCTCCTTTTCAAACGTAGTTATTTATGCCAGCGCCCTCTCAAGAGGGCCCGGAACCCGGCCTCCTCCATACATTTCCAATATTCAGGGCATATCTTATTTTTACTATCCGCCATTTCCAATCTCTCTTACACTGCTACGGACGCGCGACCACGCGAAACGAATGGGAGGGGGACCCACCGGAGCTCCATTGGCCATCATTAGATGAACAACAATTGGTCGTACATGCATCCCCTTTCCCACACCTCCGCGCAATACCGTCCCAATTGGAGCCATTCGGCTGACCCAGCGCCGCCGCCCATGAAAAATTAGACCCGGGGGATAAATCAGACTGGTTCTCGTAGAACGCGTCCCCCGCTTCAGCACAGGCAACCGCGTACTCGTTGTTTGTGCCGTCATAGTCCATAGCTGAAAGGGCCGAATGTCCAGGCGCCGTCGCCCAGGTCTTCAAAACAGCGGAACGTCCCTGCCAATCATCCGTCGGAGACCCGGTAATAGCGGGTCCTATGTCTCTTGTCCCATCCACACAGTCGGAAATGGCCAGAGCCGAGATGTATGGCTTACCGGTCGCTCCATCAGCTATAGTGTCCACGCAGGTAGCATTGTCTTCCTGGCAATAGTTATGTCCGTTGCGTGGATTGAGTTGCGTGACAATCTCCGACCAGCGACCCGCCACAGCCGCTTTCATCCGGCTCTCCAACGTGCCCCCGCTGTTGCAGATATAGGTTCCGGTTTTTGAGGTGTCGTTACCGACCCCTTTGTTCCAGGAAACATCATCCGCGATGGATCGGGACCAGCAGGCGCCGTTCAACCAGTTCCAGCCGCCGCCGGAAAGGTAGTTGCAGTTGTATTCGCTTAACGACCATGTTGGGGTTGGGGTTGATGTTGGGGTTGATGTTGGGGTTGCCGTCGGTCTCGGCAGCACACTTAATATTCCCGTCTGAACCCCCCAGCTTCCCGGCTGCGTGCTGAAGAACCTCTTCCCCGACTCAACATTTTCAGCAGTAATATCGCACCGGTCAAATTTGGCCATCATGTTCTGGTATATTTCCTCCAATGTCTTCATCGTCGAGCCGGGCATCCCCGCGGGCTCCTGGAAACTGTCGGGGACAGCCGCTTTCGCACCCGAGTTCAGGTAGTCATAGACCTGAGAGAGCGTATGCATCCCACTGCCCAATGATGGAACTCCCGGTGAATCAAGACTCCCCGCAACCACCGTGCCGCACAAACTCGCCGCAATCATCACGCTTACAACTACCACTAATGTTGCTCTCATGCTTCCTCCCTCCTTAAATTGCCGGTTCTTCTCCAGAGAAGATCCGGAGTTATCTCCGCAGGTGGGAAAGCGCGCATCGCCCGTCCACCTGCGATTATAGAGAACGGCTAAAGCATCTGCGCAGACTTAGTACACCTTGTCATAAATACGGTTACGCGATGCAACCCGTGCGCAACACGTTGCACCATGTCATTGCGAGGAGTCCCGCTTGGGGGGACGACGAAGCAATCCGCTCCAAAGGTTTATAGAGATGAGATTGTCGCGCCCCACTTCGTGGGGCTCGCAATGACATGATAGGGCTGATAGCGATTGTTGTCGCACAGTTGAAATACGTCACCTAACTTATGACCCCGAGCACTAAGTCAACCGGGCCACGCGCGGTCCTGCTCCTGCGGCTTTAGATCGGACGGGCCGCCCCAGTTCCCGAGGCGCTGTCCTGCAAATTGCATTTATATTTTCGTGTAGCGCACCCCATTAACCTGGATTATTCATCTCCCTCTTGTAGGGGTTCGATTCATCGAACCCGCGTTAAGACCGGGCTTGATGAATCAAGCCCCTACAATTCAATGTGTTATCGAGTATGAAAATCAGTCTGACCTAGAGTTGATGAATAGATCAGATTAAGTCAATGGTTCTCTGCGTCGTTTGGGGGCGCGGTCCATGAACTGTCTAACGCGCCCATACGGTTCCGGACTGTCCCTGTCCCTGGCCCGGGCCCCACGAATAACATCCGGAGGGGTTGCCGCATGCAGGACAGTCGTACGCGACGCTCTTTATCTCCCCGTTGCCGCCTGCACAGCCTACCCCTCCACAGGACTGCAATCCGCATTGGCCCTCATGATCGGAGGCAGTCAACCAAGAAGGAGAATTGTAATCGTCCTTATACCTTGTAACAGCATTGCCACCGCATCCGACCGCGCTGAAGGTACGTGGGGATGGATTGAAGTAATCCGTATTGGTACCGCATGTAAACCGATATGTCTCCGCCGCCAAAAGGTTAATCTTCAAGTCTGATAACTTAGCAGTAGTGGTTTGGTCCGGTGACGTGAATATACCAACTTCTGCAGCGTTAACGTGCAACCTGTCAGCGACCATGCGGACTACTAAGGTCCAGCCGCCGCCATCGTAGGTCATGTCGCAATAGGCCTGGAATTTAGTGGATTCGCCGCCGCCAGTAGGGTCTATCCAGTAAATGCCGTCAGCGTTATACCCGGCGTTTTTCCAGGCTTTGCAGGAGGCTGCGAGTGTCATTATGGTTGCGGTTGGGGTTATGGTTGGGGTCGGGGTTGGGGTACCGGCGTTGCATATTTTTCCCGTCTGAACTCCCCAGCTTCCCGACTGAGTGCTGAAGAATGTTTTGCCCAGCTCAACATTTTCAGCAGTAGCGTTGCACTGGGCAAATTTCGCCTTGATGTCCTCGTAAATCTGCTTCGTGGTCTTCATCGTCGGTCCGGGAGCCGCGCCGGGTTCTTGGAAACTGGGCATAGGTGTTACGTCTATCCCCGAATTCAGGTAGTCATAGATCTGCGATAGTGAATACATCCCGCTCCCCGCTGCTGGGGCGCCGGGAGAATCAATACTCCCGCCAATTGCCAAACCAGAGAGGCCTGTCGGCAACATCAGGCTCAGAGCTACCAGGAGTGTTTTTTTCATTCGCGTACTCTTCCTTTCTTGCTTGACTCTGCAAAATCACCTTTCCTTACCCGCCTATAACTATATAGCAAGTTTCATGCCAATTGATCATTATTTTTGTGAAAATATAGATAGTTGTAATATGCACGAGGATAGGAAGTTAAAACTATAGGTTCCAAATTGAACATTTACACCGAACCCCCAAAAAAGACCAATTGCATACTTTGTTTACACTTTCGAGAGCCAAAATTGTAAACTTTATTTACAACTCTTGTCATATCTGAATAATAATGTTCCCCTGATGACAAAATAGAAATATTCGGCATGGTTCAAATCAAGGTAACAGTTTTAGCGCCCACTCAGGCGACGGACACCCAACCAACTTGTCAAAATTTACTCCCGTATTTCACCCCCCTTCCTTCTCAAGACAACTCTCCAAACGCAATGTAACATTAAACGCAATGCAATATCATAGCTCATTTTCGCTCCTGTGTGAAGCAAATATGGGGGGGGTAACTCGTTGATGTTCAATAGATTACAGTCGAAAATATAAAGTAAAAAAGTTCTTGCAGAGCCTCTTTTTTATGTCCTATCTCCGATAGCCGAATTAAAGCTATCGATTATTGAAAGGAGATCGCCATGACCAGAGCAGAAAGCAACGTCACGCGCATCAAGGATCGCCTCCACTGTCTCGGACCGTTTCTGCCGGGGAGTATCAGCCGACAGTTCAACGTCTGCGGCAATCCGGACTGTCGGTGCAAGAACCCGCGAAAGCCGAAACGCCACGGCCCCTATTATCAGTTGAGCTATACGGCCAATGGCCGCAGTTCCACCCGCTTCATCAAAAAGACCGAACTCTCTGAGGCGCGCCGCAGGCTGCATCGTTTCCG
>JAPLCW010000145.1 GCA_026392015.1 Candidatus Auribacterota bacterium | reverse complement strand
CAAGCTCCGTTTGCCGCCTCAGCCGCCACCGGAGGTCGGGACATATGCTTTAAGGGGCAGGATGTAGTGAAGACCTTTTATAAACTGGCGTTGATTTTCAAGTAGTTACGACAATTTTTGTGCTGAATAGCGAAAGTCGGGTTAGTTGCATTGCCGAGACCGACAGTGACACCAACACCCACAATAACGCCAACAGCAACACCAACGTGGGGGCAGGCCAGATGTGAGGCGAAGGGCGGATACTGGGCTTTGACCCAGTTAACTGGAGCCGATGCATACGGATGTTGGTTTTCTACAAGTATCTTCAGAGACTTGCACGGCGGCATGTCAAAACTTGAGCCCGTCGTTAACCTGTATGCAGAAGGATTGGGACGACGACATATCGTGTAGCGTGATGGCGCACATGAGGAGTATGTGCGGTAATTGTAACGGGACGATGGGCTGCCGTACGGACCCGATGTCGGGCACTCCTGAATATAATTGTGAAGCCGGGGGGGAATCGTATCGGAGGGGCACGGGTGCAAACCAGCAGTGCGGCGGGACTGAGAATAACCCAACTCTCCGCCGGGCGTGCGTATGTGAGCCGTGACGCCCTACGATCTGTGTTCCGACTCCGCGCTGTTTGAGCGATAAGCATTATTTTAGCCGTCGGGAAAGATCAGGTTTCAAACCTCGGTTGCGGCCGAGCAAGGTCATGGAATCCAGCTCCGGTAGGACTCCGGAGCCCGAGTAACCGCTGGCCACGGGCTCGGTATCCAGCCTTGCAGCACCGCGCTGTTTGAGGCGGAGAGATCTCAGCTTCATCCTTTTTCATGATTCGGATGAAATCCCGATGGATTCGTCCGGATATAGTTATCTGTTGGCAAGAATGGGGTGAGCGCCACGCAATCCCGCGTGGCATCATGCCCCTTCGGGCTCTGTCTGCTTGTGGACAGGACAGGTGGCGGATATGAATGAATGACAATTCAGAAAATATTTCAAAATACTCAAGTGGAGGACATTATTATTATGATATGACAAGAATTGCATACTAAGTTTGCACTTTTAGCATTTCGGGGTGTAAACAAAGTATACAGATCCGGTTTTGTCTGGTTCCCGATATAATGTTCATTTTTGAGCATATAATTGCAACTGCTTCGCCTCACATCCATTATAACTATTTTTTGCTTATGAAATAAAAATTGCATATTGGCATGGAAAATGCAGGTCAAAAGTTAGTGTTGTTGTGAACATGTTTTGAATTATTCAGTGTCACTGACAAAATGAAGACCTCCATTGTCATTGCCGCAGCTTTTTTCTCGTCTTCCTTGGCGAATGCCACCCCCGCCAGTGATTCCGTTTCTCAGCGTGAGAATTCCCCATATCTTGCTGAATTAGAAAAATCCGCTAGCCTCCCGCAACCAGATATCGTTATGCCGAAGATCGGCGGCATTATCGGAAGCAGCAGTTTGATCTGGGGAGAGAGCATAGGGTGGATAAATCTCAGGACGGCACACGCGGACTTAAAAATAGGCTCGAATATACTGGCGGGCTGGATATGGTTTGAGAACTGCGGTTGGGTATGCCTTGGTAACGGGCTTCCTCTGGATGGGAGACGCTACTCCAACCATGTCAGCCATGACTGGGGAATCAATAATGACGGCTATGGTAACTTGTCGGGTTATGTGTGGTCCGAAGTCACGGGTTGGATCAGTTGCCGCACCGGTCATTCACGCGTGTACCTGGATGAGACCGGCCAATTTCACGGCTACGCCTGGGGAGAGAATGTAGGGTGGATGCATTTCGGGCCGGGGAGCAGGGTTCGGTATCTGGCAAAGGCCGATCCCGGTCCCTGGAAAGAGATCGGGCCGGAACGTGGGAGTAGATTCGCCGGGGGCGCTGATGATTCTGAAATGAGAAGTGGATATATCCCTGTAACAGGCCTGAATAATAATTCTGGAAGATACACCAAGGATGCCTGGGTAGTCTGTTCGCTGAGATTGGGAAGAGATGATTCCTTCTTGCAAATCCGGCGTTCCAACACGCCGGTGCTTATGAACGGTCTTGCCAAACTTTCTACCATCCGCGCCCCTCAACCCGAGATTAACACTATCCAAATATCCGTAACAAATCGCATTGTAGGGGCTTGATCCTTCGGCAAGGTCCCTTCGACTTCGCTCAGGGTCTTCGACAGGACAAGTTTTATCAAGCCCGTTCTCAACCTGGGTTCGATCCTTCGACTTCGCTCAGGACAAGTGCATCGAACTCTTACACTACGCAGATGAATAATTCAGGGGGAACTACAGCAAAAGTTTAAAGTCGAAAACCAAAAGTAAAAAGCGAAAGGATGGATTAAAAAATGAAAAAATTAATCACCGCAGCTATCAGCTTGTTGTTCGCGGTTGGTCTGTCTGGTTTGGCGGTAGCGGGGAGCCTTGATTCCCCGGGAGCCCCTTCGGCGGGGAGCGGGATGTACACGCTCCAGAACCTGTATGACTACCTGACGAGCGGCACGGCGCTCGCGGTGCAGAGCAGTTTCCAGGAGCCCACGTCCGGTCCAGGCTCGACTATGAAGACGACGAAGGAAATCGGGGATGATATCAAAGCCCTATTCGACCTGTGCCCAGTCAGCAGTGCTGATGTGAAGTCGGGTGTAAGATTTTTCTGCACTCAAGCCGGAAGCTGGGGAGTTCAGACGGGGACGGCACAGATAGTGCCGACGCCGACACCAACACAAACACCAACATTAACACCAACAGCAACGCCAACAGTAATGTGCGCGTCCTGTAAAGCCATTAAAACAGCCACTCCTCTTGCAGGGGATGGAACTTACATCATTGACCCCGATGGTCCGGGCGGAGATGATCCTTTTGATGTCTACTGTGATATGACCACTGACGGCGGAGGCTGGACGTTGGTTGCGCGTATGAAGGGAGACACTAAAAGCCACTTGGTGAGAACAGCGGTAGGCGCACTCTCATCTCCCACCCAGGACACCACAGCGAAATTGGCTGACGCCGTAATCAATAAGCTTGGTGGTGATGCGAGTGGTGGTTTGTTCCGCTTAACGTGCGGAGGAAACACTGACTATTGGGACGGGACACAAAGGCCGTGGAATGCAGCCGACGCTATCTCCACGCAGTTAAGTAAATGCAAAGATAATTATACTGACGCTACATGGTGTGATGCAAACCTCTACCCAGATGATACTGACCGACCCGGCATGAGTGGGTATAGCAATTGTGCCGAGCAGATGTGTTATGGAAGCCGGACGAATAACGGTTGCAACGCCGGTCACGTGCACGGGGGGAATCAATGGCAAAATGCGGGTGTCGTATACGTACGATAGTAAATCTGTGAGGGATGGCGAGCATCCCCATGTAACGGGCTTATCTTTTGTGCCCACGCTATCTTGTGTGTCAGGTGTGGAGCGGAGGATATGAGGGAAGGGAGGTGATGCGATGAGCTAATTCCAATTCGCTATGCCTCAGTGCGGCCCCACTATCCGGAAGGCTGTGCACCAGCCATGCGGCGGGCCGTAGACTCTGAGATTACATAAATGCGAACTCATGTCCAAATTATGGATTAAGGAATCACATAATCACTCATAATTTGGACAGGAGTAGTAAATGGGCCAGATGTGCACAATGAAAGGAAGGTGCAAAGATGAAAAGATTGATGATAGTGATGTTAAGTGTGCTGTTCGCGGCGGGCATGAAAGGGGTGGTAATTGCCGGAAGTCTTGACTCCCCTGGAGCCCCTTCGGCGGGGTGCGGGATGTACACGCTCCAAAACATATACGACTACCTGACAAGCGGCGCGGCGCTCCCGGTGCAAACAAATTTCCAGGAGCCGACGTCGGCGCCCGGATCCACGATGAAAACGGCGAAGGAGATCGGGGATGGTGTCAAAGCATTATACGACCAATGCCTGGTGACTGCGGCTGATGTGAAGTCAGGAGTAACATTTTTCTGCACGCAGCCGGGGAGCTGGGGGGTGCGAACAGGAACCGCGCAATTAGTGCCGACACCGACACCAACAACAACACCCACAATAACGCCAACAGCAACACCAACGTGGGGCCAGGCCAGATGCGAGGCGAAGGGCGGATACTGGGCTTTGACCCAATTAACTGGGAGCGATGCATATGGATGTTGGTTTTCTACAGTATCTTCAGAGACTTGCACGGCGGCATGTCAAAACTTGAGCCCGCCGTTAACCTGTATGCAGAAGGATTGGGACGACGACACATCGTGTAGTGTGATGGTGCACATGAGGAGTATGCGCGGTAATTGTAACGGGACGATGGGCTGCCGTACGGATCCCATGTCGGGCACGCCTGAATATAATTGTGAAGCCGGGGGGGAATCGTATCGGAGGGGCACGGGTGCAAGCCAGCAGTGCGGCGGGACTGAGAATAACCCAACTCTCCGCCGGGCGTGCGTATGTGAGCCGTGACGCCCTACGATCTGTGTTCTGACCCCGCACTGTTCGAAGGATAAGCACCATTTTAGCCATCGGAAAGCATCGGGATTCAAACCTCGGTTGCGGCTAAGCAAGGTCATGAAATCTAGCTCTGATAGGATCCCGGAGTCCGAGTAACCGCTAGCCACGGGGTCTGTATCCAGCCTTGCAGGCAGTGCAGCAATGTACTGCTTGATGCGGAGTGACCTCAATTTCACACTTTTCCCGGATTCGGATGAAATCCCGATGGATTGGTCCGGATATAGTTTATCCGTTCGCCGGGAGACTAGGAACTCCCCGCGATGCCGCGTAGCGTCGTGCCCCCTCGGACTCTGTCTGTCTGCGGACAGGACAGATGACGGGTGTGAACAGAAGAAACGGGTCAGGGTCAGACCTCTACTATTGACTAAGGGGAGCAGTGATACAGTTCGGACATGGCAAGACCGCTGAGGATTGAATATCCAGGGGCATGGTACCATGTTACAAGCCGCGGGAGCGAGCGAGGAGAGATATTCCGGGACGACAGAGACAGGAAGCGATTTCTTGAAGCATTAAAAGAGAGCATAG
>JAPLCW010000078.1 GCA_026392015.1 Candidatus Auribacterota bacterium | reverse complement strand
CCAGAAGACAACAGGCACTACGCGATACCGCCATGGTGTTATGTGTGTTCCTGGCCCTGTCTAGAATAATCTGGACGAGCAGTGATGAATGGCAACGCAGGGGATATTTCTATTTTGGCATCTAGGTAACATTATCATTATTATATGACAAGAACTGTATACAAAGTTTACACATTTAGCGCTCAGAGGTGTAAACAAAGTATGCAAATCCGACATTTTTAGTATCCCTCGAGAATTTTCACCTTTACAATCATAGCTTCAACTCTTTGGCCTGGTACTCATTACGACTATTTATCACTAATGGAGGGAAAATTGTAAAGTTGGCACGGAAAATGCAGGCTAGTTATATGTGGTTTTGTGAATGTGCATCGATTTTATCACTCCTGCGGAAAGAATTATGACGCTCATTATCTTTGCCGTCGCTCTCTTCGCAGCCTCCATTGCCAATGCCGTACCCGCCCATTCTCCCTTTCCTCAATGCGGTGATTTCCCATTCTCCTCCGGCCTGGGAAAAAACGACGAACTCCGGCAACCAGGCATAGCCAAATCGAAGATTGGCAGAATCCTAGAAGGCAACAACTTGATCTGGGGGGAGAGCATAGGGTGGGTCAATCTCAGGACGGCACACACCGAATTAATGATCGGCTCGAACATATTGGCGGGCTGGATCTGGCTTGAGAACTGCGGCTGGGTGTGCCTTGGTGAAGGGTGGCCTCTGGATGGGGGATGGTACTCCAACAGAGGTGCCTATGACTGGGGAGTTAACAACGATGGACAGGGCAAGTTGTCGGGCTTTGCCTGGTCTGAAGTCACTGGCTGGATTAATTTTCGCACCAATCATTCGCGAGTGTATTTGGATGAGAGCGGCCAGTTTTACGGCTATGCGTGGGGAGAGAATTTAGGCTGGATGCATTTCGGGCCTGGCGGGAGAGTGAGTTATCTGGCGAAGGCCGATCCTGGGCCATGGAGAGACATCGGGCGGGAATCGGAAGGTAGACTGGCCAGCGGCCCTGATGATTCTGAAATATGCGGCGGTTCTGTTCCCGTGACAGGCCTGAATATCACCCATGAAAGATATAACAAAGATGTCTGCACTGTATGTCTGTTCAAAGTTGGAAGAGATGATTCTTGTGCATGTATCCGGTGTTACGATACGCCCGTGAATATAAGTAATCTCGCCGAACTATCTCCCATCCGCGCCCCTCCGGTAGGTATCTGATCCTTTTGCATTGCGAGGGCTGCAGTCCCGCTGAGCGGGACGTGGCAATCGCGCCTTTATTAATTTCAAGATGAATCAAGAAAGGATTGGTACCAAAATGAAAAAGTTAATCACAGTAGCTCTGAGTTTGATGTTCGTGGTATGCCTGTCTTATACGGCTGTTGCAGGAAGCCTTGACTCTCCGGGGGCTCCCTCGGCAGGGAGCGGGATGTATACGCTTCAGAACCTCTACGACTACCTGACGAGCGGCGCGGCGCTCACGGTGCAGAGCAGTTTTCAGGAGCCCACGTCGGCCCCCGGCTCCACGATGAAGACCACGAAGGAAATCGGTGATGGTGTGCAAGCTTTGTTTACCCAGTGCCCCGCCACGGCTGCTGATGTGAAGTCGGGCGTAAAGTTCTTCTGCCATGTGTCGGGAAGCTGGGGCGTTCAGACAGGTACCGGGTTAATGCAGCCAACCCCAACACCAACACCAACAATAACACCAACACCAACAATAACATCAACACCAACATTAACATCAACACCAACACCAACACCAACACCAACTTTCGCCTGCGGAACAACATTCACAGATTCAAGAAATAGCAAAGGATACAACACAGTCCAGATCGGAACCCAATGCTGGATGAAGGAGAACTTAGACTATAACGATACGTGTGGTAGTGTAACTTGGCAAAATGGCACTGATAAGGGTTGGTGTGGTTACTACACCGGAGGACCTTACACTAATGAAGGCCTGTTATATCAACATTCGAAGGCCGTCAGTATTTGCCCGACTGGCTGGCACCTTCCCACAGAAAGCGAGTTTAATACGTTGGAGAGCGGGCTCTCGACCAGTGGATGTCTCGGGAGGGGGGATGGATGGTCGTGTGCGCCTGCAGGGGAGAGGATGTCGACGCTAGTAGGTAACGGTAATAACAGTTCTGGATTCACGATGCTGATGGCAGGTATGAGGGCCGGCAATGATGGCGTATTCCGTTATAGGGGAGATGATGGATGGTACTGGACAGCCACAGTAATAGCCGGGGATGTACCCTGCCGTGACTTCGAGAATTATGGATCATACGGGGTGTATAGATCAACCCAGCCGGTGACGATGGCCCACAGCGTCCGGTGCATGCACGACTGAAGCGCCCATTTACAACATATTTGATTATCCGCAGGTGGGCGGGCGCTGTGCGATTTCCCACCTGCGGAGATAACTCCGGATCTTCTCTGGAGAAAATCCTTGCTCTTTAAGCCGGAGTAGCTTCCATTTCATCCGACAAGTTGATTCGGATGAAATCTCGATGGATTAGTCCGGGTAAAATTATCTGTGCACCAGAAGACAACAGGCACTACGCGATACCGCCATGGTGTTATGTG
>JAPLCW010000189.1 GCA_026392015.1 Candidatus Auribacterota bacterium | reverse complement strand
TATAGGGCGTATAATACTGCCCCGCCACCAGCATAAACAGTCCCATCAGATCCTATGGCAGACCTGCTTAAATAACTGCTATTGTCCGAAGTTTTATAACTCCAGGATAACGATCCATTCTGGTTCATGATGTATAAGTTATTATCCTTGGAACCAACATAAATCTTCCCACCGGAATCTATCGCAGCAGAGTTGTCGCTGACATCACCCGCCGTCTTATAGCTCCAGGATAATGAACCATTCGAGTTAAGGCTGTACATGTTATTATCAAGGGAACCAACATAAATCTTTTCATTGAAACTAATGGAGGCAGCGCTCAGATCCACGTCATCTCCAGTTTTAAAAGACCAGGCCAATGAACTATTCGAGTTCAAAGCAGCTAAGTTGTTATCTCTGGAACCGATGTAAATCCTCCCGCTATCATCTATGCTGGGGCTGCTATAGATAGCCGCGCCGGTCGCATAGCTCCAGGACAATCCACAGGCTGAGGTTATGCAGTATATTTTGTTAGTACCGCCTCCACAATAAACACTCTCATCAGATCCTATCGCAGGAGAACTATTAAGTGCAACCCCAATGTTATAACTCCACCTCAATGAACCGCTTGGCTCCCAGCACCCAAGGCCCGTCTGCCTGCCAAGGTAAATCTCCCCATCAGAGCCTATAGCGGGCGAGGAACTACCGGAAATCGACGTATTGACTTTATATGTCCACGATAATGTGCAATTAGAGTTCAGGGCGTACAAGTTAAAGTCACCCGCAGTAAAATAAATCTCCCCTTCAGCACCTATGGCCGGGCAGGAATACTGAAGATCTGAACCGGTACCATAACTCCATGACAGCGAGCAATCCGAATTCATACACAACAAGTTATTACCAGCGCTGGCAGTTCCGATATATATCTTCCCATCAGAATCTATAGCCAGCGGCGAATTGCTACCTGTTGCCGATCGAAGCTTATAGCTCCAATTCAACCCCGGTGTCAAAGTTGACACATATTCGCTCTGTCCCGTATGCCTAACATCATGACCATACATCGGCCAGGGCCCATTGGGAACAGGCGTGGCCGCCTGAGTGGACGTCTCGGAGGGTATCTCAGTCGGAGTTCCGGTCGGAGTTTCGGACGACGTCTGGGTCGAGGGTTCGGTCGGTGACGGGGACTCCGTCGGCGTCTCTGTTGACCCGGGCATTATCGTCGGCGTTTCCGTCGCTGTCGGGGGCAATGTCGGGGTGGCCAAAGGCGCATTTCCCAAAGCGTACAAATTTCCGTCTTTGGAAATAATATATGTGGCGGCATTATTTCCTATCGCCGCCGAAGAATAGCCAACATTTCCCGCGGTAATATAGCTCCACCCCAACGACCCATCGGAATTAAGCATGAAGATATTATTATCCAACGAACCGAAGCAAACCTTGCCGCAGCTGTCGAGGGAGGGAGATAAATATATCCCCTCGCCCACGCGGTAACTCCATGAAATCGCGCCGGCGGAGGTCAGCACATACAGCCGGTTATCGCTTGCGCCCAGGTATATATTCAATCTAGGATCTATCGCCGGAGATGAAAATATGTCACTTTCCACGGGATACTGCCACGCGAGACCGCCGTTGGGATACAGGCAGTGAACCAGCCCGTTTGAATTCGGATAGTATATGCGCCCGTCCGCTCCTATGCATGCCGAACTATAAGCATCGGCGGCAATGTTGTAACTCCAGCTCAAGGACCCTGTCGAGTCGATACAGTACAGGTAATTGTCAAAACCGGCTATGATAATCTCCCCCGAATATCCTATGGTAGGAGACGAATATATCCGCTCTGATGTGAGATAACTCCATCGCAGCGTCCCCGTGGAGGAAAGCGAATACAGGTTGTTGTCATAAGCGCCGACGTAAATACTCCCATCGTGCTCCAGCGCCGGGGAGGAACCAACGATTTGCGCCGGCATGCCGTACGACCAGGATAGCCGGCCAAGGGACCGAAACGAGTAGAAACGGTCGAGGCCAAGGATAAACGAGTCGCCGTTCGAATCTATCGCGGGCGAGGAACACGATATTGAGCCGCTCGTCGAATAACTCCATCGAAAATTGCCGGATGAATCAAGAGTATAAAAACCTGACTCCCCCGATGAAAAATATATATTTCCGTCGCTGTCTATCGAGGGCGAAGAATCGCTGCTTTCTCCGCCTGATGCATACGACCATAGCAAATAACCATCCCGCGACCCCGCAAAACCGCTCTGAGACGAACGGCCTTTATCATGTTTCCACATCTCCCAATAGTCAGCATGACATTGAGTTGGCAAAGTGAGGAACAGCACTCCGAGAATGGCAAACATCCACGTCATGGCGGCCGCAATTCTGCGAGGCCTGTGAGCGGACATTTCCCGCCGTCGAGGCCCGGCACCGGTATGTCGATCACGCCCCCGGCGGGCATAGGATAAGCACACCGCCACGCCGGAAAAACATTTATTCATCATCGAGGGATTGAAAAAGAAACACTGTAAAATTGCAGAGCCCCGATAACTGGTCATGCGCCTCCAGATATTATTGAATACGCTCCAGATGTTGGATATAACACGCCTCCTACGCATGTTATCTACTAAACATCCGTCCCACCAGTATTGACCCATTACACCTTTTATATTTAAAGTCTACTTTTATAGTCGTCTCTGCGCAACACTACAAATTAGTTCATAAATCACCCATATAATATGGATGATTAGTTTTTCGGCAATATCGCCGATAACCTCCTCTACGGTACCGGGTCAAAAGGTGTGCAATAAATGAGATTTTGTCATTGCGAGCCCCTAAGGGGCGTGGCAATCTTCTCGTAACTGCTTTTAGATCAGATTGCTTCGTCACTTCGCTCCTCACAATGACACGACTTTGTAAAGTTATTTGCGGGACACTACACCAGCGATATTATTCCACGCATACAGAAAAGCGTATCGGGGGGATTATACGAGGCCGCTTTAGGACCGGATCGGGCTAAATGTTCTGGAGGAAAGTGATGAGATTAACCTTCTTGCCCACAATTTTGAATTTCCTCCTTATGTCATTGCGGTGCCTCTCGACTGTCTTAAAGGATATTCTCAAAAGCTCGGCGATCTCCTTGCCCGAGAGACCCCCTTTTATCATATTGCATATCTCGATCTCACGCGGCGTGAGCCGCATATTCTCCGCCGATATCTTCCTTCCAAACGACGAGGCCAGCTCTTCGCACGTGCGCCGCAACAGCTCAATATATTTGCTCTCGACATGCGCATGCGTCGCCTGTCCTTTCAGCTTCCGCAGGATCGGCAATAACAGTTTCTCCACGTTCACTACTACGTCTTCCTTAACATGTCTCTTTTCATGCTCGATCTGCTCGATCACCTCACCGAGAGCGATGTTCTTCCTCTCGAGCGCCATCTTCTGCTCCCTCAGCCTTCCTTCTGATTCCCTGAGCGCTTTTTCCGTTTCTTTCCGTTCGTTGATTTCCTGCCGCAACCTCTCATTTGCCCCTGTCAACTCCCCCGTCCGCTCCTCTACCATTTCCTCCAACTTCTGCTGGTACTTCTTCAGCTTCGCCTCATCCTGCTTCCGCTTCGTGATATCCCAGAAGATCCCCAGTATACCGGAGATCCTCCCCTTTTCATCCCTCACGGGCGTTTTAACCGTTTGCACAATCAATTCATGTCCACCCGGCGCATATTTCTCCTCAAAATATTCCGTTTTTCCCGATCTTATTATCTGCCGGTCAACCTTTCTGTAACTTTCAGCAAGCTCTCTTGAATATAAATCCAAATCCGTTTTCCCCACAACATTCTCCGGCTTCATTCTTATATCCCGGGCGAAATTCTCGTTGCACGATATATAGACCGAATTAACATCCTTATAAATAATCTTTTGAGGCAGATTTTCCAGCAATGTCCTGTACTTGAGCTCGCTCTTCTGCAATCTCTCTTCCACCCGTTTCCGCTCCCCGATTTCGTGGACTATAACAATAACCTTCTTTGCCCCTCCGATCTCCACAAAGGTGGCGCCCCCTTCAATCACGATGATCTTCCCGTCTTTGCGGATTCCTTTCGTTTCAATATAGCCGCCTCTTTTGATTACCTTATCTATAAAAGACGGCGTGAGCATCGCGTCCACTTCGGCGGGAACAATACCCCGGAATCCCCTCACCAGCATCTCATCGTGGCTATAGCCCCATAACTCACAGGCCGCCCTGTTGACATCTTCCAGACTCCGATCAGTCCGCATGATAAAAATCCCATCCCTCACGCTGTTAAATATACTCCTGAACCATTCTTCGCTCTCCCTTAGTTTCTTCTCCACAGCCTTGCGCTCGCTTATGTCCCTGAGGATCGCCACCACGCGCGGTTGTCCCTTGATCTCAACCAGCGTGCAGCTCACCTCAACGGGCACATAGCTCCCATCCTTCCTCATGTCCTGAGTCTCTATATACACCCCTTCCCGCACCGTCTTCTGCTTGATAGTCTTTGGAAGTGTCTTTGCCACTTCCGGCGGCACAATCTTCGAGACGTCCATCTTTAGAAGCTCTTCCCTCGTATAGTTCAGCATGGCGCATCCGGACCTGTTCACATCGAGGATCTCACCCGTCGGTTTCTCGATAAATATCGCATCCTTTGTTAACTCGAATATCTTCCTAAACCGATCTTTGCTCTCCGCCAGCTCCGACGTGCGCTGCCTCACCATATCCTCAAGGTGCTCCTGATATTTGCTCAATTCACCTTCTATGCGCTTCCGCTCCGTGATATCCCGAGAGATGGCAATCACCCGTTTTTCACCCCCTATCTCATCGAGCGTACAACTTACCTCGACGGGAATGCGCGTCCCGTCCTTGCGCATATTCTCCGTCTCTACATACACGCCTTTCCTGACCGTGTCCTTCTGAATCGACCGGGCTAATTGCGAAGCAATTGCAGGAGGGAGGATCGCCGCCACGTCCATCTTGAGCAGAGCGTCTTTCGAGTAGCCCAGCATCTGGCATGCCGCTTTATTCACATCAAGGATTCTGCCCTCAGGCGTTTCTACAAATATTGCGTCCTTCAGGTTCTCAAAACATCTCCTACACCATGAATCAGCGTCTCCATCTAGTGTCGCGTCACGTTGATAATGTCGGGTAAAGTCGTTTCAATTTGATTCTGGCGTCGGCAGTAGTGAAGCGCCAATCGACTTTGGCTTCAGCGATATTTCGTCGTTGCTGCCAAGCAGCGACTTCGGCTCTTAAGGT
>JAPLCW010000055.1 GCA_026392015.1 Candidatus Auribacterota bacterium | reverse complement strand
TGCCACATACACGTTGTCCCCGTGCAGATCCATCCCCCCGTACAAGGCCATAGTCGCCTCCTTTCTGGCTCGCCCTTTCCGAGCCGCCTTGCACGAAGATTGTACTTTCTTTCCTTTCGCCTTTGGATGATTATCACTTATGGATGGTACATTGCTGAATATGTCATTCCTGCACTTCGACTGCGCTCAGTGTAAACTCGATCAGGAATCCAGGTTTCATAATGGATCCCCGCTTTCGCGTGGATGACAAGCGAAATGGATACCACCCATAAGTGACCCCTTACGTCAGCGGAATGGTGATGTAGATTAAAGTGTGGGCTTTCGAGGAAGGGAGATCCCCCTGCCCCCCTAGGGGGGCAGGATACGCCACAACGGAATATTCCCGTCAAGTGACTCGATCCAGTTAAATAGGGGATTATCTATCTCAGATAAGAAAGATTCCCGGGCTCTCCGCAGTTTCGCCGTGTAGCGATAAATCCGCATCTTCAGCCGACTACATCTCCCGGCGCAGGCAATTCTCTTCCTGTTCCTGGGGAGCGCATTAGGGAATACGCGCGACAATTGCTATTCCAGGCTTCTCGTTACTGGCCCCCAATGCGAGAAGCTCGCTTAAGGCTTGATCACCTTATAGATCATCGGAGGCCTCTTCACGGGCTTGGGGCCGATATGGTATGCCTTTGCCAGGCGATTCCGGATTGCTTCCGTTTTCTTACTGTCATTGTAGTGGATGGTGAGAAGACTCTCTCCCTTCTTCACGGCATCCCCGATCTTCTTGTTGATTGTAAATCCGACACCCATGTCGATTACGGAATCCACATTTTCCCTCCCCGCGCCAAGGGCAACGCTACAGAGACCGATCTCGAGCGCATTTGCCGATGCGACAAAACCGTCCATGGGAGAAGCGATCTCGTCCCTGTGCTTCGCGGTGGGGAGAATATCGGGGTTGTCCACAACGGAGGGATCACCTCCCTGTTGCTGCACCATCTGTGCGAACTTCTCAAGGCCTTTCCCGTTCAAGAGGTTCGATTCGGCGAGCCGATAGCCCTCCTCAGCGTTCTTTGCCACTCCCCCGAATACCATCATCCAGCTTGCGAGGCTGAGGACGAGATCCTTGAGGTCGGAGGAGATATTTCCTTTGAGCGCTTCGATCGTTTCCCGGATCTCCAGGGCGTTGCCGACCGCCTTGCCGAGCGGCTGGTTCATGTCGCTGATAAGCGTGACGACATCCTTCCCCGCGTTCTTCGCGACGGCGTTCATGGTGCGCGCGAGCTCCTCCGCCATCTCCATGGTGCTCATGAACGCTCCGACACCTGTCTTGATATCAAAGACAAAAGCGTCGGGACCTGCGGCGAGCTTCTTGCTCATGATGCTCCCGCAGATGAGGGGGATGCTGTCCACCGTCGCGGTGACGTCGCGGAGCATGTATATCTTCTTGTCCGCAGGTGCAAGCGCGCGCGTCTGGCCGATGATGGCGAGGCCGACCTTCCGCACGGCGGCTACAAATTCCTGTTCTGTAAGGTTCGTGCGGAATCCGGGAATCGATTCCAGTTTGTCGAGGGTCCCTCCACTGTGCCCAAGGCCCCTGCCACTCATCATCGGGACCGGAATGCCGCTCGCAGCGACGATCGGGGCGAGCACGAGGCTCGTCTTGTCGCCGACGCCGCCCGTGGAGTGTTTGTCCACCGTCTTCTTGCCGATCCCGCTGAGATCGATCACGTCACCCGACCGCAGCATCGCGAGCGTGAGCGCCGTGGTCTCCTCGGCTTCCATTCCCCGGATGAACACTGCCATAAGGAAGGCAGCCATCTGGTAGTCGGGGATCTGATCCTTCGTGTACTCACGAATCATAAATTCGATCTCGGCCGCTTCCAGTTTTTTCCCATCTCTTTTCCTCATGATGATTTCATAAGCTCTCACACGTAACCGCCTTTCGTTTGGGAAGAAAGAAAATTTCGGAAGCAGTATAGTCCCATCCCCTATGCTTAGTCAATCCAGAATCTGCGTGGTGTATCCATGTTTTTAATAGGAGAAGCCTTTGTCACGAAGGATACAACGCGGCCCCACATGCATGGCAACAGCCAAATTGCCTCTCAGTCACGAAGCGTACGAACCTGTGTGCGGGCAGGGGGCACGAGAATATATCTCTTAGATAGCCACATGCGATGTCTGCAGGCCCGGGCTGAGCCAATTTGTGGTGTCGAGGGGATCCGCTCCATGAGGCACCATCACAGCTCCTAATATATAATCGCCCGAGGGTATCCCCTCAGGAATCACAATCTCCATCCCCTTGCTGACAGCGCTGGCGTTAGACACACCTGACATGAAAGGCTCTACGCTTGTGCCGATATTCTCCTGCCCATCTATAACCAGCAGCGCACCTTTTGGCAGCCTCACGGCAAGATACCCGTCAACCACTGAATCGGCTGCCGGCACCGCCAGGCTGATCCCCAGATTCTCACCCGCCGACACCGTCCCGGAGCTCACCTTCAAACTGAATTCACATCTCTCCACATCCTGGGGCATTGCTGTGGGAACAGGAACGGCTGCCACATCAGGTGGCTGTATCACCGCGGGAGAGCTCGCTGTGGGCAGCCATGTCCTCTTCACGAACTTCACCGCGTCCACAACCACATACTTCCCATAGTCACTGCTGTACGGAGTATATACCCAGAGGTGATAATTCAGCCCGTTCGAGACCGATCCCACCCTCACCCATGTGGAACTTTGCACAGGAGACGTTTGATTGATCGGTACTCCCCCGCCCTTGTCGTGATTGCCGTCCTGCATGACTACCACGCGCCCGTTCTGCGCACGATTGGATCCCGCTGTCCATCGCAGGTACACATCGTACACTCCCGATTCCTGCATCACAGGCAGGGCCAGGCCGGGGGATGGACTATTTTGAATCACCTGGCAATAGGCGTAATCACTCCCGAAATAGCCGGGAACATTGGCACCTGTCTTCCATTTGTTCTCGGTGAGTAGTCCCAATTGCTGGTTATCAAGAATAGTCACTTTATCATCCTCTATATTTGGCTCCCAGATATAGTCGATTGCATCAGCGATTACATATCCGTCCTTCCCATCGTTATTGAGGACGATATCCAGGGTATCCCCGACTTCAATCCCGTAGCGGCCGAGGAGCATCCATTGGCCGCCGGCTATTTTTTGATTCACTGTCACCGTATCTATGATACTCGGGGCTCCACCATGCCATTTCCTTATAATGTACTCGGCATTGGATGCACGGTAGGCCTCTGCCGTCCACCTTGCATATATCCGGTATGTACCCGCGCGCGGAAGTTCCAGCTCCCACGTAAACTGCGCCAGGGGCTGACTCAAAGCCATTCTCGCCGCAGCATAGCGGTATCCTTTTCCAATTCCCCCTGGCGCGTTAATGCTCTTGGTCCAGACCCCCTCCGGATCCGCCTCGACCGCTGAATCGTCCAACATGTTATCGGGCGGGGCGTCAGGATCGTCGGCCATGATAGGGATCACCCTGTCGTACTCCATCAGGTAGCTCTTCAAGATGTTATCCAACCGGTCGGCAAGTTTGAGCCGTGCACTTTCCTCATTCACTCCGGCGTCAGACGCATAGTTTCGAGCATCTGACAAAAGTGCCGCCAGCTCCCCGATAAGGATGTCCAGTTTCAGTTTGTGCAGGTAATCATAATCTTTATACTTGTTGAGAAAGATCGGGATCGAGCGCGGCTCCATCGGAGTCGGATTAGCACCCGGTTGCTCGAGAAGACGCGTTTCTATACGGCCACACATGTCCCTGAAAGTCAGACCGTAATTCGTGTACTGTTTCGTTCTTAAGAGATCGGCGTAGCGTGCCGTTATCCCAAGAGTATTCAACGAAGCATTTTTGAAATCGCGGAGAAATACGTATAAGTTTCTAAAGTTGAACTCCACAGTCCCCGACACATTGCAGAGACCGGAATCGTTATCCGCTTGGGCTCTACGGTCCTGCAAATCTTTGATTATCGGCATTATGTCCCATTCGCGATCTATATCTTTTTTTCTTTTGCTTGTGGGCCATTTAATCGGTTCTAATGAGGCTCCATCACAGTCCAGGTCCGTGTAAGAAAAAGGTGCAAATACATCCTCGCCGATTTTATAGTTCACATTAAAAGATATCGTCATTGGATATATTTTTGGATGATGTCCGTTCACATCTAACCACATTTCCCATCCGCGGAGCACATCGTAGGCATATCGCATGAGCATCTTGCATTCATACACACGGAAACCGGGATGCGTATAATCAGGGTGTCTATAGATTACTTGCCCTGAGTCAACAAATACAGAATTCGGGAGGGAAGCAGTGAAAGTCATGCTCCCGGTCACATCTTCATCCCCTGGATACTGAGGCCAGGGATTGAGGGGGTCCACTGATACACTGCCGTTGTAATAGCAGTTATCCATGGCGGTGTCGCGTGTCTGACGCATGGCCACATCAAAGCACAGTGTGACCTGTGTCCCCTCCTGGTTAAGCGAATACGTAGGAGTTCCAAGAGGCGCTATTATGTCGCTATCGGAAATATCTTTGAAATTCCACCGAGTTACGTCCGATGCGGCCCGAGCACAGTGGTTAGATGGCAACAATATCAAGGCAGCCATGAATGGAATAATGAAGTATCTCATACCGGAATCTCCTTTTTCTAAATTGATATAATGCGTTGATGAAAGGGCAAATTGTAATTTGCCTTTAGCGGAAATATTTTATGGATCCCAATCCGCTGCTCAAGAGCACCATGTGGATATGCCAGTGGCTGACCGGCGGCGGAGGCGGGAAGTTCGTTCAAGCATTGATTCGACCGAATTCAGCGCCAATGCGTTATCAGGGGAGGCCTTTGCACCCGACCGGAGGAGCCAGAGAGATACGGTCCATTTCCTCGCAGGCGTGCCTTCGGGGACGCTCAACGATAACAGATCTCCGCTCAACTGCTGACTAATCGCAGGAACCTTATCGAATACCCCCTTTCTTAAGATATTGTTCTTATTCTGATTGCCCGCTTATTTCTCGCTAACTGGTAATCCTTAGCAAGCGGCGTGCCAACAGCGGTTAAATTAAAAAATATATTTTATCTTATTCGTATGCAGCATATTGCATCGGCATTGGGAAAGATGTGCCGGGCTAAATCCAGTCTGGTGGGTACTTCGTGCCCTGCCAAAATCAGCATTTTGGGTACGCAGTACCATTAAATTCACAGCTCTTCTCGGTATCCGTTTTAATAATGCAAAGGAATCAAGCACTTGTCAGGGAGGGCTGGCGTTAAGATTGGAAAAGATAGCCAGAAGGATGAAAGAAGGTGCAACAGCAGAGGATTAGAGAAGTAACTGGCTGTCCGCTCGCCAGAAGATTGCATGCTCTTGGGTGCCTGTCCTGCCGGAGGCAAAAAACCGGCCTGTTTACCCTTCGCCCGCGCGCAGAGATGAATTGCATCGTAGGGGATATTTATATTTTGTCATCTGAAGGACATAATATTCTGATATGACAAGAATTGCATACTTAGTTTACACTTTCAATACCTGGAAGTGTAAACTAAGTATGCAATTCAGATCTTCTTAGGATATATCTGTATTTCCTATCCCTAACCTCTCCTTTATAATTCTTTTGAGCTACGTATATTACAACTATTTTCTAAAAAGCTGTAGGGTTGGCACAGAAATTGCAGGCAGCGAAAAGGAGCAGATTCGCTATTTTTTGCGATAGAGAGAGAAAGATATACTCGACAGATGCGAAAGTTAATAGCAATGCTTCTCGCTTGTGGAAAAAAATAGAAAAGGAAGGGACAAATGAGAAGGTTAATGGCGGTGGTTCTAAGTAGTATTTTTGCGGTAGGGTTGGCGGGGATTGTTATTGCGGGGAACATTGATTCTTCGGGAGCTCCTTTGGTAGGGAGCGGGATGTACTCACTCTCGCAGATCTATGATTATCTGAATTCAGGGATAGAGGCGACACCTGTCCCTAATTTCCGGGAACCGGGCGCGGCCCCCGGCTCGACAATGAAGACAACTACAGAGATCTACAACAACATCCATGGAAATTTATCGCAGAGCGACGTGACTCCCGATAAAGTGTTGCAGGGTGCGAAGTTTTTCTGCACGCAGTCGGGGAGTTGGGGAATTCGGACGGGAACCGCACTGCTAATACCAACAGCAACGTCTACACCAATGCCGACACCAACAGCGACGCCATTTCTGGGATCCTGTAAAGCCATTAAAACGGCTATTCCCTCCGCAAGCGATGGCCTCTACACCATTGACCCAGATGGTCCGGGAGGAAATGCTCCCTTCCAGGCTTATTGCGACATGACCACCGACGGCGGCGGATGGACACTGGTGGCCAGGATCATCTCCACCAACCGATTACATGCGGCCAGCGGTGCTGTAGGCAGCCTAACTGCTCCTAATCAATCCGGAAGTGCCAAATTGGCTGATAGCGTAATTAATAGTTTAGGATCTACGCTCTATAGACTGGATTGCAATAATCATAGAGACTACTTCGACGTTACCCAGCGGACGTTCGACAGCGCTACCGGTGGAGCGGGGATCACGAGGTGTCGCGATACATACGAGCAGGTGGATTGGTGTCTCGCGAGCGATGCTCTTGTGCACAATGGATTGAACAGCTATGGATGTTATGAGAATATGATTTATGCTGGTTATTCAGATACCTGGAGTGGTTGCCATCAGGGATCTAATAGTTGGGGGCAGTCCGGCTATATGATGGCGAAATAATATTGTTGGCTCTTATTAGCTAACGAACTGATTTGAACTCTATAGCCAAGGGAATGCGATGATTGTTCTATTGGGATGCGCATTCTGTAGTCGCAGGAAGAAGCCGTTCTGTAGGGTAACGCAAGAAAGGATAGGTGGATAAATGATAGGGTTTGCAAAAATTATTTTGAGTTTGATATTCGCGGTCGGCATGGGGGAAATAGCAGTAGCGGGGAGTATCGATTCACCCGGCGTCCCCTCGGTGGGGAGCGGGCTGTACACACTGCAGAATCTGTATGACTACATAGTGAGCGGCACGGCGCTCAGCGTTCAAACCTATTTTCAGGAGCCCAGCGCAGCCCCCGGCTCGACGATGAGGACGACGAAGGAGATCGGGGATGCACTTAAATCATCTTTGGGACAGTGCAATGTGACCGCGGATAATGTTGAATTGGGCAAAATATTTTTCTGCACACTACCGGGAAGCTGGGGAGTGCAGACAGGCAGGGTGTGCATTGCGGGCACGCCGACGCCCACACCGACAATAACTCCCACACCGACAATAACACCAACAGCAACACCATGGGAGCAAGTCGGATGCGAGGCGATGGGCGGATATTGGGCACAAAAGAATGATGGAACCGGCCAAAGCGGTTGTTGGTTCAATAGCGCCAACGGCGTTAGTTGCACTGCGGCATGTCAAGCCCTGCCGACGCCCCTATCGTGTAGCACGACTAATTGGAACGACGACTCCTCTTGCAGCATCATGTTGCATTTAAAGAAGAGCGGATGTGCATATGGGACATGCTCTTCGGCTTTTGACGCCTACAACCCATTAGTGTATTGCTATGCACATGGCAATACGCAGCGGCGCAATGATGGGGATCCTCAGGACTGCAACGATTACTATGGGCATAATACGGGGGCATACCGTATATGCGTCTGCGAACCATAGAGATCTATTATGAAGGGTGGGCTTGGGCGGGGTCGCAGATTGCTCCGGTGCACACTTTAGTTGGTAAGGGGTCACTTATGGGGGGTACATTGCTTAATACGTCATTCCTGCACTTCGACTGCGCTCAGTGTAAACTCGAGCAGGAATCCAGGTTTCATAGTGGATCCCCGCTTTCGCGGGGATGACAAGTGAAAGGGATACCCCCCAAGACTTACCCATTACTTTAGTTGTTCGAATCAAATAGACATCCCGAATGTTCTCGGGGTAAACTGTGGACGCGGAGATTAAGGCAAAGAAAGAAGTTTGATTTTCTTTTTACGGTTAGAAGAAGGGAGTTTAACCTGGATTATTCATTTGCGTAATGTGGGGGTTCGATTTATCGAACCCAGGCTGAGAACGGGCTTGATAAATTAATCCTCTACAATGCAATGTGTTACGAATATCCGGATAATGTGAATATCGGCTTGATGAATAGTTCAGGCTAAGTGAAGCTTAAAGCAAAAATCCGGGAAACGGGGGTGGGAACGTAATTGTTAGACAACATGCTCAAAGCCAAACAATTATGAATATTCTGGTAGAAAATTATTAATAGAACAGCACAATGAAAGGAAGGTGGAAGGATGAAAAGGTTGTTGGCAGTAATGTTAAGTGCGATGTTTGGGGCATGCATTGCAGGGGTGGCTGTTGCCGGTAGTAGTGACGCTCCGGGGCTGCCCTCGGCGGGGAGTGGGATGTACACGCTTCAAAACCTGTATGACTACTGGGTTAGTGGTTCCGCACTCACCGTTCAAGGCAGTTTCCAGGAGCCCAGCGCAGCCCCTGGCTCGACGATGAAGAACACAAAAGAAATCGGTGATGCAGTAAAGGCATTGCTGGACCAGTGCGAGATCTATCCTGAGGACGTAACACCGGGGAAAAAGTATTTTTCAACGATTCCGGGTTGGTGGGGTGTCAAGACAGGAGGGACACCAATGCCGACAGGAACACCGACGATAACCCCCACACCGACGATAACTCCCACACCTACGATAACGCCTACACCAGTACCGGTTTATGCGTCTTGTAAAGCCCTTAAAGAGGCTAATCCTTCTGCAAGCGACGGCGTCTATACCATTAACCCGACCGGGAGTGATCCCTTTGATGCCTATTGCGATATGACCAACGAAGGCGGCGGCTGGACATTAATAGTAAAAGGTTATGGATTGCCTACTAATTTGATGACTAGCGCTGCAGTTGGGACCCTGACATCACCAAATCAACATACAGAAGCCAAATTCTCAGACGCAAGGATGAACAGCATCTCATCAACAATGTTAAGAGTTGTTGATTATTGTGGTGACACTAACCATCCAACGTGTTCCAACCGACAGGTAATGTTCTTTAAAACTGAAGGTGTTCTGCTCAACAGGAAATTAGACTTTCTTCACAGCTCAGTTTTGTATGATCTCCCTCCATGGTCCTCATGGTTTGTGATCTCACACAGCGTCCGAGGTTAGCAGCCCTTCTCCTGTCTCTTGCATTCTGCAGCTTTCT
>JAPLCW010000069.1 GCA_026392015.1 Candidatus Auribacterota bacterium | reverse complement strand
GAAAGCTGCAGAATGCAAGAGACAGGAGAAGGGCTGCTAACCTCGGACGCTGTGTGAGATCACAAACCATGAGGACCATGGAGGGAGATCATACAAAACTGAGCTGTGAAGAAAGTCTAATTTCCTGTTGAGCAGAACAGTGGTATCTATTTCGGTCTAATTTTGGGCACAACTTCACAACTTATTGTGCTAAATTATAACTAATTGCATTTGAATACAATAATGAAAATATCTTGGTAGGATTATGAGTCCAGGCAGCTTCTCGCAGAGCTTTTCCCTCGACACCGAGGTGCGGGACGAGAATATGCCCTCTCTTATTAACAGCTCTTTTAAGCACCGGTATATGGGATAGTTCCATCTTGCAACATTGGAAACACTATCATTCTGTTATGACAAGATTTGTATACAAAGTTTGCATCTTTGGCGTTCGGAGATGTAAACAAAGTATGCAAATCCGACATTTTTAGTATCCACCGATAGTTTTCACCTTTGCAATCATAGCTCCAACACTTTGACCTGGTACTCATTACAACTATTTCTCAGTAATGAAGGAGAAATGGCAAGGTTGGCACGAAATATGCAGGCTAGCCATGTAAGGGTGTTATAAATGTGCATTGATTTTATCAGCGCTACTGCAAAATGAAGACCTTCATTATCCTTGCCATAGCGTTCTTCACATCTTCTCTCACCGATGCCGTACCCACAAATTATCACCTTTCCCAATGTGAGAACATTCCAATCTCCCCTGATTTTGACTTGGATCCCGGTCTTTATCGACAGGGCATGGCTATACCGAAGATCGGAAGAATCATCGAAGGGTGCAATGTGATCTGGGGGGAGAGCATAGGGTGGATCAATCTCAGGACGACACACGCCGATTTGAAGATCGGCTCGAACATATTTGCAGGCTGGGTCTGGCTTGAGAACTGCGGCTGGATATGCCTCGGTGAAGGACATCTCCTGAAACGGAATCGCTATTCCAATGAAAATGCCTATGACTGGGGAGTCAATAACGATGGTCAAGGCAAGCTGTCGGGCTATGCGTGGTCTGAGGTTACGGGATGGATCAATTTTCGCACCAGTCATTCGCGTGTGTACCTGGATGAGAGCGGCCAATTTTACGGGTATGCGTGGGGAGAGAATGTAGGCTGGATGCATTTCGGGCCTGGCAGAACAGTGCAGTATCTTGCGAAGGCAAATCCGGGGCCCTGGAAAGGGATCGGGGCGGAATCGGAGGATAGATTCGCCGGCAGCCCTGACAATTCTGAAATGAGCAGCGGCTCTGTTCCCGTAGCAGGGCTGAGAAGCAGTCATGAAAGATACAACACTGATGCCTGGACTGTTTGTGTGCTCAGGCTTGGAAGAGACGATTTCTGTGCCCGTATCCGGTGTTACGATACGCCGGTTTATATAAGTGTTCTCGCCAAACTTTCTCCCATCCGCGCCCCTCCGGTGATTGTGTAATCCTATGGTTATTGAGAGTCCCACAAAGTAGTGCGTGGCAATCTCACCTTTTTCCAATTTCAAGATAAATCAAGAAAGGATTGGTACTAAAATGAAAAAGTTAATCACAGCAGCTCTGAGCCTGTTGTTCGCGGTATGTATGTCTTATACGGCCTTTGCCGGGAGCTTAGACTCCCCCGGTGCTCCATCAGCGGGGAGCGGGATGTACACACTCCAGAACCTGTACGACTACCTGACGAACGGAACCGCTCTTACGATGCAGAGTAGTTTCCAGGAGCCCACGTCAGGCCCCGGCTCCACGATGAAGACGACGAAGGAGATCGGCGATGCCGTCGCTACGCCATTTGCCATGTGCGCAACCACGACTGCCGCAAATGTGGAATCGGGCAAGCCATTTTTCTGCACGCAGCCGGGAAGCTGGGGAGTGCAGACAGGGACATTAGTTGTACCGCCAACCCCAACCCCAACCATAACCCCAACCATAACCCCAACCTCGACACCGATATGGGACGAGGTGAGTTGTGAGTCTGCTCCGTATTATGGCTACTGGTCGCCGAGGAGTGATGGCGGGAATGGATGCTGGATCGAAGGCGCGAGAGGGACCTCTTGCACCTTAGTATGTCAAGCGGTTGGCTTGACCTGCGTAACAGCAAATTGGAGCGTTGGGGATATTGCTTGCGCGACGTGCGAATACCTACATAGCAAATCTTCATGCACGATGGAAGCCAACCGGCCTGACAACCCTGGCTGGAATGGGTCTGGTTGCTATGGAAACTTGAACGCCGTACAGGACTGTGATTCAGTCATAGCTACAGGTAATTGGCGCCAGTGCGTCTGCCAACGGCAGCCGTAGAATTGATTATATGCTCATCCGCAGGTGGGCGGGCGCTGCGCGCTTTCCCACCTGCGGAGATAACTCCGGATCTTCGTGTAAGAAGATCTTTGCTCTTTAAGCCGGAGTAACTTCAATTTCATCCGACAAATTGATTCGGATGAAATTCCAATGGATTTGTGGGGATATAACGTATCCGTTCGCCAGAGGGCCACGCGATGCCGCGTGGCGTCGTGCCCGTTATTGGCCCTGTCTACCGATATGCAGGGCGGCTGGCGGGCGGGGATGAATAGCAACGCAGGGGATATTTCTATCTGGGCACCTATTTAGGGTCTCCTGAAAAAGTCTAAAAAGAGTATATAATATATTGCATTGCAAGTAGATATGATTTACAATGCTCTCCGGAATGATGGCTAAACTGCACGGAAATTCGGGACAGGTGCCCGAAACCCGTGCAGTTATAC
>JAPLCW010000153.1 GCA_026392015.1 Candidatus Auribacterota bacterium | reverse complement strand
GATCCACTATGAAACCTGGATTCCTGCTTTCGCAGGAATGACATATTAAGCAATGTACCCCCCATAAGTGACCCCTTACAACTGAACAGTGTTTTTTCTATTATGGCCACGGTGGTTTTTCTCCTTCCTGTTTGCCTAACGCATTCTAGCAGAATGCGTTGAGAAAAACCACCACTAATTCTCCCTCCTGGGGTGAATTTCCCTATCTCTGCATAAAACCAGTTCCGCTTTGCTTCACTTTATGGGGTAAACTCATCTCCGCACATCTTCTCTCCCTCTCCCATGCAACATCTTATGAGCAAAGCAATTCCCTCAATCCTTAGCCGCACGCCGTATCTCTTTTCAACCGATTGCGCGGACTATAGCGCGTATATGCATCCCCCTTTTTGCCTTCTCTCTCCTCCTTGCCGGCACCGCACTCCCGTGGGGAGGAGCGCATGCCCTTGTCAACCGGTATGCGGTCGGCAATCTTCCTCCCGAAATGGTAGACGACGGGTCCGGTAACGCGTTCGGAGATATGAAAAATTTCCTCAGCGATCATGCATTTGACCCTGATTTTCAGAAGGATACCGATCTTCTGGAGAACGAGAGGCATTGGTGCGACATGGATTCAAAGATCGATGAGTATCCGCCTCCGTTTACCTCTGTCCCGCGCGACTACGCTGCCTACTGCTCGATATTCGGGAGGAGCAACGGGGTCATACAGTGGGAGGGGATCAGGGACCATTACGAAAACCTCGTTGCACTCATGAGGTCGCGCAATTGGCTTGCGTCATATCAGCAGGCGGCGGAATTGGGGCACTATGTGGCTGACATAACCTGCCCGCCGCACGCCACCGCAAACTTTGACGGAAACCTCTCATCCGACTCGAGGAACGTCGGCATACACGGAAGATATGAAGGCACCATGGTGGATATGTATATAGGAACGATCAGCACTGCGCCCGGTTCCGCTACGACAATCGAGGATCCCGTGGAGCTTGGTTTCGACATTCTCGCCGGAGGGCAGGAGCTCGTCAGCGCAATTATGGACGCAGATAGTGCCGCGCAGGATCTCACAGGAAGCAACGAGAGTGAGGAGTATTATCAGACCCTCTTCAATCTCGTGGGAGCCGATGCGCAAAAGCGGCTCGACCTCGCCGGGCAACGCCTGGCGGACCTGTGGTATACCGCATGGGTTGAGGCCGGCAACCCCTCATTCTCTCTTGTTAGTCCCTCCCCTACTCCAACCGTTACTCCCACGCCTAGTCCCAATGTTACCCCAACAACCACGTCCACACCGTTGCCCAATCTCGATGCCGCAGTGAATTCAAATATTGTGCACAATGGAGACAGATCCAGCGCCGAGATAGTTGTGCATAGAGAGTTCCGGGTTTTACTGGATGCGTACTGCGTCATTTTATGCCCCGGGAATCTGAGTGTATCCGTCGTGGAAACAAATAGAATCCATAGAGGAATAATCCCGATCGCCAGATCGATACCATGGATCAACTCAGGATTCAGAACAAGATTGCTTGATGCAACAGTTGCCGGAGTTGCACCAGGTGAGTACACCATAGTTGCCGCATTCGTCCCCAGCGGCCTGCGCGCCGACTTTACAACAGCTGTCTGCTACGATATGGAGAAGGTTGTTGTGGAGAGATGAGTTGGGGGCTTACCGCAATATCTCTTTTGCCTGCCAAATATCAAGCAAATTAATGGTCTAAAAGTAGTGGGTTACTTAGGGGTGGTACATTGCCGAATATGTCATTCCTGCCCCCGTTTTCACGAGGGTAAACTTCAGCAGGAATCCAAGTTCCATACTGGATCCCCGCTCGAGTTTACACTGAGCGCAGTCGAAGTGCGGGGATGACAACTGAAAGGGATACCCCCAAGTGACCCATTACGTCTCAAAGAAGGGCTTAGAAACGATTTTTAGGCGTTAAAATGAGGGCTCTATCCTGAGAGCATGATAGTGAAAAAGGGATTGGATCTTCTCCTGTCTGACGCGAAATTGCTGTAACTTGTAGGGCTGCCGCATGCAACCTTTCATAAGCCGATACATTTCTCACCCCCCCCCGGGGGGGTCGGCATTTTTCAACTCGGTGGAATTATATATTGCCCGCGTAGCGATTAATAATCTTATCTCCTTAATCAGCAATGAGTTGCAAAATAGGCGCACCTACTGCATAGTTATTTTGTACGCGATGCACGTATTTCACTTCCTTGTTTTCCTCGGCTTTTTACCCCCTAAAAATCACCCCCCCCGGGTGATTGACATCTACATGCAACATGTTAACATATGTTTGTTTAGTTTTGGCGCATTGTGCGAAAAAAGGGGGGGGGAGTAGTTTGTTAGGTGTATCTCTTTTACCTGCGTAATACTTCTGCATAGCGCTACTTTGAGCCGATCATGTCCTGTTTGCCCCATATTTATCACGATACGCGATAACGTCCGTGGCATAAAATGTTGAAATATGATGTCTACGCCAGTAAAGGAGATGCTCCTATGGCTATTTTTATAAATTTTAACCCCATGAACCCAATTAAGGAGGGTACAGTATGAGAGCGATTGCATGTGTAAGCATAATCACCATTGCGATGATCGGAGCGGCTATTGCCGAACAACCACTCATTGCGTCCTGGGCAATGTTCCGGCATGACCCGATGCACACCGGAATCGTCCCCTCGAATGAGCAGATTAAGCAACTCGCACCGACCATCCACCGGAAGCAGGCGCAACATCGCGCATTGTCATCCAACGAGCTACTCATGCTTCAGTGGAGCTACGAAACAGGTGATGATGTCCAGTCCTCGGCGCTATATGCATATATAGGTTCGTACAATGCCGAAGTGTCAGTGGGCTCCGCCGACGGACGGCTTTATCAAATGGACCCTGAGTCCGGAACTATGTTATGGAGCTATGGAACAGGAGGGGCTGTCATATCGTCGCCGTATTATGATTACTACTCGACTGGTAATGATTCGATTTACTTCGGTTCCGAAGACAGCGCTTTTTATAGACTCAGCGGCAACGGTGCATTGAAATGGTCTTACTTGTCCAGCGGGCCTGTCACGTCCTCACCCATGATGTATTATAATAATATTTCATTCGGTTCAGAAGATAATCTTCTGTACGCTTTAACCAGTTCTGGAGAATTGCAATGGAGCTATGAGACCGCTGCGGCAATTCAAAGCTCTCCTTCATACTCTTTCTATAACGGCAATTTATATGTCGGCTCGCAGGATAACCGGCTCTATGGATTTGGCTATGGGTTTTCCTTGATGTGGAGCTATGAGACGGGCGACGGCATAACCTCTTCCCCCGCGATCGATTATAATAACAATATCCTGATCGGTTCCGGGGATGCCCGGCTGTATAAACTGGGAAGCGTTGGCTCACTCCTGTGGAGCTATGAGACGGGGGGATTCGTCGATTCATCGGCTGCCGTGGGGTCTTACAATGCTGCCTATGTCGGCTCGGGAGATAATCGTGTATACAGTATTGACACTACGAACTGCTCCTTGCTATGGAGCTACGAGACAGGAGATGCAATTGATTTCTCTTCCTGCACCGCCCCCATGAGTTCGTACAATGCGGTCGTCACCGTAGGGTCCTCTGATAAACGCATGTACTCGTTTGACGCGAGTTCTTTGAACTGGAGCTATGAAACCGGCGATAAGATACGTTCTTCCGCAACTCTCCCGGACAGTGAAACGTTCATTTTCGGCTCCGATGACAATAATATCTATTGTCTCAAGTACGTAACCCCGACGCCGACGCCGACCCCCGGCCCCTGGCCGGTTTTTCGTTGCGACGAACGCAACACGGGCTACAGCCATTATCGGGGGACGCTAGCCGCAGGTCTCCGGTGGAGTTATAAGTTGAGCGGGGCCTATTCCAGTTTCTCCCCCCTCGTCGGCGTGAGCGATAGGGTGTACATGACGGATGGAGCGAAGGTGGTCGTGCTCAATTCAAACGGCTCAGTGGCCTGGGAATATGCCACTGGCAACACCATCGAGAACACTCTCGCAACAGGCCGCTACGGGGAAGTGTACGCACTTTCCGACGACAACATATTCTATGCACTGAATCCTGATGGCAATCTGTCGTGGACTTACTCGATTGAGGGGGGCGGCGGTTCAGCCCCAAACCTGGATAAGGAGGGTAACGTTTATGTGAGCTCCAAGAATAACGCGCTCTATAAACTAAATTCTGCCGGAGCCATCGCCTGGAGCTACTCTGCGGGAGATGATATAAGGTCGTGCCCCGCCGTAGGACCCAGTGCCATCTATATCGGCTCCAGTGACAATAATATTTACACCATTGATCTGAACGGTGCCCTCTCATGGAGCTACGCGACAGGTGACGATATTTCCTCATCCGTGGTCGCCGGGACGCATGCCCTCTACGTGGGCTCCAGCGATAATAATGTTTACGCCCTCGACCTGAGCGGCACCCTCTCATGGAGCTACGGTACTGGTAGCGATATCACCTCATCGGTGGCCGCCGGTTCTCGGGAACTCTATGTCGCCTCGCATAACGGCAGAATTTACTCTCTGTCATCTACAGGGTCGTTCTCATGGAGCTATGCGACGGGAGACGAAATCACCTCCTCCGTGGCCGCGGGGACGCATTCACTTTACGTGGGTTCCAAGGATGATGGTATATATGCCCTTTCCTCTTCCGGCTCCCTCATTTGGAGCTATGTGACTGGTGGAGATGTGGACTCGTCACCGGCCATCGGTTCAAATGGCACCATCTATGTGGCCTCCAGGGACAACAGCCTGTATGCGATTTATGCCCCTACGGCCACCCCCACCATGACGCCGCGGCCGACGCAGGCGCCGACCAGGATGCCTACACAGCGGCCCGAATCAACAAATACGCCGGAGTCCACGGAAGCACCTACGGCAACACCCACTCCCATACCGACGGCAGTGGTTGTGCTCAACGACACTTCTTTTGGCATTGGGGAGCAGCTCACAGTGATATTCAAGATAAACGAGCCGATCACAAGGATGTTCACTGTCTATGCGGTGATTATCATGCCCGACAGGACGATGCTCGATATAATGACACTGAGCCCGAAGATCAAGCCCGTTGCCACCAAAGTTTCAGGACTTCCCGCGGGATTTGGCCGCCAGCTTCTCTCCATAAACGTGCCTCCTGGTGCGCCAAAGGGAGAGTACGAGATCGTCGTGGCGTTCTTTGACCCGAACACGAAGATAACGGTCAGGCAGGACGCGTTCCTGGATGTGAGCTCGAAGTTCACAATAGGGCAGTAGGGAAAGCTGGCCGCGCGTCGTTCCCGCGATCAGGGGCATGATCTTGACCCTTTTCGTCGGGTAAGCGTGCAATGGATGGAAGGGCCGCCATAGGACGCACGAGGGGTAAAAAGCGGGGCTGCAGCCCGTTCCCTCCGCTCTGCGGTCATCGCCGGCGACCCTGTCGGATTATCTTACACAGCCCTCCTCGTCTCTGGCGAACAGCATCAACATCTCTCCCGTAAGAAGGATTTCGCCCATGGCCAGCTCGTTCCTGTCTGAAGTAATGGTTCAGTCTTGGGGGGGAGGAAACATAATGTTGTGTTGTAGGGGCGCGATCCTTCGGCAAGGTCCCTTCGACTTCACTCAGGGGCTTCGACAGAACAAGTTTTATCGCGCCCGGGTTCGGTAAATAGAACCCCTACAATTATAGTCCCCCCCCAAGACTGAACCATTACCTGTCTGCACCTAACGGCCGTTGTGCTGCTCACGATCATGGGGCATAATAGTACCGATATAGTGAATGAGTGTTGCGTGGTTGTGATATCGTTTGCGATTTCGAGGGAATGGCCATGTTTCATCGGAATCTTTGCCGGGGGGTGAGAAATGTCGCCTTCCTGCTTATTTCCCTGTCTCCCTGGGCATACTCACGCGCAGTGGACCGGAGTTTTTACACCCCAAAGCTCGTTCTCGTCGTGCTGAGTTGCGCTCTGCTCGCTCCTCTGTTCGTCTCGTGTGCACGCAGGGCTATTCCCCGCCATCTCTGGGCGGTCTGCATGTGCATATGGGGGTGTCTCGCCATCATCTCCGTTGGGTGGAGTGATTTTCCCATTCCAGGCTGTGAAAGAGCGGCGGGAGTTGTTCTCTGCGTGGTGATATTTTTTTGTTTTGCCGGAATAGCGTCTTCTGAGAAGGACCGCCGTCGCGCGGCGGCGATACTCTTCCTGACGGGGGCTGCGCAGGCGCTTCTTTCGATTCTCCAATGGCGTGGTGTTGACCCTCTTTTCGGCGACGTGACCGGCGGATTATCCAGCCAGGACATCACGAAGCGCATGCTGGGGACGCTCGGCTACCAGAACACGCTCGGTGGGTATCTGGCGCTGATATTACCCCTTGGATTCTATCTTTACGCCGCGGAAAAGATGACATGGCGCCGTTGGCTTTGGGGCATAAGTGGCGGCACAATTGTTGTATCTTTGATCTTGACGCGGAGTCGCGGCGCCTGGCTGGGCGCAGTCGCCGCCACAACAGTATTCACCGCGCTGGCTGCGTCCGGTGGAACACTGAGGCTTCGTCCACGGCCTCTCCTATGGGTGCTCAGCGGCGTGCTTGCGATAACCCTGCTTACGATGTGGATTACCCACGGTGACACGACAATGTCGGTCGCGAACCGAATGCGCACTGCGCTGTCCTTCCGTTCCTCCTCCATGTGTCAGCGGGCGCTTATCTGGAAGGCCACATGGCGGATGATTAGCGAGCGGCCACTGGCGGGACACGGTTTGGGCACTTTCCAAATAAAATACCTCGATTCCCTGGGGGGTGTTCTTGAAGATCCGGCGAATGCGGCGCTGAGGCGCTACACGATAAATGTGAAGGAGAGTCACAATGACTACCTTCAGATGTGGGCCGAGATGGGACTCGCAGGTCTGATCCTGTGGCTGGTATTTGTGGCACTCTGCATGAGATACCTGGCGCGTGCTGCGCATAACACGCACTATAGGATGGATGAACGACTGTGGTGCGCCTCATCCGCTGGATTGCTTGCCGGTTTCGCGGTGCTGGGGCTCACAGCCTTTCCCCTCCAGACGCTGCCGACCGCGCCCCTGTTCTGGATGCTTATCGGGACGGGGCTGGGAATTACGCTGAGCGAGCACGGCAATGACGGTTGTATCGATCGGAAAGAAGGACAGGGCCTGTCCGCGAGGCTGTCTTTGTCGCTTTCAATGGGCGTAATCATATGCCTTATTTTTATTATATCAGACAGGCTTTTGCTTGTTGGGCGCAATGCTTCGGCCCGGGGCTATTTGACCGACGCCGAGCGCGTGTATCATCGCGCAGTGACGCTCACTCCCTGGGATGGAGAAGTGAGGTTTTATAACGGCCTCTGCCTTCAGAGGGAGGGGAACTTCTCCGGGGCACAACGGGAGTTCCTTAAAGGCGCAATGAGTTTTGCGGACGTAAACCTGTGGCGTGCCCTCTCGCGAGCTTGTGGAGCGAGGGGAGATTGCGCGGGAGGCATCGGATGGCTCGATCGGGCGCGCAAAACGCGGATTGAAGCCACGGTGGTCAAGAGGGAACTGGGCACGATGCTTATTCAATGCAACAATAGCGCGCGGGGTGTTTCGCTCCTACGGGATCTTTCACGGCCGCCCTTGCCGGATTTGGAATCTTCAGTTGTCCTCGCCCGATACTATATTGATCAGCGGCTTCCCCAGAGTGCGATAGACTCGCTATGGCTGATTGCGACGCCGGAGACGGGTAATCTTAATGCGGTATCTCGGAAATATGGGATTACGCCGGCAAAGATGGCTGAGGCGCTTGACACCCTCGGTGTGGCATGGCTCCTTATGAAGAAGCCCGTTGACGCGGAACTCTTCTTCAGACAGGCTCTTGGTTTTAATCCCGCGGATCTGGGTACCGAAAACAACCTCGCATCAAGCCTCGCCATGCAGGGCAGGAAAGAAGAGGCGATGACGCTCTGGAGGCGGGTTCTCACCCGTGATCCTTACAATAAAACAGCAAAACAGAATCTTTCTGTAGATGAGAAATCAATTCGCCGATGAGGCCGGAATGAGCCTGTGATGGCAAAACTCACTAGGTGTAATTGATTATTAGTAACTACCCAGGTAGTCAGGAAGCCACCATTGATTTCATTAGGCAACCAATAGTCCGATTGATATAGATGTTAAAGATAATCAACTTGACATTGTACTCATATAGGGTACAATTGTACCATAAAAGGGTACATAATGATCAATTCGCTTTTCCCAAAAAGCCGTCAAGAATTATTAAGAATATTGCTGCTCCATCCGCAGCGGGAGTTTTATTTTAGGGAATTGATACGGCTGAGTAAAACAGGTCAAGGGGCGGCTCAGCGGGAACTTGCATCGCTCGTCAAATCTGGAATTGCGCTGCGTCGCGTATCAGGCAACAGGGTATATTATCGGATCAATGAGGGTATGCCCATTTACCAGGAGCTTAAAGGTCTCATCGTGAAAACAGCAGGGATAGCCGACCTGCTGAAAAATGCCCTGACACACGCCATCCCTGATATAAAGATTGCGTTCATCTATGGTTCCTTTGCCGAGGGCAGTGACAGGACTGATAGCGATATCGATCTCATGATTATTGGAAGCATACCTTTCAAGAGGGTCATCCCGTTATTGAAACCCGTGCAGGAGGCTATCGGGAGAGATATCAACGCTACTGTATATACTGGCAAGGAATACCGCCAGAAGTTAGCTGAGAAGCAGCATTTTTGCACAAGCCTTGCGCATGGGAAAAAATTGTTTATCCTAGGTACATCTAATGACTTTGAAAAACTGGCTCCAGGCAGGGTGGCTGGTCGAGCATAAGACCAGTACGCAGGAAATAGCCGATCTCCTGGCTCTTGCAGATCGTGATATTGCAACGGCCTCCAGCTCCGCTTTGACTGCGGATTGGAAACATAATATCGCGTATAGCGCTGCCTTGAGTTGCGCAGCCGCTGCACTTGCGGCCTGCGGTTTTCGCCCTGCGCGGGGCGAACATCACTATCGTCTGATCAATGCGCTTTCCCTGATTATGGGAAAAGAGTGTGCCGGTATCTCCGGCAGACTGGAAGTGGCGCGCAAGAAGAGGAATATAGGAATGTACGAGCGCGTAGGCGCAATCAGTGATGGCGAAGCGGATGAACTATTGCATCTGGCAACTGAGTTGAGAACACGGGTTGGATGCTGGCTCAAAAAGCATTATCCGGATTTAACTAAACACTAAACTATAGGCTCTGGATACCATCAATTGCCCAAGAATCCTTTATAAACAAGTCCCCCATTGAGATGCCCGCGTTTAGTACATAACATATTTGGGATAAGCCAATTATCTAATACGTCTTGGCAAGAAGGCGATGCAGGGCGCCAAATTGCTCCAGGCTCAGGTGCTCGGCGCGGGAACCGGGATCGATCCCTGATTCTTTTATCGCGGATAAGAGCAAATCAGGGGACAGGGTACCTTGCATGGCGCGCTTGAGGATTGTGCTCACCGCCTTCCGCCGCTGTGAGAACAGCAGGTGCACGAAAGCGAAAAATTTTTCAGGATCGATTCCCATGAAAAGCGGCTGTCGCCTCGGCTGGAACACGAGGACGGAAGAGGTGACCTCCGGCCTCGGAAAGAAGGCGCCGGGAGGAACATCGAATGCCCTTCTCACCTCCGCATGATACTGACAGAAAATGCTGAACGACCCGTAATCCTTATTGGCCGGGGACGCGGTGATCCGCCGGGCGAGCTCCTTTTGCACCGTCAGGACGATCACGCCGCCGGTGCTGGCCTCCAGGAGCTTCCCTATGAGCGGCCCGCTGATCGAGTAAGGGATATTGGAGACAACCTTGATCTGCCGGCCATCCTCGCCCATCCTCTTGAACAGATCCTTAAGATCCAGCTCCAAAATATCGGCCTCGATGATCTCTAAAGTTCCTTGATCCCTGAAAACGTCTCGCAGCCATGAGACGAGGCGATGGTCGTTCTCCACCGCGATGACGCGTCCCGATGCGCGAACGAGATGCTCCGTGAGCGCCCCGAGTCCCGGACCCACCTCAAGAACGGCGTCGGAACCCGTGAGCCTGGCGAGCGCCGCGATCCTTTCCGCGATTCCATTGCTCGTGAGGAATGACTGCCCCCGCTTCCTGCTCGCCCGGACACCGAGACGGGAGAGGAGGGTCTTTGCCGAGGTAAGGCTGTGAGAGACGGAGCCAAATTCATGCATGGGAGTGGCCGCACATCCGGGAGGCGAACCTGACCGCTTCCGCCATGCTGCGCGGGTCGGCGATTCCCCTGCCCGCGATATCAAAGGCCGTGCCGTGGTCGGGGGATGTCCGGACAATCGGCAGGCCGAGAGTGACGTTCACCCCCGTATCGAAGGCAAGCATCTTCAGGGGAATCAAACCCTGGTCGTGGTACATGGCGACAATGGCGTCAAAACGTTTCCTGTTCTTTTCCACAAAGAGCGTATCGGCGGGGAAAGGCCCCTTCGCATTGATTCCCGCGCGAACAGCCGCACGGATTGCGGGAACAATCTTCTCTTTCTCCTCGCTCCCGAACGCTCCCGCCTCACCCGCGTGCGGATTGAAGCCGCAGACTCCTATCCTCGGCCTGCGCGCGCCGAGTCTCTCGCAGGCGTGATGGGCAAGCCTGATAGATCGGAGGATTGTCGACCGGCTCAGCGCTCCGCTCACCTCCGCGAGCGCGCGATGGATCGTCACCAGGATGACACTGAGTCCCTGGCCGGTGAGCATCATGGCATAATCTCTTGTTCCGGTGAGGTGCGCAAGGTAGTCCGTGTGACCTTCGAAATCATAGCCCGCGCGATGGATTGCCTCCTTGCAGATCGGAGCAGTCACAATGCCGTCCACCCTTCCCGCGAGGGCTTCCCCCACGGCGAAACGGACGTACTCCATCGCCGCGGCGCCGTACGCGCTGCGGACGACGCCCCACCGTTGAGCCCGGATCGGCGCGCAGGGATTGACCACCGGAATCGTTGTGGAGGATGCTGCGGGATCTGTGACGTCGCGAGCGGGGGTGAGGCGGATCCTGACACGCGCGAGGCGAAGGCTCTTCCGGAGCACCGCAATATCCCCGATCACCACCGCCCGGCAGAGGGACCGCGTTGAACTCAGGGCAAGAGCCTTGACAACCACTTCGGGCCCGATGCCTCCGGCATCCCCCATGGTTATCGCAAGCCGCGGCGTACGTTTCATTATCCCCTCACCGACAGACAATAGTTCAGTTTCAGGGGGGAGGAGCCACACACCCCCCTCGCCCTCCCCCTTCAGAGGGGGAGGGGAAGCGCTGTGAGAGCTTATCAGGACTGGCCCATTACCCCGGGTGCTACTTCACGACTGAAACATACGCCTTCTTCTTCAGCCGCTTTATCCAGTCGTCGCGTTTCTCGGTCACCTTCTCCGCGAAAAGCTTATTGTCGATGTCCGCGTAGACATCGTTGAGTGACTTCACAGTAGCCGGTACCTTCTCGTGCAGCATTATCAGATGGTAGCCGAGATCGGTTTTGACAATTCCGCTATGCCGGCCGGGCGACAGGGCAAACGCCGCATCCTCGAGCTCCTTATTCCAGTGACCCCGCGAGATAAATCCCCAGTCTCCGCCGCGCGATGCGTACGGGCATTGTGAATGCTTCTTCGCAAGCTCCGCGAATGATTCCCCCGCATCGAGCCTTCCGAGTATCTCCTTCGCCAATCGCTCCGCCTCTTCCGGTTTTTCAGGCTTTTCCTTGATCCAGATCTGGCTCACGTGAATCTTCTCACCCTCGGTGAACTCCCCCTTGTGCGTCTCGTAGTACTCGCGCACCTCGAGCGGCGAGACGCTGCACTTCGAGGATACCTCCTTGATAATCATCGCCCTTACCAAGGTGCGGTCCTCCTGCTGCTTCCGAAACTGCTCGATCGTGCTCCCCTCTCGTTTCAGTTGCTTGAGGAACTCTTCCTCGGACGGGAAATTCCGCTTGATCTCGGTGAGGGAGCGGTCCACCTCTTTTGCAAAGTCATCCCCCATGAGCGCACGGACGTTCTGCTTCTTCCCCTCCTGGATGATGAGCTTCTCCTGCACGAGGTGCTCGAGCACGTCGCGCCGCGCCTTCTGGAGCATCGAGAAAAGCTCGGCCCCCGAATAGATCTGCTCGTACCGCTCAAAAATAGGAGCAAGAATCTTCTCGAGCTCCGAGTAGGTGATAATATCGTCGTCCACCACCGCGACGATCTGCTCCTTTATTTCCGCCGAACCGCGCGCGGTCAGGAGGAGAAGAAACGCGGCGACAGCCATTATTCTTTTCATAAAGGTATACTATAGCATAACCGCGGGACCTGTTGCGACACCCGCGCGTTGCGGATGGTGGGTCAATTCGGCCAGGGGTATGCTTCTTCCAGATTACAGCGGTGTGATTTATCACGCCCGGGTTCGATCCTTCGGCTGAGTTTATACTGAGCGAAGCCGAAGTGCTCAGGACAAGTTCGTCGAACCCCTGCAAATCAATGCTCTGCAAAACTGGCCCACTACAGTGTCACGAACTACGGGCGATATAGTGCGAGATTTGCCAAATGGATGATGACCCGTTTTGAACCTCACACTGCAAATAGCAAAATCCAAAATAGATCCCCGACTCCCATTATCTTGAACGATTGCGTAATTGAGCGATTAGCCTGAATTATTCAGCTGACGAATAAAAGAGCAATTTTAACGGCCAAACATATAAAACCGCAGATTGCGCGGATTGGGCGGATTAAACAATGCAAATCAGCGTAATCCGCATAATCCGCGGTTAGAACATTAAAAGTT
>JAPLCW010000207.1 GCA_026392015.1 Candidatus Auribacterota bacterium | reverse complement strand
AAAGCTGCAGAATGCAAGAGACAGGAGAAGGGCTGCTAACCTCGGACGCTGTGTGAGATCACAAACCATGAGGACCATGGAGGGAGATCATACAAAACTGAGCTGTGAAGAAAGTCTAATTTCCTGTTGAGCAGAACATATTAGCTGCGCTATCCCTGTCTGTATTCCCCAGTTTCCCGGCTGCATGCAAAAGAACTTCTTCCCCTGCTCAACATTGCCGGGTGTTATTTCGTCCTGCTCGAACAACGCTTTGAGCGCATCACCGACCTCCTTCGTGCTCTTCATCGTCGAGCCAGGCGCTGCGATTGGCTCCTGGAAACTGGTTTTCGCCTCTAGAGCTGTACCGCTCACTATGTAATCATACAGGCTTTGAAGCGTGTACATCCCGCTTCCTGCGGATGGCGCGCCCGAAGAATCTATAGTACCGGCGATGGCCATCCCTATGGTAAATATTAAACCTAACGTTACTGTGATAAGTATTTTCATCATTCTCCACTCCTTTCGGAACCGGCATTTTTAAATGCTTTTTTAAAATTATCGCTAACTCCTTCAATCCGAGCATATTATCTTGAAACATGCTCTCTAAACTCTATTTTTGCATATCTCGATCCTCCTCTTTTTCACCCCAAGGGAGTTATCCACATTATTCCGAGCTAAGTACACCTTGTCATAAATACGGTTACGCGATGCAACCCGTGCGCAACACGTTGCACCATGTCATTGCGAGGAGTCCCGCTTGGAGGGACGACGAAGCAATCCGCTCCAAAGGTTTATAGAGATGAGATTGCCGCGCCCCACTTCGTGGGGCTCGCAATGACATGATAGGGCTGATAGCGATTGTTGTCGCACAGTTGAAATACGTCACCTAACTTATGACCCCGAGCACTAAGTGTCAGACTTAGCAAAATATGGCGCCACATACCAGAAGGCTAACTACTACTTTCCAAACTTACCCCTATCTCCTTAATTTATAGCCAGCATATTTCGTGCCAAATATGTATATTTTTTAAGAATATATAATATAGTTATAATAATCACAAGCAGAACTAGTTGCGTCTATTATCGCTAGCATGAAAATTTCCATAGAATTACCCAAAACCCGATTTGCATACTTTGTTTACACCTCCGAGCGATAAAAGTGCATACTTTGTTTACAATTGCCATCATATGCAGATAGCAACATCCTCCAGATAAGAAAATGGAAATATTTCCCACAACTTTCGCGTCCCATTCGATAACAACTTAGCCGAGCGCTACCTTCGCATGCTCAACATTCAGCAAGAAATGTTGCCCGGACGTTGTACGTAACTCTTTATTATCATACATGATAGAAAATAGACATTCCGCAACTCTTGACAGAATATTTGTATCGCACCAAGTTGGACATCAGTCAGTTACATACAACGTCTAAGCGGTTAGGTGTGCGCAGGGACAGATACGGCGCCATAGGACATCGCGCAATGCCCATGGTCTGCTGGCACACGGATGAATTGTATCCGGGCAAATCTATCCGTGTTTCCTCCTAATCAAGAAAAAGTAAGAGACTGAAATTACTCCGGCTTTACAAGCAAGAATCTTCTCCCGGGAAGATCCAGAGTTATATCCGCAGGTGGCTGAAGGCAATGTGAGCACTGAACTTCCTTACCCGCGACAGATAAAATCAATGTAGTCATGCTTGCAAGGCTCAACTCACCAACAGTCTATTGAATCATGGCTATCTATAGTTGAAGGATAATACCCAGCCGAGTTGTTGCAGCTCGCACGCCGTGGTGAACCGCTCTCACTATATGTATCTGACCTGGATGTCGTCCCGGGGTACATGCAGTTACACCACGTATTCGCAGAGCCAGACTCTCTCCATATTTTTGAACTGCCCTGCCTCGGGTTGTAATATCTGTGGTATCTTCTATTCCCGGCGGCCGGATCTCTAAGTGCTTCACATGAGCTGTACGTTAGGACGGCTGTTGGCGCGTGGCATGGGAGGCATTCTATTTCTCCTCTCGCACCTACTATTGTTTCTAGATTCGGGCCTCCTACCTTCACTCCCGGGTCTATAGTGCATCGGTCAGTTGTCCACAGGGTGTAATCGGATGACGGTACAAGCGCAGTTCCGGTTTGAACCCCCCAGCTTCCCGATTGCGCGGAGAAGAATGTTTTTCCCGTCGCCACATCTGCACCCGTAGCACCATTTGCACCACCGCACTGGTCGAACTTGGCCTTGATGCCATCACCGATCTCTTTTGTGGTTTTCATCGTGGATCCGGGAGCCGATGCGGGCTCCTGAAAACTGTTCTGCACGGTGAGCGCCGTTCCGCTCGTCAGGTAGTCATTCAGGTTCTGGAGCGTGTACATCCCACTCCCCGCCGACGGGGCACCCGGAGAATCAAGACTGCCGGCAACGGACATTGCGGCCATGCCGACCACGAACGTCAAGCCTAACACTATTGTCATCCACCTTCTCATCTTTTCATCTTCCTTTCATTCTGCACATCATGCCTATCTATCACTAATGTTCAAACGATCAATGGTTATCCGATCCCTCATTTCTAATTTGAATACGAGAGCCCAATTATGCAATCTCAGCCTCCCCGACCCGCCGGATGGCTGGACCACCCCGAGTCAGAACGAAATGCAATTAGCTCATCGCATCACCTCTCTTTCCAATATCTTTTGTCCATGCCGTCCCTGTATCAACTTATGCTGATAGTGCAAAAGTGTGTATCACGGGTATCTTATTCGTACCTGCTTCCTGTGGAGCACCTCCCATCTTTTCTCTGATTATTCCGTCCAATACCTATCCTACAAACGTGGGGCACAAAATAAGGCGAAGACTATCTCAACGGGGCTACTCGTCGACCCGGATGGCGAGGGAGTATTTTCTAATTCATACAGGAGTAGTCATTCCCGCGAAAGCGGGGGCAAGATTGACATGGCCCCCCTGAGACTTACCCATTACGCAAGGGAGTAGTATTTGCTGCGATTATAGACCCAAGCCAAACTACATCCGGGCGAATCCACCCTATACGCTCTATTCGATAACGATCAATTGTATCATAGCCATCTACATTTAAAGAATACTACACAGCCGAGTTGTCACAGCTCGGACGCCAAGCTGGAACTGTTCTCACTATATGCAGATGCCCGTGCTGTCATTCCGAGGCACAGACAGTTACATCACGTATTCACAGAGCCAGCCTCTCGCCATATTCTTGTATCTTGGTGTCAGAACTCGTTAATTGCTTATGATGCAACAAGATGCATCATTATTATGCAGAATTGATCGGCACTATCGGCTTTTTGAAGCGGATCATCATGATCTAAGCCCTATTTGAAAAGAACTCAAAGAATTCAGAGAAGTTTGTCAAGTGATGGGAACAGGCATACGGCGGATGCGATGAGGGACTGGAATAGACATAGTACCCCCCTAGGGTGGGATTAGCAAGTTTGTTATGGAGCAAGACATCCAGATCGACCGGAGGAAGCATGAGAGCTTCTTTTGGGATATCAGAACGTTTTTCTCGAGCTAACTGCCAAGGA
>JAPLCW010000216.1 GCA_026392015.1 Candidatus Auribacterota bacterium | reverse complement strand
CCCTCCTGTGATATGTTGTTATGATTTGTCCAAAATCATCATATCACGGTGAGGGCCATGTTTTCACTTGTCCTTATTCACTACTCCCTCTATGTACATCAGTTAGGACTATTTACTTATAAAAACTGGGGATAGTCCCGTTCTCATTGTCCCTGGTTCTCATTGTCCCGGAATGGTGGATAGATTCCCGCCTACTGCGCTCACTGTTCGGAAAAGATCCAAGATTCAAAATCTCCGGATAGCAGTAAGGATTAAGCTGAAGCACTAAGAAAAATGCTTACCGCTTACGGCTTACCACTTAGAGCTGATTTGAGCATGCGTAGACGTTGTATATAACTTCCTCCCTTACAATAAATTCCAGAACGAATGTCCCTTTTAAAAATTTTGGGGAATGAAACCCACGGGCGAGATGCCGTGCCGTTACGAAGGGATATTCGTTCTGTATTACATTCGGAGTGAATTAGATCCGTACAACGTCTGCATATTTTACTGAACGATATACACCCTATTCCCACTGTCGGGTGCAGGGCTTTTTTATCATCTGACGTCCCCAATTCCCCCATTGCTGATTGTATTATTCCATAAAGACTGATACCCTATTTTGACAGTATCAATAGGTGAAATAGCGTTTGAACGGAGGGACAAATGAAATGTAAACTCATCAATTATGTGTTGATTGCCTTTCCGGTATTCATCTTCTCCATCCTTTCTGCACAGGCTCAGCTCGCTAATAGCTCATGGCCTATGTTTCACCAGAATCCCCAGCACACGGGCCTGAGCCTCTACGCCGGCCCTTCCATACCGGCTCTGGCATGGAGTTATCAAGCCGGGTCCCACATAACTTCCTCGCCCGCGATAAGTTCGGATGAGAAGGTGTATGTTGGCTCGTATGATAAGAACCTCTACAGCATCAATTCAAACGCGAGCCTTGACTGGAGTTATAAAACTGGGGAAGTCTCATGGTCCTCGCCCGCGATAGGTTCGGATGGGAAGGTGTGTGTTGGCTCGGAGGATCATCGCCTCTACATTATCAATTCAAACGCAAGCCTTGACTGGAGTTATTCAGCTTTGGCCTCCATAAAATCCTCCCCCGCGATAGGTTCGGATGGGAAGGTGTATGTCACCTCGCTTGATGATTGCCTCTACAGCATCATTTCAAACTCGAGCCTTGATTGGAGTTATAAAACCGGACTTTGGATAGAATCCTCGCCCGCGTCAGGTTTGGATGGGAAGGTGTACATTGGGTCCGGGGATAATCGTCTCTACAGCGTCAATTCAAACGCAAGCCTTGACTGGAGTTATCAAACCTCGGCCGAAATATATTCCTCGCCCGCGATAGGTTCGGATGGGAAGGTGTATGTCGGCTCGGATAATGCTTGCCTCTACATTATCAATTCAAACGCAAGTCTTGACTGGAGTTATCAAACCTCGGCCGAAATAGATTCCTCACCCGCGATAGGTTCGGATGGGAAGGTGTGTGTTGGCTCGTGGGATAATAACCTCTACAGCATCAATTCAAACGCAAGCCTTGACTGGAGTTATCAAACCTCGGCCGAAATATATTCCTCGCCCGCGATAGGTTCGGATGGGAAGGTGTATGTCGGCTCGGATAATGATTGCCTCTACATTATCAATTCAAACGCAAGCCTTGACTGGAGTTATCAAACCTCGGCCGAAATATATTCCTCGCCCGCGATAGGTTCGGATAGGAAGGTGTATGTCGGCTCGTATGATCATTACCTCTATTGTATCGGGCAAGTCCCTACTCCTACCCTCACACCTACCCCCACGATAACACCGACGAGGACTCCTACCCGCACGCCCACAGCGACACCAACAAAGACTGATACTCCTACCATAACTCCCACGTCAACCATCACGCCGACTATCACCTCGACCCCGACCATTACCCCAACGCCGAGTATCACGCCCACACCAACCATTACCGCCACGCCGACAATTATGCAAACGCCCACGATCACTCCGCCGGTGACAGAAACGCCGACGGTGACGCCGGCGCCTGTCGCGGCTGTCCTCATGAACGGCACAACATATCCGCCGGGCTACCAGTGCACGGCGACATTCACACTGAACCAGCCGATCACGCAGCCGTTCACTGTGTACGCGGTTATTATCATGCCAGATGGGAAGACGATGCTCGACATGATGACGTTGAGCCCCAAGATCAAGCCTGTCGCCACCGGGGTTCCGAGTCTTCCCGCGGGATTCAGCCGCCAGCTTCTCTCGATAACTATCCCCTGGAGCGCGCCGAAAGGGGAGTACGAGCTCCTCGTGGCGTTCTTCGACCCGAATACGAGTATCACGGGCAGGCAGGACGCCTTCCTGCAGGTGAGCGCGAAGTTCACGATACAATAAAAGCAGTAGCCAGTAGTTAGTAGCTGGTAGTTAGGGGGAACGATTGCCGGATCGAACGAAACAAAAGGAGCGATGCTTCAGACCTCTTCTATTGACTGAAAAGCGTTGTTGATCAGAAAAATGCGTAGACGTTGTATATAACTTCCTGCCTTGCAATAAATTCTAGAACGAATGTCCCTTTTAGAAATTTTGGGGAATAAAACGCATGGGCGAGATGCCGTGCCTTTACGAAGAGATATTCGTTCTGTATTATACTCGGGGTGAATTAGATCCGTACAACGTCTGGATATTTCTGAATAGTCTCCCCCAGTTTTTCAAAAGTTTTAAAAGGTGGAATTCTTATTTTCATAGATATATAATATCGCTAATAAAGGTAATCCTTATTTTCACCGTCGCACATAATGGTTGGTAGAAGTCATGGGAAATCGAATACCAGGGAAAAGAATGCGTTGCCCTGGGGATTACAACGCTTTTATCCCCGATCCATTACCGCCGCAATTGAGATGGCCCCATACGCTTTTGCGCTCATTATCGGATGCTGATCGGCTGATAGGTCGATTGGCGGGAGAGGGCGCGAGATTTCCAAACCCTCATTTACTCATTCGCCCGTTCGTGCAGCGAGAAGCCGTGCTCTCAAGTCGCATAGAAGGAACTCAAGCCACCCTGGGGGAACTCTTAGCGGCTGAGGCAGGTGCGGTTGTCGAGCGAAGCCCCGCAGATCTCAGGGAAGTGGCCAATTATGTCGTCGCGCTTGAATATGGCGTCAAAAGGCTGAATACCTCGCCGCTTTCTTTGCGTCTTGTGAGGGAACTCCATAAAAAGCTTATGATAGGGGTCCGAGGCGGCACCACAACTCCGGGCAATTATCGGCGCTCGCAGAATTGGATTGGACCTGCGGGATGTTCCCTTGCCAATGCGGTGTATGTTCCACCTCCTCCCGGAGAATTGATGAACTGCCTCTGCGAATGGGAGAAGTTTCTGCATGATCGGTCACTACCGCCTCTGATCCAGGCTGCGTTAATGCATTGCCAGTTTGAGGCTATACACCCTTTCCTCGACGGCAACGGCAGAGTAGGACGCCTGCTGATTACCCTGTTTCTTATTGAACGGAAGATTCTTCAAACTCCCATCCTTTATCTCAGTGCGTTCTTTGAAGCAACGAGGCCGGATTATTACGAGAGACTTCATGGAGTTTATGAGAGGGGCGAATGGAATGACTGGATTGAATATTTTTTAAACGGTGTCGCGCGTCAATCAGAAGACGCCGTGAGCAGGGCGACTCGAATAAACGCGCTTCTGGAAAAATGGCGATTGGCCGCGGGATCGGTCAGCTCAAGAACGATAGTTGCGCTGATTGATATGCTTGGCGAGAACCCGTATTGCACGATTAAGAAAATTGCGGGGAAGCTCAAAATCGCCTATACCACAGCACAACGCGTCATAGAGAAGCTGCACGCATTATCCATTTTGACGGAAGTTACTGACGCGAGGCGCAATCGCGTGTACTGCGCACGGGAGATTTTGAACATTCTCGAGGAACCGCCTAATCTTACACCGCTCAATCCAAAATAGCTTTTTAACCCGCATTGACAACAATTATAAAGATAAAGCATTTGTAGACGTTGTATATAACTTCCTACCTTACAAGATATTCCAGAACGAATGTCCCTTATGAATCTCCACCGCCTTACAGCGGTGGTCTCTTTGGAGTCGGGCTTTGCCCGACCCGCTTCGCGGCTCCCTGCTCTCACCCCCACCCTTCCAGGTGGGGAACTCCCGCGAACTTAGAAATTTCGTGGAATGAAACCCACGGGCGAGATGCCGTGCCGTTATGAAGGGACATTCGTTCTGTATCATATTCGGAGTGAATTAGATGCGTACAACGTCTACATATTTCTTATGAATGGCAATTAGGCGATTGGGTTAAAACAGCAAACACCTAATCGCTCAAGATAATTGATATCTGGGATTTGCTTTGCATTTTGAAGTTGGATCCCCGCAACGGTAGCATCATCGAGAGGCGGGATCGATGAGAAGGAGGATGCCGCACAATCCGTTCAGTGTCAGCAAGAAAAGGCATGTCGCCGGGATGCCCAAAAGAGGCACGAATATGACCCCGGTGAGGATTGATCCGGCGCAGGCGCCGAACTGATCGAATCCGTTCACACGGGCCGCGGCGCTCCCGATGTCCGACACATGCTGGGTGTAGATCTGGTTGGAGATGGGGAAGCCCGCACCGGTTATGAAACCGGTGATCATGATAAGCGCCATGAACAGGTATTCGGTGTGGCCTGACGCCGATCCGACGCGCGCGACGATCAGGGGGATAACGAGCAGATAGAGCGCGAGAGCGCATTCCAGAAATCCGAGCCAGAGGGGCCATCGCCGCGACACATTCCTGACGAGAGTGTTCGCGATGAACCCTCCCGTGGCGAGACCGGCCATGAACAGCGCGACGATCAGTCCCATCATCTGATATACGTAGCCGTAGATATTCTGAAAAGCAAAGATGAGAATGATCTCGAGCGCCATCGCGGTGAACCCCATCGCCGCAATGGCGAGGAGCGCGTGAAACGCTGACGCGCGTTCTCTTCCGGCTCCCGAGAGAAAAATGTGGTTCTTGCCGGATTTTTGTGAATAAGCACATGGGATCACACCCCCACCCTTACCCTCCCCCTTCGAAGGGGGAGGGTAAAGTGTGCGCCCCCTCCCGGTTCCGGAGAGAAAAATATAGAAGAGTCTCGACACGAATAAAACCAGGAGCAGGCCGAGATACCAAACCGGCCCCGCATTTTCGATCCGGCTCAGAATATGGGCAATCGCCGACCCGGAATATCTCGCCCAGAGAATGAGATTGAAATAATAGGTCACCGGTTTCATATCCGTATTGAGGATCCGCTTCCCATACGTCTCCAGGGCCTTCCTGGTGAACTCGACCCTTTCCGGGAGCCACCATGCAAGGAAATGGTTTGGCCCGAAATAGTCCGTGACAATTCCCCTCTCCGCCCAGCGCTTCTGGAGCACGGAGAGATCGGAAGAGATGATACCCGACTCGGATGCGGCGAAGAACAGCATTTCTTCCGTGGGCGTCACGCGCACATCGGGGAATACCGATTTGAGAGTGCGGTACACGGAGCCTGCGTAGTTGCCTACCTCCTCGCCGTAGTAGTCGGATGGCACGTTCAGTCTCGCCGCGAGGATCCCTCCCGGAGCCAGAATCCTTTTCGCCTCTTCGTAAAATTCCCGCGTGTAGAAACGGTTGAGCATCGCCGTGGACGGATCCGGGACATTCACGACGACAATATCGAAGCGCTCTTCCGTTTGCTTGACGAAGCGCCGCCCGTCGCCGTAATATGCCTCCACGGGGGGGGAATGCAGCATGCGCGCCTCCGCCGGGGAAAGAAATTTTTCCGTAACCGTGATGATGGCCGGATCGAGTTCCACGTACCGCACAAGCTCGAGCCTGTACTTCGCGAGCTCGGGGATCATCCCCCCCACCCCGCCGCCGATGAGGAGCACGCGCCGCGGGTCCGGATGCTCGGACATGATCACGTGCGTAACCGCCGCATACCCATACGGATCAGGGAAAGAGAAATAGTACTGGCCGCTGCCGAACAGATCGTACTGCCCAGCCCTCTCTCCCACGGCGATATTTTCGTAGCGCGATTCGACCGAGGCGACGAGGGGGAGCCCGGGGTTGAGACTCCTCCATCGGGCGCCGATAGTGAGGGCGTCGATCTTTCCCGCGGCGCCTGTCACGAGGATCATAAAAAACGCCGCGCAGGGGATTCCCGTGACCAGCCGCGCGGAGAGGCGGCGCGGCGGCTCCCATGAAAGCAGAAAAAGAACGAGGCAGAGGGCCGCGCTTCCGCCGCAGAGTATGTGAACCGTGGAAACACGCCCCACGAGCGCAAAACTGAACAGCGCGCCGCCCGCGATACTCCCCAGCGATTCGAGCACGTACACCCGCCCCACATTCCTGACACCCCTCTCGCCGATCCTGAGGAGACAGGCAAACGGGAATGCGAGGCCGATGAAGAAGCTGAACGGAATGATCAGGAACCAGGTGGAGATGAGGAGCCGGGCAAACGGAATATATTCTCCGGGGGGAACGGAGAGAAGACTCCTGATGAGTCTGATCACGATAAGAACGAAAGGAGAAATCAAGGCGAGGGTTATGGCGAGGGAGAGGAAAGCCCTTTCTCCCGCCACCGCCCCTCTTGCCCTCCGCGCGCTCACCGCCGCGCCGAGGGCGATCCCCATGAACCAACTCGAGAAGATGATCCCGAGACAGAGTTCGTTGCCGAGGAACACAACCAGGAATTCACGGACGAACGTTACCTGGGCCACGATTGTGTAAGCGCCCAGGAGAAATACGGCTGCTCGCTTAAGAGATGTGAACATAGGATAGAACCCCTGAAGCGTCGCTCGTGAAGCGTATCTCGTGAAGCGTGAGTTGTGAAGCGTGAAGCGCAATATAATAAATAGGCCGGGTCTCTTCCGTTTTATGTGAGTTCTTTTAGCTATTCCCTCCCCACTCCGAAGGGGGGAGGATAGGAGGGGGGTGAACTGTAGTTGCTAGAATCTAGTTGCTCACAACTAGAAACTGCTTTCAGCACCCCCACCCGTTCGGCCGAGGACATAGGTAACACTTTAGACCGAGGACATAGGTTACACTTTAGACCTTCCCTCTCCCCCCAATGAAATGGGGGGAGAGGGTTAGGGTGAGGGGGGTTAGATCTTGTTTTCTCCCCCCATTTTTACGCC
>JAPLCW010000164.1 GCA_026392015.1 Candidatus Auribacterota bacterium | reverse complement strand
AGCTAGTCGGGTTCGGGACAGGGCAGAAAGCAGGTCGCGGGTGCTGTCGTAATCGGAGTAACTAGCTGAACCAGCGCTCATGCGCTGGAAGGGAGGAACTATGTCTATTGACTCCGCGCCTTTGATGGGTGACCCATTACACATTCAGTTTCCAAAGGCAATGCTTCAGATACACAGGAGTATATAAACCACGGATGAACACGGATTGTCTCAGGTGGTTCAATTGCGGGAGGAGGGGAGAGCAATTTAGCTATCGAGCTATTCAAAAGCAGTGATTAGGCGATTGGGCGATTAAGTGATAAAACATCAAAATTATAGAGCTTTTGAGTAACCGATATAAGAATATGTTTTTGGGAGGGGCATCTGGCCCCGATTATCGCGGCGGGAAGCCCCTCCCACAGTGTTCATCCGTGGTTATCCGTGGTTATAATAAGAAAATGTCCCCCCTCAAGTGAGCGATTTAATTTGTTATCCGTCATTTGAGGGCTTATGCGCTTCACGCATCCGTTGCGGCCATGCTACTCTCGCCTGTACGGCGTAAGCAAGGCCGCCGGGTGCGACGTCCTTCGCGCGATAAGTGCGAGGAGGAGAATGGTTACAAGGTAGGGCAGCAGGAGAAGGTACTGGTAGGGAATTGCCACGCCAATCGTCTGGATTCGCAGTTGCAGCGCGTCGATCCCGCCGAAGATCAGAGCTCCCAGGAGAATCTTCAGGGGGTGCCAGTTCCCGAAGACGACAAGGGCGATGGAAACCCATCCCCTTCCCGCAACGATATCCGGCGTGAACATGTTGAAGTGCGCAATCGACAGGAATGCCCCGCCGACCGACATAAGGCCTCCGCCCAGGATGACGCTCGCGTACCGGACCCGGAAGACGTTGATCCCCGCCGAATCGGCCGCCTCCGGATTCTCACCGACCGCGCGCAGGCGCAAGCCCCAATGCGTTCTGTACACGTATATCCACAGCAGCGGAGCGAGAGCGAGGGCGAGATAGGTCAGACTATACTGCCCGAAGAGCGTCGGGCCGAGGAATGGAATGCGGCACAGGCACGGAATCTCAAATGGAGAGAACGGCGTGACCTGAGGGGGGACGATCGGGGCGCCGATCACCAGGCGGTAGGCGTAAAGGGCGAGCCCCGAACCGAAGATGGTCAAGCCGATCCCGCTCACATGCTGCGAGACCCCGAGCGTGACGGAGAGGACCGCATGGACGGCGGCGAGCAGGCAACCGCTCAGAAACGCAACCAGCACGGCGAGCCAGAGGTTGCCGGTGAAATAGACGGTGAGAAAGCCCGTGAGCGCGCCGAACGACATGATCCCCTCGATGCCGAGGTTGAGCACACCGGATCGCTCCGAGAGGTATTCACCGAGCGAAGCGTAGAGGAGCGGTGTCGCCATGCGGAGCATCGCTGCGAGCAGCCCGGCGAGGAATGCGGCGGTCAAAAAATCGGGAGTCATCTTTAAATGCAGCCTCCGGTTGTGGAACAAGATCCTTAGCACCCGGCTACTAAAATCCAGTTACTGCCTTTCAGTTTCACTTTCCCTAATCCCTAACTACTAACCCCTAGCTACTGCTGTAATCTGCGTTCATCTGCGCAAATCTGCGTCCAAATACTCAGTGTATTCAGTGCCCTCAGTGGTTATGCCCCTTTTAATATGGGCGCCTCGTAAATGATCCAGGCTAACCCTTATCCGGTACGATGTCAGGATCAGCACTGCGAGCATCACGAGGAGCGTGATCCCCTGGATCACGTCAGCGAGAAATACGGGGACTCCGGTGACCCGGCTCATCATCTGCGCTCCCGTGATGATCGTTCCAAAGAGGAAGGCCGCGAGAACCACCCCGACAGGGTTGAGCTCTCCGAGCATGGCGATCACGATCCCCGCATAGCCATAGCCGGGGGATATCTTTTCGATCAGGTTGTAGTGGAGCCCGCTCACCTCTCCGACGCCCGCCAGCCCTGCGACGCCGCCGCTGAGAAATGAGGCGATCAGCACCGTTCGGATGACGGGGATGCCCGCATAAGCGGACGCTTTCGGATTCGCTCCGGTCGCGGCGATCTCGAACCCGAGCGTTGTCTTCCTCATGATAACCCACGCGAGCAGTGCGACGATTATTGCGACGAGAACTCCCGCGTGGAGCCTGGTCCCGCCGAGGAGGAGCGGGTAGCGCGCCGCGGTCATGATCGTCGGCGAATTGGGCCACATCGTTCGGGGGTCCTTCAGCGGGCCGTCGAGGAGCGCCGAGACGACATAGATGACAATGTAGTTGGAGAGGAGGGTCACGACCACCTCATCAACCCTGAACTTTGTCTTGAGCACCGCCGCGCCGAACGCCCAAATCCCTCCCGCGGCGAAGCCCGCCGCGATGATGAGCGGGAGCGCGGTCTGTGGCGGGAGGCCGGTGCAGATGCCGAGCGCCGCCGCCGTGAGGGCGCCGAGGTAAAACTGCCCCTCGCCGCCGAGGTTGTAGAAGCCGGACTTGAACGCGATCGCGGCACAGAGTCCCGTGAGGATGAGGGGCGCCGTTTTTACCAGCGTTTCCACGATGCTCGTCTTTGTCCCGAGCGCCCCGTAGAAAATGTAGGAGTACGCGGTGAACGGATTGGCACCCGCGCACAGGATGGGGACGAATGAGAGGAGGAAGGAGATACCCACCGCCCCGACCGGGAGCAGAAGGTGAATCCTGAACGGCAGCGTCTCGCGTTTTTCCAGTGCCAATCTCACGCGCGCCCCTCTCTGACGCCGGCCATGAGGAGGCCGATGCGCACCGCACCGGCCTCGGCGCGCGCCATGGTGTCGAGTATCTCTCCGCGGTGCATCACCCCGATCGTATCGGAGAGCGCGAGTATTTCGTCGAGGTCTTCGGAAATGAGAAAGATCGCGGCACCCGTATCGCGTGCGTCGAAGAGCCGGGAACGGATAGAGCACGCCGCGCCGACATCGAGCCCGCGGGTGGGCTGCGAGGCGAGAACGAAGCGGGGGCCTGAGTCGAGGGCGCGCGCGAGCATCGCCTTCTGGAGATTGCCGCCGGAGAGGGTTCTCGTCTCCGCATCGGGACCGCGCGCCTTGATGGAGTAGTTTCGGAGAATATCCCTCGCGTGGGCCTCGATCTTTTCCGGAACGAGAATTCCGTGTCGTGCGAAGGGCAAGCGGTAGTACGACTCGAGAACCAAATTATCCTTGATGGGGAAATCGAGGATCGCGCCCGACTCCATCCGGTCCTCGGGTATTCTCCCATACCCCCTCTCAAAAAGCTCGCGCGGCGCCTTCCCGCTCACGCGCTCGTTGTCGAACAGCACCTCGCCCGCCGCGATCCCCCGCGTGCCCGAAAGGACCTCCGCGAGTTCGCGCTGACCGTTCCCGGAGACCCCCGCGAGGCCGAATATCTCCCCCTCATGGACCGCGAGGGAAATCCCCCGTACTGCGTCAATGCCGAGGTCGCTCTTCACCCACAGACCGCGGGCTTCGAGAATGGTCGAGCCGATGGGGCGCTTCCTCAGCGGGGCGCGACAGTCGATTCTGTGGCCGACCATCGCCGCGGCAAGCTCCTGCACATTTGTGTCGGACGTCCGCCTCTCCAGAACTACCGCCCCACTCCTCAGGACCACCACACGGTCCGCAATTGCCATCACCTCTTCCAATTTGTGGCTGATGAAGATGATTCCCTTCCCGCCGGCCTTCAGAGCCCTCACGGCGGAGAAAAGCTGTTCGCTTTCCTGCGGTGTCAGGACCGCGGTGGGCTCGTCGAGGATGAGGATCTCCGCGCCGCGGCAAAGCGTTTTCAGTATCTCGACGCGCTGGCGCTCCCCGACTGAGAGATTCCATACCTTCTCCGCGGGGTCCACCTCGAGGTGATACCTTTCCGAGACGGCGCGGACATGCTGCTGCGCCGCTCTGATGTCGAGGAATATCCCGCCCTTCTGTTTCAGGCCGAGGATTATATTCTCCGCCACCGTGAGGTTGGGGACGAGGGTGAAGTGCTGGTGCACCATGCCTATGCGGGAGCGGATGGCGTCGGCGGGCGACCGTATGCCCGCCGGCGCGCCGCGCACAAAAATGCTGCCGGCGTCGGGGCGGTACAGGCCGTAGAGGATTTTCATAAGCGTGGATTTGCCCGCTCCGTTTTCGCCGAGGAGCGCGAGAATTTCGCCGCCGCGGAGCGTGAGAGTGACATCGTTGTTGACCGGTGCGCCGAAGAAGCATTTGCGGATTCCGCGCATCGCAAGCAGGTCTGTTGGCATCAGGGGTGCTCCCGTCAATCGGAAACCGGTATCTTCTCGTTTATGGGCACTCGGAAGACGCCGTCCATGATCTCCCCGGTCCGTTTCCGCACCATCTCCCCGACCTCCGGGGAGAGCCTGGATTCGAATCGGTGGAACGGCGCCAGTCGCGCTCCGCCCTTCCGCATCATTGACCATTCCGCATAATCCGTTGCGTGATAGGTGCCGCCTCGTACCGCGCTCACCACGTGCTGCACGGTGGGCCACATATCCCACACGGGGGAGGTGATCACCGTCTCCGGGGCGAGGGATGACTGGTCCACCATGTTTCCGAAGGCCGGAATGCCCTTCTCTTTTGCCGCCTCGATGACGCCGTAGCGCTCGCCGAAGAGGAGGTCGGATCCCGATGCGATCTGTGCCAGCGCTGCCTCTTTTGCCTTCGGCGGATCGAACCAGGAGTTGATGAAGCTCACCTTCACCTTCACCGCGGGGTCGGCCTCGTGTGCGCCCGCAATGAAGGCATTCATGATGCGGTTGACCTCCGGCACGGGGTAGCCGCCCACCAGGCCGATGATATGTGTCTTTGTGAGCCTGCCGGCGATCATACCGCACAGATAGGCGGGCTCATGGATCCAGTCGTCGAACACCGAGAAGTTCGGCTCAACCGGGCCGAGGCCGGAGCCGAAACAGAACGCCGTGGCGGGGAAGTCCTTTGCCACGCGCCTGACCGCTTCCTCGGAACCGAACGCATCCCCCATGATGAGCGGGAATCCCCTGTCGGCAAACTCGCGCACCACGCGCTCGTAGTCGGGGCGGGGAACGGACTCCGCCCACTGGTATTCTATGCCAAGCTCGCCGCGCGCCTTGAGCAGCGCCTGGTGCACGCAGCCGTCCCACGGCTCCTCGATGGGAGTGGTGAAAACCGCGGCGACTTTCAGATTCCCGCCTTTTCCCGGCGCAGGCGGGGCTCCGGAGCGGGAGCATCCGGCGATGGAAAGAGCCGAGACGACTGCGATGACAGAAGATCTCCATGAATGGATTCTCATATCTCCCTCCCGGTGTACTAATAATGTTATAAATGTGGTCTTTGTTACGCAAATTTTATTTACGTCATGACTAATTAAATGCTTGGAAATATCAATGAATGTAGAAACAGCTTCCCCCGCGATAATCGGAGCAAGGACGTCCCCCTCACAGTATGCTCTTATCTCGATAGCTTGATAGCTCGATAGCTAAATTGCTCTCCCCCCCTCCCACAATTACGACCAATCTGTAAATTGCTTTTTCGCAGCATGGTTCTTTATCTGTGTCCATCCGCAGTTATCTGTGTGTATCTGCGGTGCTCGTGAAAGCTTCACTGTGCATCATTGCGCCTCGCTTTCTCCCGTGACCGCGCAGGTGTTGATCACGCACACGTCATCGCATCCGTGGCGGTCATCCCGTGGCGCATACCCGAGGGCAACGAGGCTCCCGTGAATGAGCTCGCTGTCGTACTGGTTTGCCTTGCAGCCGAGAGTTGTGACGGTGAATGTTACCATCGAATGCGCGCGGCCTTTTACGCCGGGCCCGCATTTCCTTTGCGCATGATCAGCGTTCCCAGGAGAATCCAGATTATGATCACCATATATTTCCATAACCCCTCTCCCGCGACGCTCGCCTGATTGAGGATCGTTGCCACATCCTTGTGACCCTTTACCTCGGCCAGGTAGAGGGCGGTTACCCCGCAGGGGTGTGATGCACTTTCCCCCACTTGAATACTCATGTCAGCCCCATAGTATAGCAGCAACCTTACGACATCCGCATGGCCTTGAGAAGCTGCCGCCATCAGGGGCGTTATCGGGAGCTGGCCCGTGAGCGGGTTGAAACGGCTGAATGTATCGACCCTGGTCCCGTTTCCCAGCAACAGCCGTACCGTTTCGGTGCGGCCTTTTTGGGCTGCGAGGAATAGCGGGGTCTCGCCCGCAGCGCCGATCCCATTTACGTCAGCGCCGGACTCGATCAGCTGCATCACTTCTTCGGGAGAGCCTAGATCTGCGGCGCGCAACAGCTCCACTGTCAGGCGGGGATCATTCGCTCCCTTTACCCGAAGAGAGGCGGGCCCCTGCGGCACCGCGTCGCCCCCGGCGCGGTGCAATGAAGTTCCGATTAAGAAGAGGAGGGTGATTCCGAAGACCCTGTATTTCGTTATGGCATTTTCTGTCTTCATTGCGATGCCAATCTCATTGACGCCGTGAAGCGGTCTCGAATGTCAGTGAGTTCCCTGCGCTCCGCCTCGGGGAGATTCTCAAAAGTCCTCTGAACAAGTTTTTTGAGTTCTGCTTTGTCTCCCTCACGCAGCGAGTTGGGAGACTGCGCCCTCAATTCCAAGAGCCTCTCCTTCTCCGGCTGTGAGAGCAAATAAACGCCTTTCCGGTTCAGGAAGTTCATCCGATCTATCTCTCCGGGTATCAGGTAGAGACGGTCCAGGGGAGAGAGAAGCAGGTCCGGACGCTGCCAGGCGATGCGCGCTTCATTGATAACGAGGAGATTGTTCGCGAGCATCATCGCCAACGCCAGTGCCGGGATCCATGCGCCGTACCTCCGCCTGCTCCACGTGTCGACGATCCCCGGAAGCACAAGCAGCAGGAGGGGCAGCACCATCGGAGGGACAAAGAGCATCACGGACCATGGCGAGTAGAAGATATGGTACGCGCTATAGGCGATCACCCAGCAGATGAGACCCTGGAGTATCACTGATGAGAGGAGCCTCCTTGCGATGGCTCGCAGCGAGGTTGCGAGAACGATTACGCCCAGCCCCATGAAGCAGTATGCGAAGCAAAGGTGTCCTCGCAGCGTGGAGATCGGGGCACCCTCCATCTGTTCCTGGTGGAGAGGGGAGATTGACTGAAAGAGAAGAGTAAAGGTGGTATACAGCGGAGAGTGCGCACGACCCGCTGCCCACTTATCTGATGCAAACTCGCGCCCGTAGTGAGGAAGCCATTGGCACATCGAAGAAACACGGAAGTATGCGTGGCCTGATACACGATACGCAATCTCATATCCGGCTGCGACGATGCAGAGCGTGGAGAGGGTCAGAAAAATGGAGCGCCCAATTTTACCCAGTCTCCCCGTCTGCGTCGAGCGAAGGACAAGATAAACAGGCACTAGGAGCAACATAAAGGAACGAAGGTCGCACAGGCAACACAGACTGACAAGGACGATCATTCCACCGCACCATCGCCAGGAGCACGCGACTTTCCCCCTGACCACACTGCAAAGGAAGATGGCGACGCAAAGCGCAGTAAGCGCATAGCTTTCCGTGAGACTCGACATAAGCCAGATAGAATAAGTAAAAGCGTACACTGCCGCGGCCGCGGCCGCGGCCCCCGCCTCTTTCATAAGCCTCAAGAAGAGACAGTAGGCGAGGGCTACGGAGACTGATCCGAATAACGCATTGGGGAATATGAGCGCCAGCCACTCCCGGTTGATGCACAGCAAAATCCTCGCAAGGTTTGCCGTTTCGTAGATGGCGTGCCCTATCGGATAGTAGAGGAGATGCTTGCGCATATCTATGTCATTGGGTCTCCCCCGCAATGCTGCGGTGTGATCCTGAGTGTCAAAGAATGATAGGCCGACCTTGGGAAATGAAAAAAGTCTCGGGGTGCAGAGGAAAGTTGTCTGATAGACGACAAAGGCACTCAACAATAGTGCGATGACTATGGAGTGGGGGAGGAACCTTGTCCGCATCTTCTGAAAGCCGCCAAATTGATTCATAAGAGAGGCCGAATCTCAGGAGGTTGCACGCGCTGCGTTCGTTAAGAAATGGCCGCTCATGAGCGCTGCCCCGCTCACGGCTGCGGTATCCGCTCTCAGGACAGCGTCCGAGAGCGTGCAGGGGATGGCGCCGGAGCCGATGAGCCGGTGCAGCTCCTCCGGGGAAAAATCCCCCTCCGGCCCCACGATCAGGAGAATCCTACGGCATCCCTTCACCTGTTCAGAATTGAGAAGTTCAAGGAGCGGCGAGCTTCCCTCGCAGAGCGAGGCGACGAGCGCGACATCATAGTTGCGGAAGCAGTCCGCGAGAGCGCCGATGCCGGGAACCGCGGCAATCTCCGGCAGGAAATCCCTCCCGCACTGGCGACACGCTGCGATTGCAATCCTTTTCCATCTGTTGAGCCGCGCACCCGTCGATGCGGATCCCCGGCTCCGGGGGATGCTGTGTCCGGTCTCGAACACCAGGAGGGCGAACGCACCCAGCTCGGTGCAGCGCTGTACCACCATATCCATCGCCGGCGCCTTGAGGAGCGCCGTGGCGACCGCGAAGCCCCGGACGGATTTCCCGGCCCGGCGGCAGGGGCCTACCTTCAACTCAACGGCTCCCTTCACGATCTTTGTGATGACCGCCGTGCAGGACAGTCCACGTCCATTGAAAAGGGTCACTTCCTCTCCCTTGCCGAGGCGCAGCACGCGCTGGAGGTAGTGCGCTTCACTGTCCCGGATAGCGAGAGTGTCACCCGCGGGTATTTCCTGATCGATGAAAACGCGGCGGAGGTGCATGGTCGAAACGGCCAAAAGTGTAAGGTTTAAGGTGTAAGGTTAAAAACAGACTGAAGCTTCAATCAATCACCCGGTGAAGAATTTTTTGGCTTTGGCGAAGAATGAGCTGCTCATCGGATACGACTTCTCTCCGCTGAGTTCGGCGAATTTTCGTATGAGCTGCTCCTGCTCCCCGGTGAGCCCGACAGGGGTCTCCACGAAGACCTTTATGTACTGGTCTCCCATCCCCAGTCCGTCGATGTTGGGCATCCCTTTCCCCCTGATCCTGAATGTCTTGCCCGACTGAGTGCCCGGGGGTATGGTCAGCGAGATTTTGGCTCCGAGCGCGGGGATGTCGATTGCCCCGCCGAGCGTTGCGGTGACGAAGCTTATCGGCACTTCACAGATGATGTCGTCGCCGTGACGCTGGAAGATCTCATGCTCCCTGACGTGCAGGACTATATACAGAGCGCCGGCGGAAGCGCCGTGCTCCCCCGCCTCCCCCTCGCCCGAAATCTTCAGTCGCGAGCCGCTTTCAACGCCGGGCGGGATCTTCACCGAGATCTTCTTCTTGCGCTTCATGCGTCCCGAGCCCCTGCATCGGGGACAGGCATCCCTCACGGTTGTGCCTGCGCCGTTGCAGTGAGGACATACCTGCCGGCGAATGCTCCAGCCGAAGAATCCCTGGACCCTCCTCTCCACGTATCCGTTTCCGCCGCACGCTTCGCAGGTGACGCGTGAGGTACCGGCCTTCGCCCCGCTCCCCCCGCACTCGGGGCAGGTGCCCAGGGAGGGAAAGGAGATTTCCTTCCCGCAGCCCGAGGCGGCTTCCTCGAGCGAGATCTCGAGATCGTAGCGGAGGTCGGCCCCGCGCTCCGGACCCCTCCGCTGATGGGTGAAGCCGAAAAAATCATCGAAGATGTTTCCCCCGCCCCCGAACGCCCCCATGAAGGTGCGGAGGGCTTCTTCGAGGTCAATGCCGAATCCCCCGAACCCAGGCGCAGCCCCCTTGAGGCCGGCGTGGCCGAAGCGATCGTAGAGCGACCGCTTCTCGTGATCGCCGAGCACCTCATATGCGGCGGATACTTCCTTGAACTTCTCCTCGGCGCTCTTGTCGCCCGGATTCTTATCGGGGTGGTGGCGGATTGCCAGTTTACGGTAGGCCTTCTTGATTTCCTCCGGTGACGCGTTCCTGGCGACGCCCAGGGTCTGATAATAATCTTCTTTTTTGGTTGTCATAGTGCGGTGGCCTGATGCGGCCTGCGGCCGTAGCCCAAGAGCTATCGAGCAAAAGATGATAGTAGCTAGGGGTTAGTAGTTAGGGATTAGGGAGAATGCTCTATTTCTGGGACATTATCCTTAGTACCCGGCTACTAAATATCCAGCTACCGCCTTTCAGTTTCACTTTCCCTAATCCCTAACTACAAGTCCCTAGCTACTGCTGTAATCTGCGTTCATCTGCGCAAATCTGCGGCCAAAATATTCAGTGTATTCAGTGCCCGCAGTGGTTACGCCCCTTTTACTACGGGCGCCTCGTGAATAATCCAGGCTAAAGATTGGGAGTGGAAATTATTTCAGGGGCTCGGGACTGCGTGTGCCTTTCGCCCCCTCGCCTCCTGCGCCGTCCGGTTGTGCACCCCCGCCATGCTCCTTCCCTGCGACAGCCGTCTTCTTGCTCTGTGCAACAGTGACGACTGAGGGACGCAGCAACCTCCCGTTCAACGTGTAGCCCCTGAGCTGTTCGGCAATGATCGTGCCCTCGGGATACTGGTCTGTCTCGACCTCCGCAACCGCCTCGTGGAACTCGGGGTTGAACGGTTGACCGAGCGCGGAGATCGGCTGTAACCCGTATTTCTTGAGTACGGTGAGCAGCTGTTTCTGAATAAGCTTCACGCCCTCGATAATATTCCCGGTGGCGGGGGTGGATGCGGCCGCGGAGAGAGCCCGCTCAAAGTTGTCGAGCACGGTGGTGAGTTCCGCCATCAGCTCCTCGTTGGCAAACTTGAGCAAATCGCTGCGTTCCCGCTCGACGCGCTTTTTGTAGTTCTCTAAGTCGGCCGCAGTCCTCAGGAGGCGATCATAGTATTCGTCTGCTTTTGCAGCCTTCTGCCGAAGGGTTGTGAGCTCCTCCCCGGGGATAGGCGCCTCCGCCTTTTTCTCCCCCGGAGGGGTTCCGGCGGACATGGACTGTGCCTTTTCCATCGCGATTTCCCGGCTGCTCTTTACATCTTTGTGATCATGCTTCCCATCATGCGCCTTATGCATCCTCTGTTCTCCTGGTAGTGTCCACGCTCCGCATCGGGGCGGATGTGAGAATGTCCCACGAAGACCCGGCAGGGCAGCCCACCGGGAGCTTCACGCGCCCACATTGCGGAGTACCATTATAGCGGGGCATTCACGGGCCTGTCAACGCGGGTGACCCTGGACTGTCCCCATTTTTTCAAAAAGCTTAATAGCGCACCGCAAAGACGCGGAGTACGCAAAGAGGGCTCGCAAAGAAATAATTCATAATAGCCTGTTTCTCTGCGTGATGTATCATCTCCGTGTTCTCCTCGTCTCCGCGGCAAAATATAATCCGGTCATTGCCCAAACGTGGAGTGCTACAGATGCTAAAGTTTGTATCTGACTGATAATGAGTCAGTAATGAAATCAATGCTCACTATTTTAGGGAATATCCTTGGGGGACCCCTCCCCCAATTGAACCACCTGAGACAATCTGTGTCCATCCGTGGTTTGCCTATCCCTATGCAACTGTTGCCTTTCCTTTCCGATAGATGCGGTGCTGCACCTGCTTTCCCATGGCGCACATCACATCATACGGGATTGTGCCGGTGAGATCGGCGATCTCGTTGACGGTGATCTCGTTCTCTCCCTGCCTGCCGACCAGCACCACCTCATCTCCCACCCTCACTCCTGGAATGTGGCCCACATCAATCATCGTCTGGTCCATGGTGATATTTCCGATGATCGGCGCCCTCTGGCCGTGCACGAGCACCTCTCCCCTGTTCGAGAGGAGTCGGCAATATCCATCTCCATAGCCGATCGGAATGGTTGCCACCTTCGTGTCCCGGTAGGTAATGTAGCTCCGACAATAGCTGATGGACCTCCCCCGGGGGACATCCTTGAGAAAGCAGATTTCGGTTTTGAGCGTCAGCGCAGGCGTGATCGGGATGCTCTTGATCACCTCCCGCGAGGGATAGACGCCATACATCATGATCCCTATACGGACCAGCGTGAACGAGGTGGAAGGCAGGCCGAGGATGGCGCCGCTGTTGGCGATGTGTGTGAGTGGAAAACGGATGCCGACCTTGGCGCATTTTCTTATAACCCCCCGGAACCTGTCGAGCTGGAGCTTCGTGAACGAGAGATCCCTGTCCGCGGAGCAGGCAAAGTGCGATGAGAGCCCCTGGAGCCGGACGGATCTGACCCGTGAAGCCTTTTTGATGAAGTCGAAAGCACGCTCGTGCCAGACGCCGATCCTTCCCATGCCGGTGTCGACCACAATATGAATGTCCACGGTCTTCTTCGACTGCGACGCGGCGTGAGAGACAGCGTCAAGCATCTCATGGGAGCAGATCACGGGAGTGATGTTGTGGCGCACAAGCGCACTCGCATGGCCTGCCATGCCGACGCTCAAGATAAGGATCGTTGCCCTGGGATGAGCCTTCCGCAGCATGAGCGCTTCGTAGATATTGGAGACGCCGAGCCAGCTCACCCCCGCATCGAGGGCGGCGCGGGATATCTGCGACATCCCGTGCCCGTAGGCATCGGCCTTGACGACTGCGAGCAGCTTCACCCCGCCCCCCACCCTGTTGCGGATCCTGGAGATGTTCTCCCTCACCGCGCCCAGGTCAATCTCGGCCCATGTCTTGTAGAGCTTTTCCATCGTGGAACGCCGCCATGCGGCGGCTCCCCCCTTCGCTGATTTCAGACATCCCGATTATACAGAAAATCAGTAGCGAGTAGTTAGTAGTTAGTAGCTAGGGAGATTCCTCTCCCTCCAAAGGAAGAGAGAAGGGGAGGGGGTGGTTCTTCCCGTAATTTGGGGCATTATTCCCGAAATGGAAGTATCTCTGTATCTTCGCAACCGGCTGTGTCAAAATATGTCGCAGGTGGTTTTGTCGTATTAAATATCTTGAATCGAACCTGATCTGAAGGGAGGATATGCGATGCCCAAGGAAATATTGGTGCTTTCCGGAAGCCCCAAGAAAGACGGCAATACGGCAACGCTCGTGGACTGGTTTGTCGAGGGCGCCCGCTCAAAAGGCGCACGCGTGGAAGTCGTCCGCACCGCCTTCCTGAAGTATAAATCTGCCGGCTGCACATCCTGCAGGGCCTGCCAGAAGCAGGACGGGTACGAATGCGCTATTGACGACGAGGCGAAACCGGTCCTGGCGAAAATGGCCGGCGTCGATGTGATAGTCATGGCTACTCCGCTCTATTTCTTTGCGGCGAGCGCGCAGCTGAAGCTGGTCCTCGACCGGATGTTCTCGCTCTATAAATGGGACAACGAGGCCGGCACAATGGAAACCCCCCTAAAAGGAAAGACTCTCGTCCTGATAGCGAGCGCCTACGAAGACGTGGGGCTGGACTCCCTTGAGAAGCCGTTCGCATTGACGGCCGCCTACAGCGGGATGAAGTTCAAATCCCTGCTCGTTCCCAATGCAGGCGTCTCGGGTGAGATCAAAAAGAAGGAAAGTGTCCGCGAGAAGGCGATTGCGTTGGGGAAGGAAATAGCATGACAGAGTATATTCTAACCACGGATCAACACGGATGAACACTGTGGGAGGGGCTTCCCGCCGTGATAATCGGGGCGAGGACGCCCCTCCCGCAACATATTCTTATATCGATTGCTTAAAAGCTCTATTATCTCGATGTTTTATCACTTAATCACCCAATTGCCCAATCGCCTAATCACTGCTTTTGAATAGCTCGATAGCTAAATTGCTCTCCCCCCCTCCCACAATTGAACCACCTGAGACAATCCGTGTCCATCCGTGGTTTATGTACCCCTGTACTACTAACGACAGAATTCTTGTTTTTAGGGAAAGATTTGCACTTTTTGATCTATAACTCATTGTTTTGCAGCATAGTGCTTTATCTGTGTTAATCCGCAGTTATCTGTGTGTATCTGTGGTGCTCGTTAAAGCTTCAATGTGCATCACTGATGAACACAGATATAACACGGATACACACGGATGGATTTGGTTGCGGCCAACGGCGCGTTGTGTAACTGATGCGTTACTGGTGAGGCCAAAATAGTATGAGGGTAATGGGTCAGTCTCGCTGGGGTGCGAATTCTAAAACATGTCACTCCTGCGGAAGCAGGAGTCCAAGCTTTATGCTGAATCCCCGCTTTCGCGGGGATGACAATTGAACTGAATACCCCACCAAGACTGACCCATTACGTATGAGGCCAAAATAGTATTGACAAAGAATATATTATCACTACAATGATTCTCACTAACAAATGCGTCCGGGTGGCGCCACAAGGCACCACCGGCGGTCGCCGGAGAAAGAAAAGATGTCCGTAAAAAATTCTGATGCGAAGTTCGAGCAGGCCGAGCAGCGCAACATACCCAAGATGGTCATCCAGAATGTGCTCGACTGGAATGTCGCCCACGGGGTGGACACCATCGCGGGCTTGAACAACAGGGTCCGCGAGGGGACATTCCCCGCGCTTGTCCAGGAAGGCGACAAAGAGTATGTTCGGAATGTGACGCGCGCGGCGGATGAGATAATCAAGCATCGTGATGCAGTGCGCATCGTGGTCATTGCCGGCCCCTCCTCCTCGGGAAAAACCACCACCACGATAAAGCTCAACGAACGCCTCCAGACTGCGGGACTCAACATCATCCCCATCAATCTCGACAACTACTTCTTCGATCTGGAGATGCACCCGAAGGATGAATTCGGGGATTATGACTTCGAGGTCCCCGAGGCGCTTGACCTTGACCTGATCAACGCGCACCTCGCGGATCTCATCAAGGGGAAAACGGTCCACGTCCCGCGCTACAACTTTAAGACCGGAAAAAGGGAGAAGAAGTCCGATCCCCTCAAGCTTGAGCGTAATCAGATCCTCCTCATCGACAGCCTCCACGGGCTCTATGAGAAGATGACCCGCAGCGTGCCAAGGGAGATGAAGTTTCGCCTCTATATAGAGACGTTGAGCCAGCTGAAAGACAACGAGGATAACTGGGTTCGCTGGACTGACATACGCCTCCTTCGCCGCATGGTGCGTGACAGCTGGCACCGGAGCTACGACCCCGTACGCACCATCGGCCACTGGCACTATGTGCGGAAGAGCGAGATGCGCTACATCGTCCCGTTCATCACCACCGTGGACTTCGTGCTCAACGGGGCGCTCCCCTTTGAGCTGCCCATCCACAAGAAATATATGTTTCCCTATTTTGAAAAGGCAATCGAGGAGTTCAAGGGCAATGTCAGGCGGGAAGACGCGTACATCCGCGCGAAACGAGTCCAAAAGCTCCTCAATGAGATAGAAATTGTGGAAGACGATTCCTGCGTGCCGGGAACGTCGCTTCTGAGAGAATTTATCGGCGGGAGTGTGTACGCGTATTAGATACGGCGCGTCGCCGCGCACTATATGCTTGAGTAGCGTTGCCAGTTGGTGTAGTATAAGGCAAGTTCTTAAACACTAAACTAAAAGCAAGAGGGAGGATCGGAGATGAAGCATCTGTTAATCTGTCTGGTTGCCGTTTCAGCGATCGCGCTCGTGTTTCCCGGATGCGCCAAGAGGGCGAAGGTGACTATCCCCGCCGCGGGGAAGGGTCTCTTTGGCGAGGAGGGCGTTGGGCCCGGTGGTATTCCGCTCACGGAGAATCCAGAGGGGCCGTTCTCCGAACCGGAAAACTATCCAGATCCCCAGGCAAGGGAAATTTTTGTGGATGTCCACTTCGATTACAACAAGTCCGATATCCGTACGAGTGAGCGCCCCATCCTGGAGAAGGTCGCCGGTTACATGAACGGTCACGCGCAGCTTGTCATCAAGGTAGAGGGCCACTGCGATGAGCGCGGATCGAATGAATACAACCTGGCCCTCGGCGAGAGAAGGGCCCTGAGCATCCGAAGCTACATCGCGAACCTCGGCGTCGCCCCCGAGCGGATCTATACGATCAGCTATGGCGAGGAGCGGCCCCTCTGCACGGAGAGGAATGAATCCTGCTGGGCAAAGAACCGCAGGGGGCACTTCCTCCTGGGCGCCGCACAGCCGCAGAAGCAGTAGTCGCGCCGTTTTTAGGAGAGATCGATCGAAGGCCCGGGCCGCACAAAGGTCCGGGCCTTCGTGTATTAGTGAGAGGATAGTTCTTGTTTTCCTTATCTGGCTTGATGTAGGGGAGGGCCGTCCCGACGCGATTATCGCGGCAGGATGCCGCTCCCGCATCCGTTGATCTACGAGAACGCCACATGGGGGGATGACGCACTGTGTATATCTATGATGATTGTGTAGGCTTCGCAGTGTATCTTATCGGGCGCATAGCCGATCCGTGCAGGGAGAGCGTGCTGCCGTGAACCGACTGATTATTTCCCTCGCTCTCGCTCTTTTGGCACTCCTTGGCGGGTGTGCGGAACTGGGGCCCGGCACTCCCTCCCTTTCTGAGGCGCAGCGCGCGCGCCAGGCCGCGCTCAGCGAAGACCTGGGTGAACTGCAGCAGGATGTGCGCTCGCTGAAGGCCGCGCAGGAAGAGCACGATCGTCAATTTTCCGACGAGCAGTTTGGGAAACCGCTCCAAGAATCCATCGGCAGGATCGAGGCGAGGATCGACGAACTTGAGGGGAGGGTTCGCGAGCTCGAGCACTCGGCGGCGATGTGGGATAATAAAATGCAGGCGGTTGTGGATGTGGTGAAGAGCGAGAATGTGCAACTGCGGGCCGCGATCGAGAAACTGCGGCGTGGCTCACTCTCGCATGAGGGACAACACACCGTGAGCGCAGGGGAAACGATTGCCGATATTGCGCGGAGGTACGGCGCGCGCGCGAAGGATATCATCGAAGCCAACGACATACAGGACCCCAGGAAGATCCGCGTCGGCCAGAAGCTCACAATCCCGAATGTCGAGCGATGATCCGATCAGGCAGCAGTCGCCGCGGGCTGTTCCGGGCTCACCTGCGGTGATTCTCCTACGGCTCCCTCGCCTGGCTGCCCGACCTTTATCAATCGCTTGAAGATCCTGTACTTGGCAGGACCCACCCCGGGGACATTCATGATATCTTCAGGTGCCTTGAACGGGTGCGCTTGCCGATAGGTGACAATCGCCTTCGCGAGATCTTTATCGACGAGGGGAAGAACCGTGAGCTCCTTCTCTGTTGCCTTGTTGATATCGAGGGAAACCGTGCCACCCCCTGGAGAGCTTGTCTCGACCTCCGCTGCTTTCTTCTTGCCCTTCGATTTCTTTTTTGCGATTAGCAATGGAACGTCACTGCTCCCTTGTTCGCTCCCGCTGAAATTTCGAGAGAAAAAACTTTCCTCCAGTTTCGTCATGTCCGATCCGGCCGGGTTCCCCAGCATCCCCTTCGCCCAAAGTGAGCCACTGAGGAGCATAATGGCAAAGAGCGCCACGAGACATACAATCGCTCTGTTCATCACTCCCTCCCGTGATGGCGATGGCCGCGCTTGCGGTCACCAGGTTCTTGATTGCACACGAGTAAAGGGTCACTTATGGGGGGTACATTGCTTAATATGTCATTCCTGCGAAAGCAGGAATCCAGGTTTCATAGTGGATCCCCGCTTTCGCGGGGATGACAAGTGAAAGGGATACCCCCCAAGACTGACCCATTACTGCACACGAGTAAAGGGTCACTTATGGGTGACACATTGTCGAATATGTCATTCCTGCGAAAGCAGGAATCTTGCTTCTTTGTAGCATTACGCAGTTTCCCTGACTACTAACTACTGGCTACTAGCTACTGATTCGTTACGGCTGCGTATCAAGAAAGCGCTCGGCGTTCATAATAGCGGTCACCCCATCGCCGACGGCGGAGGCGATCTGCCTCACCGAGTCTTTCCGGATGTCCCCCGCGGCGAAGACTCCCGGAAGGGAGGTGCGCATGGAAATATCCGCAATCACAAATCCCTCTTCATCGAGCGCCAGTGTGCCCCGCAGAAAATCGTTATTGGGCGTACTGCCGATAAATATAAAAACTCCGTCACAGGCGAGTTCGCGCACTCCGCCCTCGCGCCGATCCTCGACCATTGCCGCCTCAACCTTTGTCTCGCCGCGGATCTCCCGAACGATCGAATTCCAGAGGAAGTCGATTTTCCCGGTTGCGTGTGCCTGCTTCTGAAGGCCGCGAGTCGCGCGCAGCGTATCCCGCCGGTGCACGAGCTTCACCTCGCGCGCGAATCGAGTGAGAAATATAGCCTCCTCCAGCGCGGTATCGCCGCCTCCGACGACGATCAGGGATTTCCCTTTATACAGTGGACCGTCGCAGCTCCCGCAGTACGACACGCCACGTCCCTCAAGCCTTTTCTCCCCGGGCACACCGAGCGTTTTGTAGGAGGATCCGGTCGCGATGATGGCGGTTTTTGTCCGATAGAGGTTCTGATCCGTCGCAATCTTGAGGAGTCCTCCCTCGGGGATGAGTGAACGCACCGTCTCGGTGCGTATGGCCAGGTTGAATTCTTCGGCGTGTCGCCTGAATTTATCCGCAAGATCGATTCCCGAGGACGGAGCGGTGAAACCCGGATAGTTGGCAATCTGCAGGGTGCGGATGACCTGCCCACCGGGATGTTGCTTCTCGAGAAGCACACAATCGAGGCCATCGCGGGCCGCATAGACGCCGGCCGCAAGCCCGGCGGGGCCGCCGCCGATTATAATCAGTTCATGGGCATGATCCGACATAGGCGAGGTGATTATACGCCAACTCTAAGAAAAGAGAAACCACGAATAGCTCGAATTGGTAATGGGTCAGTCTCGCTGGGGTGCGAATTCTAAAACATGTCACTCCTGCGGAAGCAGGAGTCCAAGCTTTATGCTGGATCCCCGCTCGAGTTTACACTGAGCGCAGTCGAAGTGCCGGGATGACAATTGAACTGAATACCCCACCAAGACTGACCCATTACTCGAATTGCACGAATTAAGCAGATGTGGTACGGGTACATAAAATCAAGTTCGGATAATTCGAATAATTCGCGGTTAAACATTGTTCCCTTATTATTTTTCGGCGTTGACCATACTGTGTTGTTGACCATACTGTTTCTCATTGGTATAGTTCGCGTTATGAAACAAAAGATCATTGCCTGGATGATTCAATTCTATACCGGGATGGGAATTATCACCGGCATGATCGCATTGCGCGCCGCGCTGTCGGGGGACATGCGCTCGGCCTTTGCCTGGCTCGCCGCCTCCACATTCATTGATGGCACAGACGGAACGCTTGCGCGCGGGTTTCGCACCCCGGAGGTGCTCCCCGAGTTCAACGGGAGGAAACTCGACGATATCGTCGATTATTTCAACTACGTCATCATCCCGGCAATAATCATGGTGCGGGCGCACATTTTCCCGTCGGGCGCCTGGGGATGGGCTCTCATTCCACTCCTCTCGAGTGCGTATGGATTCTGTCAGGAGAAGGCGAAGACAGATGATGGTTACTTCACCGGCTTCCCGAGCTATTGGAATATCGTCGCTCTTTACCTTCTCCTATTAGACCTCCCTCGTTCTCTTAATTTGCTCATCGTGTCCGCGCTCGGAATCCTCGTCTTTGTGCCGCTCAAGTACATCGATCCTTTCAAAACGAAGCCGCTCCGGCAGATCACCCGCCCCCTCACCGTCGCATGGGCGCTGTCCGTGGTCGCCCTCGTGCTCTCCCTTCCCTATGTCAGCCCGGCCCTCCTGCGCCTCTCTCTCGCCTACTGTGGTTACTATTTCATCGCTTCGTTCCTGCTTCACTCGTGCAAGAGATAATCATCAGGACTTTCCCCGTTTTGTTTCAAAAGATTAGTAGCTCACCGCAGAGGCGCAGAGCATGCAAAGATCGATCGCAAAGAATAATTCATACTAGCCTGGTTTTCTGTATGATCTATCATCTCTGCGTCCTTCGCGTCTCCGCGGTGAAATAGTTGTGTAGTGGATCTTCCCGCTACCTGAGGCGGGGATACCTATTTTGGGCCCGAATAGTTGCAACCAGTATCGGGGCATTCGTTCCGTATCAGACTGAGAGAGAACAAGATCCGTACAACGTCTGCAAATTTATTCCCCGTTTTGTTTCAAAAGATTGATAGCCCACCGCAGAGGCGCGGAGTACGCAAAGAGCAATCGCAAAGAGTAATTCATAATAGCCTGGCTTTCTATATGATCTATCATCTCTGCGTCCTCTGCGTCTCCGCGGTGAAATATATGATCTCTTCTTTTCCTAAACTTGGAGTAGTACATTTTGGCGAATCTCCTGATAATCATCGGGGAAAGTGTTCTATCGCGCAATGCGGAATGTTGCGCTGGCCAGATTGCTGTAGATCCAGTTGGAGGATTTGAGCGGTGATGCCTTGCTCGGAACAAGTATCGCATACCATGTATAGCGACCAGGGGAGCCATAGGGCACAGTGGCAGATCGAACTGCAACCCCTTCCGCGCGCTGTCGCCTGCTTCGGGGTTTGGGGAAGATGGCCGCGATCCCTTCATCAGGGGGCGTTTTCCTCGGGTACCTGAGTATCGGAACGGGGTTTCTATGGAATCTTTGGCCGCTCGCACAGAACAACAGTTGCCCGTCCGGAAGTTCAAGCGCAAGATAGGCGTCGGCAGATTGTCCCTGCACCATGGAGGGATCGACATTGAGCGTCAACTCATAGCAGAGCACAATGTCATCCGCTTCCCCATACACATCCTTGTTCGCCCAAAGCCGCAGGCTGACAGGCATGCTCGGTGTGGGGGTGGGGGTGGGCCTGACAATGATAGCCGCCATTTGAGCGCCGATGCCGCGCGGGGCATTTCCTACGCTCACCTTGGTCAGAATCTGGAGCGACCTGAGGTTGAACACCGCCACGTTGTTGTCCGCCGTGTTGGTGACAAGACCAAAGGCATCGTCCATGGTAAGGGCGACGTCCCATGGATCGTTGCCGACGGGTATCTGCGCGAGCACATTCCCCCCGGCCGCATCGATCACGGAGACTGTGCCGGAACCGTTGTTGGCGACATAGGCGTAGGCACCGTCACTGGAGAGCGCTACGCCGACGGGCGCCCCCCCTACGGCGATCTCTTTCTCCACAGCGCTCGTTTCCAGGTTCACTACGGATACGCTGTCGGAGAAGCTATTCGTGACATACCCGTAGGAGTTGTTCACCAGTTCCTTCCCTTCCGCCGCGGCAGGCGCCAGCGCGATTCTTAACGGATTGTTCCCGACCCCTATCTGTCCGATCTCCTCCATCGTCTCGAGGTCGAGGACCGAGAGGTTATTGTTCGAACTGCTGACCACATATGCCCTCCGCCCATCGGCGCTCACCTTGATGTCTTGTGGGCCCGACCCGATCTTCACCGTCTTGATGACTGTGTTACTGGCGCAATCAATGATGCTCACATCGTCCGAGGTGCTGTTCGTGACATAGCAGCGCGTGCCGTCTTCCGATACGCAGGCCCCTACGGGGTTGATGCCTACGGGGATAGTCGCCACCACCTTTTCGGCCATGATATCGATCACCGATACCGTGTTATCCCCGTAGTTCGTAACGTAGGCATGGAACCCGCCGGGCACGAGGGCAACCTGATACGGTTTGTATCCGACGCTGACCGTGGTCATCAGCCCCCCTGTCGGCGAAATGAAGGAAACAGTGTTGGAGAGGCTGTTCGCCACCACCGTGTACGTCTCGGGAACGGATTTCGGGTCGAGCGGATCGCTTCCCGCCTCGACCTCCGCTCCATCGATGAAGCCATCGCCATCGGTGTCGCGGTTATACGGATCGGTGTGGTAGAGGGTGATCTCCTCCCAGTCGCTTAACCGGTCATGGTCGCTGTCCTTGGCGGTCAGAATGGAGATAGGGTCAACGGTGCTGCTGTTACCGAAGTCGTCAATGGCCCATATCTTGAAGTAATAGGTCATTCCAGGAGCGAGAGAGGGAATGGTGGTCGATGTCGTTGTGATCCTGCGGAGGTTCGGATCATGGGAGCCATCCCATTTCTTGGCGCTCCCGGAGCGGCTTTCCACATCGCCTACGTTCTGGCCATACCAGATCTCGTAGTGCGCGACGCCCCCGCCCTCCGTCCAGTGCGAGTCATGGACCCGGGACCAGCTGAGCCCTGCGGATGTGTCGCCCGCCGCTGCGCCGGCAAAATTCCCCAATCCCGTCGGCGGCTTGTTGTCAACGACCAGACTTCCGCCATCTGTGGAGAGCGAATCGCCGTTGTTGATCGTGATTTCCATCCAGAATATACCGTCCGCATCGGGCGGGAAACCGGTCGTACCCTTTGTGTCCCACGTGAAGCCCACGGAGTTCGCGACGAACCCGGTCATGATCTGTCTGCCCGGTTCCGCGCCGAGCTGGTAGCTTCCGGTTCCGACGCTCGGTGGCCCGAGGGTATCCTCTTTTGTCGCCGTGGCGGAGTTCGGCACGAGCAGGCAGGCGGAGTACGCCCCTGCCTGGGTGGCGCTCCACTGTATCCTCGCTTCCGCCTTGGCCCCGGAGCCGTCCACAACATCAATGCCGAGGGCAACACGTCCCGAGCCGCTCGTCTCCTGAGAGTAACCGGAGACGAGGAATGAGGTCGCGGTCAGTGAAGCCGGTATGTAGCCGGCGGAGATACTGTACTGACCGGCGGAATAGTCAGACACTCCGCCGCCCTCTCCCACTACATTCAGGAGGGAGTATGTTCCTCCGGTAAGCTCGGGCTGCGAGTTGGCTGACGTCACGTCGGCGTAGATCTCATAGTCCCCGCCGCTTATGACGGCCGCCGTCACAGGGCTCGAAACCGCCAGCAGCGCGCACCACAGCAGAAATATATTTCTCTCTCTCATGGAACAAAACCTTCTGCACTGTCAATCCAGATCGCACACTACTCAAAGAGCATGAAGAATTTTCCTTTCAACTTAGGTGTGGGAGAACGCGTCGGTGTGGGAGTGGGAGTGATGGTCGGTGTGGGTGTCGGCGTCATTGTCGGGGTCACCGTCGGAGTCCTCGTGGGTGTTTCCGTGGGCGTCACAGTGGGTGTCTGAGTCGGTGTCGTGCTGGGTGTCGGCGTAGGAGATATTGTTGGTGTCGGCGTAGATGATTCCGTCGGCGTCATGGTAGGCGTCACTGTGGGTGTATTTGTTGGTGTCCTCGTGGGTGTCTCCGTCGGCGTCGCTGTAGGTGATTCCGTCGGTGTCTCAGTTGGCGTTTCCGCCGGAGTTTCGGTCGGCGTGTGCGTTATCGTCGGGGTCTCCGTCGGGGTTGGCGTGACCGTGGGTGTATCGGTCGGTGTCTGAGTCGGCGTGCCAGTGGGTGTATCAGTGGGCGTCTCGGTGGGGGTTGGTGTCCTTGTCGGGGTCTCCGTCGGGGTTGGCGTGACCGTGGGTGTATTGGTCGGTGTCTGAGTCGGCGTGCCAGTGGGTGTATCAGTGGGCGTCTCGGTGGGGGTTGGTGTCTTTGTCGGGGTCTCCGTCGGGGTTGGCGTGACCGTCGGCGTTTCAGTGGGAGTCCGGCTAGGTGTCGGTGTAGGAGACATCGTCGGTGTTACTGTCGGCGTATCTGTCGGTGTCGGCGTTTCGGTCGGTGTCAAAGTTTGAGTGGGTGTTGCGGATGGTGTGGGAGTATCACCATAGATAGCATACAGGGAACAGTCATATGACCCTACATATACTGTCCCATCAATGGATATGGATGGAGAAGAATAGACGTCATGTCCGGCGAGATAGCTCCACAACAATGAGCAATTTGAATTAATGCAATAAAGGTTGTTGTCGAGAGAGCCAAAAAAGAGATTACCGTTCCCATCAATGCCAGGGGACGAGTAGATGTCGGATCCAGCTTGGTAGCTCCACGATAACGAGCCATCGGAGGCGGTGCTATAAAGGCAATTGTCGTATGACCCGACATAAACGCCGCCCTCACCGTCAATCGCCGGGGAGGAATAAATATAACTTGCGGTTCTGTAACTCCACGCCAATGAGCCGCTGGAGTAAACGCTGTACAGAGTATTATCATACGATCCGATGTAAACTTTGCCATCGCTCTCTATGGCCGGGGAAGAGTAGTATATGCGATTTCCGGTTCGGTAGCTCCACGACAACGATCCATCGCGGGCAATGCTGTAAAGGCAGTTGTCGTAAGATCCAATATAAACCTTCTCATCGCTGCCTATCGCGGGCGAGGAATAGACGGGCCCCGCAGTTCTATAACTCCACGACAACGAACCGTTGGAGTTAATATCGTAAAGGATCCCGTCATTAAAGCTAATATAGATCTTGCCGTCACCGCCTATTGCCGGGGAGGAGTAGGTATATGACCCACCTTGATAGCTCCATGATAAAACGCCGTTAGGGCTTAAGCTGTAGAGTCGATTATCAATGGAACCAGTATATACGTTCCCGTCACTGTCGATCGCCGGGGAGGAGTTGATATCGGTTCCGGCTTGATAACTCCAAGACAACAAGCCGCTCGAATTTATGCTATAAAGGCAATTGTCAAAAGACCCGACATAGACCTTGCCATCAATGCCTATGATGGGGGAGCTATAATAAAGATAACCCCCGGTCTTGTAGCTCCACTTCAACTGAGGCATGCGCGATCCCTTATACGGGCTAAGGCCGGTATGTCTCAAGTCATGGTGAAACATCGGCCAGGGAAGAGGAGTCGGGGTGGGGGATGGAGTCGGCGTCGCCTGGGCTATGCAATAGATCTGGTTATCAAGACTGGTGATATATATTCTCCTGTCACTGCCAATGGCCGGAGAGGAGAATATATCGCCCGCAACCGCATAGCTCCATGCGAGTGAACCGTTGGAATTGAGACCGTACAGATTATTATCATAGGAAGTATAGTGTACGCTTCCATCACTTCCAATTGCCGGGGCGGAGTATATAATAGCTGCAGCCTTATAACTCCATGCAAGCGTACCGCTGGGATTGAGGTTGTACAAATTGGTATCATGGGAACCAATATATATATTCCCCTCGCCGCCCAGGGCCGGTGAAGAGTAGTAAAGGCCGGCTGAAGCCTTATAACTCCATGCAAGTGTGCCGCTGGAATAGAGGCTGTATAAAACATTATCCCGAGAGCCGACATAAACCTTGCCGGCAGTGCCAAGCGCCGGAGAGGAATAGTATAACCAGTTTCCCGTCTGATAACTCCATATGCGCGATCCGACAGAGCTCAGACAGTATAATTTATTGTCGCAGGAGCCGGCATAAACCCTTCCGTTGTCTCCTACTGCCGGCGAAGAAAATACATCCCCTCCCGTTATATAACTCCAGAAGAATGAGCCATTCGAGTTGAGTATATAGAGACTGTTATCATCGGAACTGAAGTATATCCTTCCATCATTGTTCACCGCCGGGGATGACCATATATCGCCTAGGATCGTATAGCTCCAGTTAAGTGTGCCATTAGAGTTAAATGTATAGAGGTTGTTATCCCTTGACCCGACGTACTCCATTCCATCACTGCCTATCGCGGGAGATGAATATACTTGATTCCCGGTAATATAACTCCACGCGAGTGAGCCATCAGAGCTGATGCTGTACAGACAGTTATCATTGGAGCCGACATACACCCTTCCATTACCGCCGACTGCGGGAGAGGAATTTAAATCGTTTGCAGCGGCATATGACCAGACGAGAACCGGATCTCTGAGACCGCCATAAGCGCTCCTGCCTGTACGTTGGAGGTCATGGTGGAACATCGGCCAGGGTAGAGGGGTTGGAGTAACGGTAGGCGTTGGGGTAATCGTCGGAGTGTTGGTGGGGGTCGCGGTCGGAGTATTCGTTGGCGTGCGGGTTGGAGTTTGTGTCGGTGTATTTGTGGGTGTGTTCGTGGGAGTAGGGGTCGCCGTATAGTCCTGGAATGCATAGATAGTGTTGTCAGTGGATCCAATGTATAATCTTCCCTGGTCATCTATGGCGGGTGAAGACATGGCCTGCTTCGAACATTCGTAACTCCATAAAAGGGCACCTGTGGCTGTGAGAGCGTATATACGATTGTCCCAAGAACCGAAATAAACCTTACCGTCGGAGCCCAGGGCGGGGGAAGAATCCGCAAAGTAACCCGTCGTGTAACTCCATGCCAGAGATCCGGTAGAATTGATTGAGTAAAAGCTGTTATCCTCAGATCCAAAATATACGCGAAGACCAGAGCCTATTGTCGGCACAGAATATTGTATATGCCCAGCAGTCTTATAGCTCCATGAGAATAGAGTCCCATTGGAATTCAATGAATACAGGTTATTGTCAAGGGAGCCAATATACGCTTTCCCGGCCGAATCTATAGCTCCCATAGCATAGGTATATCCTGGGTTTCCGATAAGATAACTCCAGGCCAAGGTGCCTCCAGCCGTAACAACGGATAGCCGAAACACACCCGATGCGTAGATTCTCCCCTGGGGATCTATAATACAATTACTGACGGCACCCGGCATCACATAACTCCATTGCAAGGATCCTGTGGAGTTGACGGCATAGAGGTTCGCGTCCCAGGACCCTGCATAGATCTGCCCGGAAGATCCCATTGCAGGCGGATCAAACAGATCACTGCCTGTTATGTAGCTCCAGGAGAGGGAGCCGGTGGAGCCAAATGCATATAATCCGTTGTCAGCGGATCCAACATAAACACGTCCGTTGGAACCTATGATGGGAGCGGAATATATATTATCTAAAGTGGAATAGGTCCATACACGCGAGCCGAGTGAAGTTATGCAATAAAGTTTATTATCATAGGAACCTACATAGATTCGTCCGGTGGAATCAATGCCAAATGAACCGACCACAGGTTCTCCTGTTGCGTAGCTCCATAACATCTTCCCCGTCTGCGGGCCTGCGTAAGAGCTTACCCCTGTGTGCCGTGCGTCATGAAGGAACATCGGCCAGGCGCTATTTGCGAGTTGTGCGTGAAGGAAGCAAGGAAATGAGGCCGATAGCGCACTCACAGCAATCGAGAAGAGAATGGCAATCGATCGGCTTCTTCCGTAGCGATCATTTGCCCGGAAGCAAGAGAGGCAAAGGGAGAGCAGCCCGCGGTGCTTTCTGAAACTGGCGCGCTGAGATTCGTGGCATCGGGGTGGTTGCTCGTGTAGCGAGAGTTGGATATACGCCATTTTCACATCTCATTTTTTTATGATCTATATGTTACGCGACATAACCCGCGACAGCGAAAATGACCGCCCGCTACCTAATCCACACTAATAGTCGAATTGCTGAGCCACACAATCGTACTTGGAATCAACGCCGTTGTAGATGAATCCGAGGTAATCGCTCTTATTAGGTGTGGCCGTCAATACCGGAGGTGTGCCTCCTGACCACCTGACTGAATCCGGCCAGCTTACAGTCCTCGATCCGAAAGCGTCCTGCTTGAGCATCAGTATATACTTCCCTCCATCCTGACCGTTCTGGAATTGGAGGGTCCTGTTGCCGCCCAGGATAACCGATTGAACGTTACCGTTATTCCAGTCTATGGCGATGGTATCGCCATCAGTGAGACCGTGTCTCCTGCTATACATTGCCCCTTGAACATCCAGCGCTGCGGAAGGGGAGCTGACACCGATCCCAACGTTTACTGTGGTTGTTACCTGGCCCACTTCGTCAGTCCATGAACTGGTGCCGGATGGGCCCGTCGGGCCCGTTAACCCTGTCGGACCTGTGGTGCCCGTCGGTCCCGTCGGCCCGGTCGGACCCTGTGCTCCGGTCTCACCTGCTGTTCCGGTCGGACCTGTGGAACCCGTCGGCCCTGTCGCGCCTGTTGCTCCGGTCGGGCCGGTAGGCCCCGTCGGCCCGATCAACTCACTTGCTTTCTTTCCACCAACCTTGTCGGCATTAAGCGCGTATGGCACCGCGACGAGCCTTTCGCGGGGGCTCAGTGTTGTGGGGGTTGTGGATGGAATGGTGTCGACTGTAATTTCAAGATAACATTCGTGATTTTCCCAGTCTACGGCCGAGAGATCCGCGAGATCAGGAGGAACCGTCCCCAGGACATGAATGAACTGGCCGTTTGTCACCGTCACATTCACCGGCCCGCTGTTCCACACAGCGGGTTCAGAGCCGTCCGGATGGTAATATATTTTGAAGGTCATGCTGTATGTCCCGCTCGCGGGGACATCGCTTACTTTAAGGCGTCCCTGATAGCTGATTTTCTGAGGCGTCGCGGCGATCAGTTGACTCGGAATTAAAAGCAATAGAAAAAGAATTTTCAGCATCGGGGAGATCTTGAGATACAGTGAGCCATTGGCTATTTTTGATCGCACACCTGATATCTTAGCGAGACTGGCTTTAAATTCAAGATACATCTTGAATCTCCCTGTCTGCATTCCGAGTCGCCGTGTTTTCACACTATCAACTCTCTATGCCTTATCCACCGCGCCTTCCATCCCCACCCTCAAAGGCGCGCTGCACATTAACGTATAGGTACCGAGCCACCTCCTGATTCGCTTGATCCGGTATGCCTTAAATCATGCCGGAACATCAGCCAGGGGGATGCGGAATCGAGCTGGGCAAGTGTAACTGCGTTCCGGAGAGCAAGGGAGTTTGCAAAAATGCATAGAAAAAGGCAGGTTTTTTTCATCTACTCCCTCCTCTGACCAACAAATTCTTACCTAACATCAAATAGCATGGTTTTCAGCTTCGCGCAAGCTTCGGACTGCGTTTTTTTCCTTTTGTCCTGATTGGCGTTTTCCGGCTCTGGTTTGTGGTAGCGACAAACAGATCGCCCTGAGGAGAGTTCAAAGTTGTATCTTCTTGCTTTGGAATTGATAATGACCTGACAATGGCAGGAACGATTATTCATGGTCTGATTTGTTACCCTGGTGATTCATACCGGCCTTCGCGCCGGTTTTTTGGGCTATTATAGCAAGATTGCGAATCGTGCCGATGTCCCCAGGGAGGGCGGCGAGTACCTTTTTGAAATGCTCTTCGGCCAGATTGTATTGGCCGCTCATCATGTACGAATAGGCCAGGTTGTACCTCGCCTGGAGATAGGAGCTGTCCTCGTCCAAGAGCATCTGATACATCCGGATGGCGCGCGGGTAGTCGCCGGCGTTAATGAGGCAGAAGCCACACCAGAACTTGCCAATCTTTGAAGACGGATCTAGTTTCAAGAATCGATCATATGCTTCAATAGCCTTCGACCACTCTCGCGATTTTCTGTACACCTCGCCCAGACGATAGGAGGCGGGTGCGAATGCGGGGTTAAACTGAATGGCCTTGGTCAGGAGCAGTGCCGCTTCGGGATAGTTTTCCAGCCGCTCATAGTAGAGAGAGGTGTAGTAGTAGACGCCGTCAAACTGCGGGTCGACCTGCTCCGCCTTTTTGAAGTCAGCGAAGGCCTTGGGCAGCTCATTCCGGTCGAGATGGATCAACGCCCGGTTGATGTAGAGGCGGCTGTAGTTAGGATAGAAGACCAGACCTGTATCAAATGCATGCGCAGCCTCCTCAATTCTCCCTGCCTTCTTGAGCGCCAGTCCGTAATTGTTCCAGGCGCGGCCGTTATGGGGGTAGTTCCCGATGACGTTCGACCATAGGGTGAGCCCGTCGCGCCACACGAGATTCCTTTCCCAAGTCAACCATGAGAATGTGAGAATAATAATCGTCGCACCAATTCGTAATGTGTCAGTTACGGTAGGGTGCCCCCCCACCCTGACCCTTGCTTCGGCAAGGTCCCTTCGACTGCGCTCAGGGTCTTCGACAGCACAGGCTCCCCTTCGAAGCCTGCCTGCGCGGAGCCGAAGCTCCGCTTCGGCGAAGGCAGGGGGGAGGGAAGGGAGAGGGGGCACGCCGCGGGTGACAGTGGGGAGGGCCGTTGAGGGATCGGTTCCCGCACACCGGTATGCTACGCGCACCACACACGCCAGGAGAGCGAATAGTGCCCCGCCGATCGCGATGTACGGGCGATGTTCATTCATCGGCTCCGCGAGCGAGAAGATGCTTGATTCGGGGAGGAGTGTGATGAAAAACCACAGCCCAAAGAAGGTCACCTCCGGAGCCCTCTTTCGCACCGACCACAACCATACGATCGCCCCGATAATGAGCGCGAGCGGGATGAGTACCTGGAGGGAGAAAAACGATGAACTCAACTCGACGGTCCGGTCGGCGGAGAGGCGGATGGGAAAGATGACGAGGCCGAGATATGCCACGATGACCTTACACTGGGTCATCAGGTACGTGAGTGCGGGAATGCCGCTCCTTGACTCCAGGGCGCGTGCGGGCGTCATCCAGAGGATGACCCCTCCCGTCAGAAGAGTAACCGCCGCTATGAGCCGGTATGCCCGGCCCGGCCCGGGCGTGTTTCCGGAGGCTCGACGGGCCCCGCGCGCGGCGAGAATCCTATCGTAGAGAACGGTGATGATGATGAAGGTGATGCCTATCGCTTTACTGAGAAGGGAGAAGACGAGACAAAGCGCGCTCAGGCAGAGGGGCTGCCATGCGCCGAGTTCCCGGTATCTCATGTAAAAAATGAACGCGGAGAGAAAGAAGAGTGTGGCGAGTATCGAGGAACGGCACGAAATATAGTTTACCGCCTCGCTGTTGAGCGGGTGGACCAGGAAGATCAACGAACCAATCGCTGCGATGGCGCTCGCTCCCACTCGATCGCCGCCTGAAGAGCGGCAGAGCAGAGAGTACGCGACACAATACCATAAGAAGCCTGTGAGCACGTGGAGAGCGATTTGCACATAGTGATAACTCAGGGGAGCGAGCCCGCCCAGGGAATAGTTGAGCGCGAGGCTCACGGTGACGACGGGGCGATAATTCCTGTTCTGGGGAAGGCTGGAAAATGGCGTGGCGCTCGTGAAGAAGGTAGGGATATTTTTCAGGCTCCGTAGATACCAGTTTTCAACGATGGTGTGGCTGTCATCGAAATGAAAATCGTTCGAGAGCGAATCTCCGTACACCACGAAAGTCACCGCGGCCATCAGCGCCAGAAAAAGGGCGTGGCGTCGGGGTAGGCAGATCTCTTCGCGAGGCATCGGCATGCTACCCTCCGGAGGATCCCTCCAGTGGCCTTGGCGGGAAGATGCGACAGGTGAGTTTTGAAACGACATATATGGCGATCAGGCCGCTCAGCATCGCGAGCGTTTTGAACGGGAAGAGCGTGCCTGCCGCCGGATCCCACCAGGGATAGGGGATGAATCGGGGAAGGTGAAGAATAGGATCCCCCCCGCCGAAACGGAGGATGAACGAAACAAGAAGGCCCGCGATAGAGCCGGGACGGTTGGCGCTTTTGCAGAAGAGGGCCATAACAAGCTGAGGGAAAAGTATTACATAGATAAAATCGCTGCACAGGTACCAGAGGGCCTGCACGCTCTTTATCTTGAGTGCAATGATCGTCGCGGCGATGCCGACGACGATTGTGGAGATCCTGAGGATGATCCTCAAGGATCGCTCGCTCGCCCCGGGATTGATGATCCTCAGATACCAGTTCCATGTGAACATCGTTGACGCGGAGAGAAACGATGAATCAACGGAAGACATGACGGCTGCCGCGACCGCCCCGAGGCCGATTACTCCGACCCAGTAGGGTGTCAGGTAGCGGAGGACATAGGGAAGGACCATCGCCGGATACTCAATCCCGAGGCCCAGAGTCTTCCATGGGAAGAGGCTGCCGATGATGCCGATGAGAAGCGGAGGCACCGCGGCAAAGGCGCACAGGAAACCTGCGTAGATCGAGAATCTCGACGCAATCTTCTCGGTCGGGACCGCGAGCACTTTCTGGAAATAGACGTTCCATGGTATCCCGCCGAGCATGAGCAGAAATGTCCAGTCCCACCAGTTCAGCACCTGGGGCAGCGTCCACGTTGAGTTGTGCGCGAGGTTGCGGATCGGCGGCAGGAGTGCCGTAAAGGAGCCCCCCGCGGCCCGGTAGCGCGCCGCCATCTCCCCCCATCCGCCCAGATGGGCCACCGCGAACGGAATTGCGGCAATGAGGCCGACAAAAATGAATGTGAGCTGGACCACATCCGTGTATGCCACAGACCAGAGGCCCCCGACGACCGTGTATCCGATTACCACTCCCGAGGAAAGGATGATCGACGTGGTCAGGTCCACATTGAGTATGGTGCCGAACGTTGTCCCGAGGGCGAGGAGGATCGCCGCGCTCCAGAATATTTCGCCGGCGAGCGCGGGGAAGAACAGAACCGCCGCCGCTCCTTTCCCAAAGCGCCTCTCGAAAGGGTCAAGAAGAGTGGTGAATTCGAGGCGCCGCATGATGCGCGCGAAGAAAATTCCTCCCAGGATGAGACTCATGGAGTAGCAGAGCCCCCCCTGCGCACCCCACGTGATCCCGTTCTTGTAGATATTCTCCGCGGTGCCGTTGAGGTAGCCGCCGCACACCCACGTCGCCGTCATCGTGATCAGGGCGAGCCAGAGCGGCATCTTCCTCCCCGCGAGGAGGAGATCCGAGGTGGTGCCCGTATCCCGTTTTTTCGAGTAATACACGCCAACCCAGAACACGACCGCATAAAAGAATATCACCCACCAGAGTCCGGCCCAGTGTATTCCATGCATTCCGCCCGGTTCCTTTCTTATGTAATTCGGGACACTAATTTCAGATCAGTGCAGCACGTGTCGGCGAATGGGCGAGGCGGCGAAGGGGCGATTATAAAGTTTCGAGGTCGCCGGCTCGCCGTTTCGCCCCTTCGCCGGCTCGATTCTTCCGGAAAGTCGCCCCTTCGCCGCTTCGCCCTGTCGCCGGTTCGATGCTGTACAGGTCGCTATTCACTATCGGCGCGAGGGCGCAGTAGAGGGCGAGTATGAAGCTCTGCGTGCGGCTGATCCGGTTGCCTGTAAGGATTCCGAATGCCCCCTCGTTCGACCTCACGTCCTCCCGGCCGCTCACCTCGTCCATCACGTGTGCGAGTTCTCTCTTCCCGCCGATCTTCTCCATGATGTGGGGCGGGAGGAGAATGCCGGGTGTCGAACCGACGAGGATACGCGTTCCGTCAAACACAGCCGCCCATCCCTTGAGGATGTGGCCGTACGGAACCGGGGTAATCCCCCCCTCGAGTCCGATGCCGAGAGCCGCGCTCGATTTCCGGAATGCCTCGGTTGCCCTTGTGACCGCGCCGCGGAGAATTTCGTCGTCGGTTGTCGGGGTGTGCGAGACGCCGGAGCGGACGCGAAATCGATTCACGGTCACTTCTCCGAACAGCTCGTGGCACACCTCCTCAACCGCCTGACACTTCGCCTTGTTGAGCGAACCGACATTGATGATCATGCTCGATAGCTCGATTGTTTTTCCTACCCCGAAGGGTGGGCTGCTGAGAATCCAAAATGATGCAGAGAATAATGCGGACTTTCGTGGATGCTGTTTTCCCCGGCCCTGCCGTAGCACACCCTTAACCTGACCTGCTCATCAACTCGAGATCTGACTGATCTCATTGTGTGATGACCCATTGAATTGCAGGGGCTTGATTTATCAAGCCCGTTCTAAACCGGGTTCGATAAATCGAACCCCTGCAATAAGTGGCTCATGTCCAAAAAAGTTGCCCATTCATACGAGGGTAGTAGTCATCCCCGCGAAAGCGGGGATCCAGAAACGAAGCTTTCTAATCTGGATTCCTGCTTCCGCAGGAATGACAATGCGCAGCTATTTGCGCTCTCATAGCTTCTGTCAGTTATGACAGTATGCTCAGAGAACTGTTACTACGCTATCTTGCTAATATTCAGGTGGTTATAAACAAGTTGTATCTCTGCCTGGGCAACTATTTTGGACATGAACCCAATAAGTAAATGCATAATCCAGATCAAGGTGCGCTGCTTTTTGCTCGATAGCTTGATAATTTCTTCTATCTCTCCAGAAACTCCTTGTGCAGGAGCCTGACTGCCCTGTCGGCGTCGCCGTTCTTCACGAGAAAGCTGATGTTGAGACCGGAGCTCGCCTGGGAGATCATCTCCACGTTGACGCCTCCGCGCCCGACGATCCGGAACACCTTTCCGGCGATGTTCGGCGTGCTCCCGATACCCCCTCCCACCACGCAGACGATCGCGCGCTCCGCCACGGTGCGGGCGGTGCATATTTTTCCAAGCTCCGAGATAATTTCACCGAGTTTGTGGGCGCAGTTCCCGTCCACCGTCGCGGAGACGCTCACCTCCGATGTCGCAATCAGGTCTACAGGAATTGAGTGGTTCCTGAACACCTCGAAAATCCTCGCGAGGTATCCGTGCGCGTCCAGCATGCGCGTGGACCTCAGGTTGAAGAGTATATTGTTCTTTTTGCAGGCGATCGCGCGGATCGAGTTCCCCGGCGGCCGCGCGTTACGTACGACGAGCGAACCCGCTGCCTCCGGCTCGAATGTGTTAAGGATTCGCACGGGAATATTCTTCTCCATCGCAGGCTCGATCGTTCTCGGGTGCAGCACCTTGGCGCCGAAGTAGGCGAGCTCCGCAGCTTCCGCAAAGCTCAACTTTTTGATCGTCCTTGCGCGCGGCACCACGCGCGGATCGGCGGTCATGATGCCCGTGACGTCCGTCCAGATCTGGATCTCCTCCGCTCCCATGCCGCGCCCGATGATCGCGGCGGTGAAGTCGCTGCCCCCCCTGCCCAGGGTCGTGATCTCTCCGCTCTCGCTCCTGGCAATGAAGCCTGTGATCACCGGGAGCTTCTTCCTCGCCGCCAGTTTCCTGTGGATGATCGCGTAGGTGCGGAAGAGCGGGCTCGCGTTGCAATGCTCGCCGTTGGTGACGATGCCCGCCTCCCATCCGCTGTAGGGCCTGCTCGGGATGCCGCCGGCGCAGAAATGCGCGCTCACTATTTTCGCGGACACCCTCTCGCCGAAACTTGCCACGTAATCCAGCGTCCTGGGTGTGAGCTCGCCCAGGTAATAAATTCCGTGCAGCACCTCGCGGAGCTTTTCGTACTCTTCTGCGACCAAACGCTCGGACAGGCAGAGCTCGCGCATGATGCCGTCGTGGATACCGCGGAATCTCTCGAACAGTTGTATCCCTTTCCTCGATCGCTTCTTCGCCCCCTGCGCGGCCTCGAGGAGGAGAGTGGTGATTCCTCCCACCGCGGAGACCACCACCACCGGGTCGTCACGGAGCCTGCGCGTGACAATCTTCGTCACACGATCGATCGCCGCCGCGTTCCCCACCGACGTCCCGCCGAATTTCATCACGATCATAATCGCATCCCTTAAAAAGTTATCCACAGCGTATACTGATGGGAGCACATTATTCTTTACGCTTTATGACATTGTCATTGCGAGCGAAGCGAAGCAATCTCCCGCTGCGTATGGAATTGAGATTGCTTCGTCGCTGAGCTCCTCGCAATGACATGTCAAGTATTTTGTGCTCCCCGTAATAAGTCTCGGCGTCCCGAACCTGAAAGGCTACCGATTGGATTGTCACTCAATTCCCGAGAGATCCTTGTCTTTCGGATACGATACCGAGAACTCAAACTCGATCACCTTCTTCTCTCCCGGGGCAAGCGCAATTTTCCACGACAGCGCGCCCGGCTTCTCCTGCTCCGCGATCTTGACCTGCTCCGGCGTCGCCGCGACGAGCGTCACCTTGATATCCGGCTCCCTGGAAACGGGGAGTTGATCGAGGACGGTGATGGTCTCCGCGCGTTCCTTGTGATTTTCCAGGTCGATACGGTAGCGATAGTTCTTCCAGCCCGTGCGCCTTTTCACCGAGGAGCGCTCCGCCTCGGCGATAAGGAGCTTCCGCTTCACCCGTATCCCCTCGTCGATGCCGAGGTAGAGATCGAAATCCTCTCCCGGCGCAACGGTCTGAATCCGGGAGGTCCCCACATACTCCGGCCCCAGGAACACATTCGCCGCACCGGCGAGGAGCGGATAGTCGGCTTCGTTCTTCACTTTTGCCGTGAGGTATGCCTGTTCCATGAGCTTCGGGACGGCGAAGTACTCGTACGCCGCCTTCATCTGGAACGACGAGATCGTGGTTTTATGCGGGTTATTGTCGCTCGGCACCGTCTCCTTCTTCTTCACCTTGAATGTGACCGCCTCCCCGCGTTTCATAACCTCGGCCTGCGCCGTCTCCGCCTGCTCCTCGCCCGCGCCGCCGATCGCTTCAGCCGCCTCCTCCTGCATCATCGTCGCAGCCATCGGCGCGGCGGCTTTGCGCATGGCCCGCTCGTAGATGGGATGACGCTCCTGAAATGCGATATACCACGGCGCAAGCTCCGGGGGCTTCCCTCCGACCGAAGGCCTGGCGGTGGAGAGCTCGAGCTCCACATCAGTCCAATCCTCCCCTGTGGTCTGCCTGACCTCGCCGCAGTAGGTGAGATCCACCGATCCTCCCTGGCGATCCGCCCTGATGTCGTGGACAGGCTCCCAACTCGCCCCATTGATCATATAGGAGAGATCGAGGGTAAAATCCCCGCCGTTCGCCGCGGCGAGTGTCACCTTCACGTTCTTCTGCTCCCGGGGCAGGGCGGAGACAATCTGGTTCAGCTTCTTTTTGGCCGCGTCGATCTCTTTCTTCACGTCTCGCATATTTTTCTGCGTCTCTCGCAATGCCGGGTTGAGCGCGTTGCTCTCTTTCCCGAGGAACTCGACCACCTTTCCCCACTCGGCGGGGTCCAGTTCGCGGAGCAGCATTTCACGTGAGATCTTGTCGCTCACCGATGACTTGATCGAGTCGATGAATTTTATCTGGAGATCGACGGTCTTTCCCCTGTCCTCTTCGGCGAGGGATTTCTCCTCGAGCTTGTCGATCTCGTCCTCGAGAGCTTTTACCCTCTCATCCTTTGCTTCCTTGAGATACTGGGGCTCCGTCTCAAGGCCCAGTATCGTGACCTTCGCGGTCCCTTTCCCCGTGGCGCGCAGAGAGCTCTCCATCAGCCCGGCCGGAAGGCCGGCAAACGCAACCACCTTCTCGCCCGGCTCGATCTTCAACTCCGTCCTCCGCGTCACGAGCGCCCGGTCCTCATACACGGTGACGGTGGTGATTGTTGATGCCACCGGAGACGTTTTCGCGTCCTCTCCATGGAGTAACGCAGGCGCCCATGTGAAACAGATCCACAGGAATAGCGCATACCTCGTTTTCATAGCACCTCCTCACATAACGTCACTATACCATTGATGAAAAGAAAGCTATTATTAACCACGGATGAACACTGATAAACACGGTTTAAACTACTAACCTCTCATACTCCAGTTTGGGTTTGGAAAAATTAATGATTAATGCAACCCTCACTCCTGAAATTCTCAGATAATTCAACACCTGAGCATGATGAATATTATCTATCCTGGATTATTCATCAGACGAATAAAAGAGCAATTTAAACAGCCGGACATATGCAACCGCGGATTCTGCGGATTCGGCGGATTACACAATGCAAATCCGCGTAATCAGCGTAATCCGCGGTTAAAACATTAATAGTTGGTGAATAATCCAGGTTAGACTCCTCTCTATAAAAAGAGCCGCACCCCGTGTAACAGGTTTATTGTAACAAAATCCTGTGGTAATTTCGGAGTACCTAAGAATACGGTAGTGTCTCAAGTATATGCAAAATATAGCTATTCTATGTTGTAGGGGTTCGATTTATCGCGCCCGGGTTCAATAAATCGAACCCCACAAATCAAAGACACCAAAATTGAGTCACCACCAAGAATACATCCCCCATCCTTGAAAAAGAGGGTATGGGTATACTAATCCCATTGGTTTGATAGAACATCGAGACTGGATTACTCATTTCCATATTCTAGAGATTCTCCTCCAAAGGTAAAAAGAGATTTATCGAATCCAAAGCCCTTTGTCAGTGAATACGATAATCGCCTCATCATGCTCAACTCGATCCCATTGAATAACGGCATGCGACATTTCAACTAAAGACATTATAGAATTATGCGAAAAAACCTAAGGTTCGACGTGATGATCTCTTATGTTTCTTATCTCTATGAGGGTAGGTGAAAATGAAAGCCAGAATAGGCCCTGCAATAAAAAGTTTGAGGATAGGGTATGTACGCTATTAACTTTACACTTTAATCTATAATTGCATAGACGGTACCCCTTTGTACGGAATAAGTAAAAAAACAATTGACAAATACGGCCATATGTACAAAAATGTACGATATTGTTTTATTAAAGAGGGTTTTCTCAATGCCTACGAGAAACGTCCTCATAAACTGTCCAGGATATTCTTTTATGCCTGGCCATCCGATTCCCGATAATTGTATCTATCTTTTGCAGAATTCCTTCATGCTTCAAAACAGATGGGATTTCAGGGCTAATAAGGCCCCTCCATTCATTGGTATAGTCAGGGTGTTATTATAAATGGATAGGATAGCGATAATTTTAATTCAGCTATAAACGGGATACAAGCCTTATGAATCTTGCCATAATCGAGATATATCTCCTTCTTTCAACTACAGTGTTCGTTTTATTCCTGGGGCTCTTCGTCTATCTACGGAATCGCGACGTCCTGCTCAATAAGATGTTTTGCATTTTTAGTCTCAATATTGCGTTATGGGCTTTCATAGTAATAATGTTGTTGGTTAATCGTAATGATCAACGGATGTTAACATGGGCTCCCCTTACTTATGCAGTGGCATTTTTTCTCCCTCCGAATTTCATGCTCTTTGCTTTTACTCTTTCGCAGAAACAGCTTACATATCGTTATAAAATAATCATCCCTTATCTTCTCGCCGGGGTGATGTGCATAGTCGCGTTGTCACCTTTGCATATTAAAGGATACCGCATCGATGCTACAGGTGAGATGGACGTTATCTATGGAAATGCGCTCCCCCTCTTCCTGGCTTATTTTACTCTACTCATGGGCTGGACGTTGTATTATCTCTACAGTAGAATTGTGTACTACTCTGGTATGAAGAGACTTCAGTTTCAGTACCTCTTCTTCGGTACAGCGATATTTACCATCCTTGCAATTTGTACAGGTTTGATCGCCCCTCTCCTCAGATTGACCTCAAACGAGTTAGCCAGCCTGTCACCATGCTTCGCGCTTATATGGGTGGGGTTCGTTGCATATGCCATAGGCAAGTATCGCTTGATGGACATTGCTATTGTTATCAAGAGTACTACGATGTACGCGCTATTGACTGCTTGTATTACTGCGGGTTATGTATGCGTTGTTCTTTTAACAAGTTGGCTGTTTGGTGGGATGCGAGGATTGCAGTCGTTGATTGCGGCGATGATCTCTGCGTTCCTGATCGCTTTTGCATTTATCCCATTGAAAGAGGCGATCCAGACATTCATCGATAAGATATTGTTTAAAAATAGATACGATCACCGCAAGATTCTTGGCAACCTCAGCAAAGCGCTCACCTCTATCATAAATATTAATGAGCTACTCGCGCACATCATCATGATAATCACGAAGGCTATGGATATTACAGCGGGAGCCTTTTATCTCCCTGAAGCATCGGGAAATGCATATGTGCCTCGAGCGACTCAAGGAAATATCGATGCTATGGCGAGCTATGAAGCAATACCAACGAATTGTGCGCTCATCAGGGAACTTATTCGGAAGCGTGAACTTATTATCAGGGAACAGCTCGAAAGATTGCCGCAGACCCTCGAAACACGTGATGTGGTTGAATTTTTGAAGCGCATAAAGGCTGAAATATGCATACCTGTGTATTCTAAGAATGCTTTAACAGGGATTCTGTTCTTCGGGCGAAAAGAGACAAGAGAGACATTCACAAGTGAAGATATAGAAATGTTCACCACTCTTTCGTATCACATCGCCATAGCTATAGAAAATTCACAGCTCTATACCAAGGCCGAGGAGAGCAAAAGGTATCAGGACATTCTCATGAACAGCCTTACGAGTGGAGTGATCGCGGTGGACCTCAATTCAAGGATCACGGCGTTCAACAGAAGGGCGGAAGCGATTATTGGGATACCGGCCTCAGAAACCATTACAGAGATCATCTCGATTCTGCCTGCTGAATTGAGAGCTGTGCTCATGGATACGCTGGCGCATGAGGAAAGCGCCAATACAACAGAAGTGGTGCTCAAAAGTAATGGAAGTAAAGAGGTGCCCCTCGCAGTTAGTTCGTCTATTTTTAAAAATAATGAAGGGAAGCCGCTCGGCGCTCTCATTGCTTTTTCAGATCTCACCGAGAAGAAGGTGCTCGAGGCGGAGATACGGCGTGCTGACAGGCTGGCCTCTCTTGGCACTCTGGCGGCGGGGATAGCGCATGAGATCAAAAATCCCCTTGTATCGCTCAAGATATTCACCCGCCTCCTTCCACAGAATTATCGCGACAAGAAATTCAGGGAGGAATTTTCGACGATTGCGAACGAGGAGATAGACAGAATTAATGGTTTTGTAGAGCAGCTTCTCGATTTTGCCCGTCCGAGGTCGCCGCTGATGAAGCAGATTGACGTGTGTGACATAGTGAGAAACACACTTTTGCTGTTAAATAACAAAATCAAGGAACAGAGAATAGAAGTGAGAGCGGAGATTGGGGCTGAGCCGCTTCTGGTTATGGCTGATGGTAATCAGCTAAAGCAAGTGCTCGTCAATATAATAACGAACGCTTTACAGGCGATACAAGATAGCGGTGTACTTATAGTGCGAGTGGACTTAGTGAAACAACAAGGGTACTTTCCTGAGGCTATCCGGGCCGAGGGAATCGCGGAGGAGCAAGCTCGCCTGAAGTCGGGGGACAATGTTGTGATTGAGATTACCGATACGGGGAAAGGAATAGACGAGAAAGATATTCTCCATCTCTTCGAGCCATTTTTTACTACAAAAGAAGCGGGTGTGGGGCTCGGCCTTGCGATCGCACACAGCATCATAGAGGAGCACAGCGGGGCTATTGATGTGAAAAGCAAGGTAGGGGAGGGGACTACCTTTTCTATTATGTTACCTCTTGTACCAAAGGGTGTACGTGTGGTTCAGATGGAGAATCTAGCCGTTTAAAATGGAGCGTGCGAAGCTGTCCTCCCAATTAAAGGATATACAGTGTGAAAAAAAGAGTAGTGATCACAGGATTAGGCCCGGTTTCGCCCATTGGTATAGGCAAGAACGCGTTCTGGGAGTCACTTATAAACGGTCGGTCTGGCATTACTAAAATCACCTCATTTGATGTCGCTGATTATCCGACGCAGATCGCCGGTGAGGTTAAGAATTTCAACCCTTCAGATTTCATAGCCAAGGGGCATGCCCGATACGCAGGCAGATTTTCAAAACTCGCAGTTGCCGCCGCTCGTATTGCTTTTGAGGATGCGGGATTATCGAAAAAAGGTATTGATATTGCACGTATTGGTGTAGCCTTTGGAACTTCGTCTATGGGGAGCGGCGATATCTGGGTGCAGGCCAATCAGAGTCATGCCAAGGGATTAAATTCGATAAGTCCCTATGTAAATTCAGAGTACACTCCTCATATTGCCACAAGCCATATTTGCATCGAACTTGGTATTAAAGGGGTGAACACGACGATATCTTCAGGATGTTCGACATCGTTAGACGCGCTCGCATGGGGATCTGACCGAATACTTAATGGAGATGCCGATGTTATCATTGCCGGCGGTACGGATGCACCTATATTCCCATTGACTTTCGGGACCTTTTGCGCGATGAATATTCTTTCCACAAGGAATGACAGACCCGAAAAAGCATCGCGTCCCTTCGATAGGGATAGTGATGGAATAGCGTTGAGCGAAGGAGCGGCCGCGCTTGTTTTGGAAAGTTATGAAAGCGCCATTGATCGAGGAGCACCTATCTATGCAGAGGTCATTGCCCATGCTTCTTCAAGCGAGGCAAAAAGCATATTAGGAGTTGAAGAGAACGGGGAGACATTATCTCACGCTATACGACAAGCTCTGGCGATCGCCGGCCTTAACGGCGATATAGATTATATCAATGCGCATGGCAATTCATTGCCAAGCTATGATCTCTATGAAACGAGGGCTTTTAAAAAAGCATTTGGCAACAAGGCATATCATATACCCATAAGCTCGATCAAGTCCATGATGGGACATTCTCTAGCCTCAGCCGCGGGGTTTCAACTTATCGCAACGTGCCTTGCAATTAAACACTGTATCATTCCTCCCACTATCAATCTTGACCACGCTGCGGTGGAATGCGATCTAGATTATACTCCCCATCAGGCGCGTTTTAATCGCATTCGCTATGCGCTTCTTAATTCTCATAGTGTTGGAGGTACTCATTCAGTGCTGATTATTGGGAAGGCATGAAAGGAATTCTCGTCTGGAATTTATCTCTTAGCATTGAACTTCATCGCGGTTATCCTTATGGTCACATAGCTAATGCATCACAAATAACAGGGTTAGAAAAGGGAGGCCAACTTTAATTGCACCTCCTTCGATATTGAAGGATAAAAAAATGGCTACACGAAGCATTCTTATAAACTATGCAGGATATCCGTTTACGCCAAGCAGCCTTATGCCGGACAACGGCCTAGCCAACCTCGCAGGGGCCCTAATAAATGCCGGCCACGAGACACTAATACTTGATTATGGTACCGTTAATACCATCCGAAGGCTATATCCTTTAGAGATTTCTAAAAAGACCGCACCAATTTACCACAAGCATTTTTGCCAACATGAGAAAAAGGTTAGGAAATCCGCTGTAGACTTGTTAAGGCTTATGTTTTTAAACAAGAAGTTGGAGAAGTTCCAGGAGAAAGTGGTTTCAGCAATATCAAACGAAATCATCAAAAAAATAAAGGAATTTCGCCCTAACTTCATAGGTTTCAAACTCTGGACTGGTGACGGATTCACAGGTTCCATAAAGATAGCACAAAATATCAAGAGGGCATATCCATCCCTGAGAATTTACGCCGGCGGTCCACATGTGGATATATTTGGAACCCACATCTTTTCCACTACCAACCTATTCGATGCCCTTGTACGTGCAGAAGGCGAGGAGGTCATCCTCTCACTGACCGAACATTGTATCGGAAAAATAGAGCTATCAAAAATCCCGAATATTATCTACAAGGATGGTGTGCAGGTTAAGATTAATGAAATTAAGTGGATTAACGATTTGAATAGTCTGCCATTTCCTGTATACGACGAGCGAATCTACCCGAGTATGGAAGGTAATCAGAAAATAAAGATTATCGTTATTGATGAAAGCAGGGGGTGCCCATATGGCTGCGCATTCTGTATACAGCCTGTTCGGAGCGGATGCAAAACGAGATTAAAAAGTCCGCAACGAGTTGTTGATGAAATAAGCAGAATTGTATCTTCATTAGGGATAACTACTTTTCGATATGCTGGGTCTGCTACTCCCTTAAGGCATGCTGTCAATATTGCACAATTGATTTTGAAAGAAGGGCTCAATATTACCTATTCCGCATTTGGACATATAGAGCATTCGTGCGATGATGATTATTTGACTCTAAGGCGATCGGGATGCCGGTCTATATTCTTTGGAATAGAATCGGGGTCTAGAGAGATTCTCTCCAAGGGGTTTGAAAAAAAAATAGACCCTGAACTTACTCGCAGAGAGCTTAAGGCATGTCGAAAGGCGGGGATTTTCACCATAGGAAGTATTATTTTCCCTTCCCCTTTCGAGAGCGACGAGACGGAGAAGGAAACTCTGGATTTATTATTAGATGCAAAACCGAACTCAGTACCGGTTCAATTCCCGGGGATAATCCCTGGAACGCGATGGAGATTATATCCCGAAAAATATAATTTCCAGATCAATACTAATAATTATGAAGAGAAACTCATGAATTATAAGATTAAGCTTCTTTATCCTCCTCGCTATTGGTCATCGTTACCATATCACGTGAACAATATGGGATATCGCCAATTTATGCAAAAGAGCGAGGAATTTGCGCAAAAAGTAGAATTGGCAGGAATGCCCACCAATATCGCGGATGAGTTAGTGCTCATGGCGTTGAAGTGTGGTTATCAGGGCAAAGAAAAGGTTTTCAGAGATGAGTTGCGGTATTCGTTTGCGGCAGGGGATATCGAATTTATATCGCATCTTGTAGATGAAATTAATTGCTCTACGACAACCAAAAGCCTTTGAATCATGAGTAGGAAGACTTGGCGAGCGCAATGATATCGCTTATTGTGGAGAATGGTAATGAATTTTGACGCTTATCTGCTAATCAGCGTGGCCATAGCATACATAGGGCTAGCATTATTCATATACAGAAAAAGTCCATCGTCCCCGGTAAATATAGCATTTTGTGTATATGCAGTTACTGTATCCTGCTGGACGCTGTCTGTATATATGGTTGTAATGGCCTACAGCGAAAGGAGCGCGCTTTTCTGGATACGTGCCAGTTTTATTTCTGCGATGTTTATGGCAAATGCATTTTATATTTTTTCATGCGTCTTTCCAGAGGGGAGGCCAGTTAAATTTAGGCATTTCGCTTTTATCATTGCCAGTCCATGTCTGATAGCTATTTTAATGCACCCTTTGCTTTTAACTGGAGTGCAATTAGGTAAATATGCTCCGCGGGCACGTTATGGCCCTCTATTACCGCTCTATATCGCCTATTTCCTATTAGTAACAGGAACAGCCTTCTTAAAGCTCGCAAGTAAATGGCGAAGGTCCTCAGGAATAAAACGTCTGCAAATACAGTATGTTTTTCTCGGTAATTTGTTTTTGCTGTTATTGGCCTCGATTTCTAATTTCATAGCTCCTCTCGTTGGTATCCAACAAACAGAGAGTTATGGGCCTGTGTTCACGCTCGTGATGACAGGTTTCGTTGTTTATGCAATAGCGAAGTATCACCTGATGGATATCACAATTGTCATAAAGCGTGCCACGCTTTATGCCACGCTTACGGCGTCTATTACCGTTGGCTACATAGGCATAGTTCTTTTGACAAATTGGATATTCGGAGGAATGATCGGTCTGCAATCTCTTATTTTGGCGATGATCCCGGCATTGCTGATCGCTTTTGCATTTACCCCGCTCAAGGAGGCAATACAGGCATTTATCGATAGCACCTTATTCAAAAAGAGATATGAGCATCGCAAAATTCTTAGTGATTTGAGCAAAATACTTACCTCGATTTTCAGTCTTGAAGAGTTGCTCTCTCTCATTTTGAGGGTAATCACAAAATCCATGGGCATCGAAAACGGTGTTATCTATCTCCCCGACGGGACTGGGAAAATTTACATCCCCCAGGCAGCGCAGGGTAGTAATGATACTCCGGCGCATCATGAAATGATCGGGGTTGATAATCCTCTCATCAGGAAGCTCATGTGGAGGCGGGAGCTCATCATCCGCGAACAACTGGAGAGGCTCCCCCAGGCCCCGGAGAATCGCGCGATTACGGCGCTCCTGGAGAAGGTGCATGCCGATATATGTATTCCGGTCTACTCCAAAGACACGCTCACAGGGCTCCTCTTTTTTGGTCACAAGGAGACGGGGGAGACGTTCACCAGTGAAGACATCGAGATGTTCACCACACTCTCCCACCATATCGCCGTCGCCATCGAAAATGCGCAGCTCTACACCAAGGTGGAGGAGAGCAAGAGGTATCAGGAAATTCTCATGAATAACCTGACGAGCGGGGTGGTGGCGGTCGACCTCAATTCCAGGATCACGGCATTCAACAGCAGGGCGGAGTCCATCCTCCGGATGCCGGTGACAGAGACAGTGGGGAGGAGCATCGTCATCCTCCCCGCGGAGCTCCGCATAATCCTTAAGGATACGCTGGAGCAGAGGGAAAGTTTCAGCGCGGAGGAGGTGGTGCTCAAGATCGATGGGAACAAGGAATTACCGCTCGCGGTGAGTTCCTCGATTTTCAACAGCGCCGACGGAAAGACCCTCGGCGCCCTCATTGTATTTTCGGACCTCACTGACAGGAAGGTGCTCGAGGCGGAGATGCGGCGCGCCGACAGGCTGGCTTCGCTCGGCACGCTTGCGGCGGGGATGGCGCATGAGATAAAGAACCCGCTGGTTTCTCTCAAAACGTTCACCCAGCTCCTTCCCCAGAAGTACTTCGACAGGGAATTCAGGGAAGATTTTGCAAAACTCGCCTCTCAGGAGGTTGACAGGATAAACTACCTCGTCGAACAGCTTCTGGATTTCGCCCGTCCCAGTTCTCCGATGTTCAAAAGCACCGATCTCAGTGAAATCCTCAATAATACGCTTTTCCTCCTGGCTACCAAGATACACGAGCAAAACATCGATATCAGGAAAGAGATCGGAAAAACCCCCCTTATGGTCATGGCCGACGGTGATCAGCTAAAACAAGTATTTTTAAATATAATTATCAATGCATTGCAGGCAATGGAACATTTTGGTACAATTATCGTTAAAGTGGCTAAAATACTGCCAGAGGAGCCTTTGGCGGGTGCCATCCGTGGGGGGGGTATAGCAAAGAGGCTTTACACGCTCAGAACGAGTGGAAGCGCTGTTATTGAGGTATCCGACACCGGAAAGGGTATAGATCCAAAGGATTTGCCGCACTTGTTTGACCCGTTTTTTACCACGAAAGAAGCCGGCGTGGGGCTCGGCCTCGCGATCGCCCACAGCATCATTGAAGAGCATGGCGGGATCATCGATGTGAAGAGCAGGGTAGGGGAGGGGACGACTTTTTCGATAACCCTGCCGCTTGCGGAAGATGCGGCATAAATAAAATTCAAAATCTCCAGATAGCATTAAGGATTAAGCCGTAAGCTATAAGCAAAATGCTTGATGATTACCACTTAGTTTGGATTATTCACGAGGCGTGCGTAGTAAAAGGGGCATAACCGCTGAGGGCATTGAATATACTGAATGTTTGGACGCAGATTTGCGCAGATGAACGCAGATTAGCAAAAGGTGCAGATTGAATCTTTGAAGTTTTCACCTCAAACTCTTTTTGTATCTGCGTGTTCTGCGTTCATCTGCGTCCTGAATAGCGATTAAGATATCAATGAGATTGTGCTCGTGGGCAGTTATGTCAGTTTTGAGTTGGTGAATAGATCAGGTTAGGGTTGATTTGAGATTTATTTTGAATTTTGAATTTTAGCAGTTTGGGATGTATTTTGATTTTTGGATTTTGAATTTCTCACAGGAGGGGATTTCCTATGGCTTCGGGTGTTGTTATCTCCGGAGACAAAACGCTGTTTGATTCGCTCCATCTCGCCCTCTCCAGGTTCGCGGATGTGCGCAAGGTGGGGACCGTCCCGGAGGGGATAAAGACGATCATCAACCACCCCGCCGATTTTGCCATCCTGGATTCCTGTATCAGGGATGGCGACGCGGTGGAGGCCGTGGGGAAGCTTCTTCATATCCAAAAAACACTCCCGATTATCGTCCTCGTCCCCTCCATCCATGCCCCCCTTGTTGACGAAGTCCGTGCCGCCGGGGCTCACCTCGTCCTCGAGAAGCCGTTCGACCGCAGGGCGCTTGCGGAGATTGTCGAGAGCGCGATTGAGCGAACGCGATTGCTCAACAAGATAGAGTATCTGAAGGCTCATGCTCCTCACTCTCTTGTGGGAGAGGGGATTGCGCATGCCTCGGAAAGTCAATGCTTCTATCGCGAGGTGGTGCGTCGGTTTGCGAAGGCGATTTCGCAGGTTTTCGACCATCGCAAGCTCCTGGACCTGGCTGTCGAGGCAATCGTGGAAACTTTCAGCGCGAGCAAGGCAGCGATATTCCTCGCCGACAGCCGGACCGGCAAGTATGTTCTGATGTCCTGCAACGGCTACCCGAAAGAGCTCGCCATGCTCAAGATTTTCGATCAGGTTGACGAGCTGCCGGTCAGGCTCTCCAAGCACAACCAGATACTTCTCGCTCACAGTATCCCCGGAGAGACCGAATTCGAACTTTATGAACAGATGAACAGCCTTGATGCGGAGGTGGTTGCGGGGTTGTGCGCCAAGGGGAAGCTCATCGGATTCGTGGCGATAGGGCCGAAGACGACGGGGAAAGGGTTCTTTGATAATGATATCGAGCTCCTTTCCATATTTTGCTCCTATCTCGCGATGGCGATAGAGAATGCCCTGCTCTACAGGGACATCGCCCGGAGCCGGGCCCACAACGAGAACGTGCTAAACTGTATCCGGACGGGGATAGTGACGATCGACGCACAGGGGCTCGTTACTTTTTTAAACGCGACCGCGGAGGAGATCCTGGAGATCAAGAAAGAGGATATCGTGGGACTGAAGGTGGAGAAGATAGGCTCCATGTTCGCCGATCTCCTCCTTCGCACGCTGGCGGGTGAAAAGGAGTATACGCGGAGTGAAGTCCTCTACGCCCTCACTAAGAAACCGCTCGGCATCAGCACCTCCGCGATGCATGACGAGGATGGCGCCATCGACGGGGCCATCATGGCATTCGCCGACCTCTCCCGGATCAAAGCGCTTGAGGAAAAGGAGCGGGATTTCGAGCGGATCGAATTCTGGTCAAAAGTGGCAAGCAGAATGGCGCATGAAGTGAAAAACCCTCTCGTCTCGATCAAGACGTTTGCGCAACTCCTGCCGCAGCGCTACAAGGACAGCGAGTTCAGGGAAGAGTTTTACCGGATCGTCAACAGCGAGATCGACCGGTTGAACGGAATCATCAACCAGCTCACAAAATTCGCCGATTCATCCCCTCCGCAGCCGAAAGCCGTCGAGATTCACAAAGTGATCGAGAGCGCGCTTGCCTCCGCAAAAGCGGGGATTGCGGAGAAAAAGGCCAAAGTGACAAGGCATTTCGTGAAGGATCAGGTGACGATGCTTGTGGATTCGAGTCTCCTCACGGAGGCTTTTGCGAACATCATCGACAACGCCGCTGACGCAATCAAGGAAGGCGGGAACATCACAATCTCGACGGCCTTTACGAAGCTCCCGCAGAGCGTGAATGGGGCTATCTCCATTGTATTCAAGGACGATGGCAAGGGGATGGCGGAGGATGAGCTGAAAGACGTATTCACCCCCTTTGCCACCTCCAAGGTTCACGGGATGGGGCTCGGCCTCGCCATTGCCCGCCGGATTGTGATGGACCATAAGGGAATTATCGAAATGGACAGCGCCCCCAACAGGGGGAGCGCGATCAAGGTGGTGATTCCTATCACGAACAGCGCGCCCGCCGCGCAGTCATAAAACATTCATTCATCCAGTAGGTGCGGCGGAGTTAAAATCGATAATCTTGCAGGGGCTTGATGGGTACATTGCTTAATATGTCATTCCTGCGAAAGCAGGAATCCAGGTTTCATAGTGGATCCCCGCTCGAGTTTACACTGAGCGCAGTCGAAGTGCCGGGATGACAAGTGAAAGGGATACCCCCCAAGACTGACCCATTACGCCATTTGGGGATACATGCTTCCCTTTTCATTAAAGGGAGAGTATACTCAGGAAAAGAGATATATTAAAAATTGAGGGATGGGATGATATGAAAACGATCCTCGTGGTCGATGATGAGAGGGGCACCCGTGAATCCGTCCGGATGATTCTGAAGGATTCTTACGACGTGCGTATCGTGTCGAGCGGGCAAGAGGCGCTCGATGCGCTCGGGGGGGACGCTGTAGATCTCGTCATCCTCGATCTTCTCATGCCCACGGTGGACGGTCTGAGCGTCCTCACGGAAATCAAGAAGAGGAGCAGGGCCGCGGTCGTCATCCTTACCGCGATCAAAAAACTAAAAGTCGCGATCGAGGCGATGAAGCTCGGTGCGGCCGATTATCTTGTGAAGCCGTTCGATCCCGAGGAACTTCAACTGATTGTACAGAGGATCATCAAGTCGCGCCTGAAGGACGACGAGTTGGACTACCTGAGACAGGAAATTGCAAAGAATTTCCCGATCGAGAAGATAGTTGCGGAGAGCCAGGCGATGAAGGAGATACTCCAGCAGGTGCGACGGCTCACCGCGGCTACCTCGACGGTGCTCGTCACGGGAGAGAGCGGAACAGGGAAGGAGCTTATCGCGCGCGCGGTACACCGCTACAGCATGCGGTCCCATATGCCGTTCATCACGGTGCATTCCGCGGCCATTCCCGAGGGGATCCTCGAGAGCGAGCTCTTCGGGCACGAGAAGGGCGCTTTCACCGGCGCAATACGCAGCCGGAGGGGAATGTTCGAGCTCGCGGACGGCGGGACGTTGTTCCTCGACGAGATCAGCGAGATGAGCCTCTCCCTTCAGGCGAAGATCCTCCGTGCGCTCCAGGAGAAGGAGTTTACAAAGGTGGGAGGGGAGAAGTCAATGAAGGTCGATGTACGGCTCATTGCCGCCTCCAACCGCGATCTCCGCGAGCTGGTCAGGGAAGGACGTTTCCGGGAGGACCTCTTCTTCAGGCTCAGCGTAATCCCCATTCACATCCCCCCTCTCCGGGAGCGCGAGCAGGACATCCAGCCGCTCGCGGAGTATTCCCTTGGGCAGTTCTGTCTGGAACTCCACTGTCCGCCCAAGGAGCTCTCCCCTGATGCTCTTGCCGTCCTCAAGAACTATACATGGCCGGGGAACGTGAGAGAACTCAGAAATGTTCTGGAGAGGAGCGTCGCCATGCACCGCGAAACGCAGATTCTTCTCCCGGGGCACTTCTCTCTCGACTGGAGTGAGAAAACAGTGAGCGCTGCAATTCCCCTGCAGGAAGAGGATGGAGTGTCGCAATTTGAAAAAGCCGAGCAGGAACTGAATCGCCGTCTCATCCTCGATGCCCTCGAAAAAACCGGCTGGAATCAAACAGAGGCTGCCAACAAGCTGAAGATCACCCGGAGAAGGCTTAAATACCGCATGGATACGCTCGGGATAGTCCCCAAGCTGGGCCGAGGACGGCCCCGTATTTTGCATCATCCTTTGTAAGACCTTCGAAATCTCAGTCCTCCCTTGGAAAATTTACACTATGCCCCTAGGGGAAGAGTACGAATTCCCAGATAATAGACCCGTGGCAGCTTATCAATCAATAACTCAATATAAACCGCTTTAGCGATAGAGGAGGGAGAAGATGAAGAAGTTATGTGTGTTAGTTTTGAGCGTGATGTCCGCGTCAAGTTTGTGCGGTATGGCGGTTGCCGGGAGTATTGATTCACCCGGGTTGCCATCGTCGGGAAGCGGGATGTACACGCTCTCTCAAACTTATGACTACTTGAACTCAGGGATAGATGTAACGCTTGTCCCCGCCTTTCAGGAACCCGGCGCGGCTCCCGGCTCCACGATGAAGACGATGAAGCAGATTTACGAGGACATAAAGGCGAAATTTGCCCAGTGCAGTGCGACGGCTGCGGATAGTGTTGAGTCAGGCAAGTCATTCTTCTGTACGAAGCCGGGGAGCTGGGGTGTCCAGACAGGGACAGCGTATATACCCCCAACTCCAACCCCAACCATAACCCCAACCCCAACCCCAACTATAACCCCAACATGGTTGTTAAACGAAACCAACTGCAACGCCACTACCGGCTGGCACTGGTATACGACCAACGACCGGAGCGCCTGCTGGAGCAAGACACTCGCCGATTATGTTCCCTGGAATAAGGAGGTGGCGAATGATAGCGATAATCCTGGCGCTTACACCTGCGCCACCGGATATACTCTACAACAGAGGATGGCTGCCGCCGCCGCAGGAGAGTGGTATAAAATCGTGGCGAGCGTCGGTACTCACACCATGGCTACTGGCGGAAATGAAAACGGCCAGAATGGTGCTCAATGGATCTCCGCCCTCGCCATTGCCGACTGCGTGGACGGAAGCCGGGATCTCTGCACAGGTGACAACTGCCTGGGTGGTTCCTGGACCGCGATAAATAGCGCGCTCCGCACCTGGGCTGGCGCAATAGGTAAATCTGCCCTGCCGTATCTGGGCAATGATGCAGGCACCATAAATGACTACGCTACGGCTTGTGCGAGTAGTACCAATGACCTGCCTTTAGCTTGTGCCACCCCTAACGCCTTCTATCTGAATCGCAAGGTCTGCGGCGATGGTAATAATAACTATAGCTGGGCTGCCGCCAGCGGCGGCGCCGGTGGCGAGGATCAAGCCTGTTGCGCGCGGTTATTAGGCTCTGATTCCTGCTCTACCCAGGCCGACAACGACACGAATACCGCGAACGACGGCACTTCGTTTCGCGTGGTCGTGCGTCCGTAGGAATGATTTAGTTATTTGATAATTTGGAAGCCGGGTTCTAACCGAACGCGGTGTCCAACTCGCCGTCCCCACAGCGGGGCGGACGCGAAGCCGCCTGCCGCCGGCGGAGATAACTCCGGATCTTCTCTGGAGAAGAACCGGCAATTTAAGGAGGGAGAAAGCATGAGAGCAACATTAGTGGTAGTTGTAAGCGTGATGATTGCGGCGAGTTTGTGCGGCACGGTGGTTGCGGGGAGTCTTGATTCTCCCGGAGCCCCGTCGGCGGGGAGCGGGATGTACACGCTCTCACAAATATATGATTACATGAACTCGGGGATAAAGGCAACCCCCGTCCCCAATTTCCAGGAGCCCTCCGTCGCACCCGGCTCAACGATGAAGACAACGAAAGAGATCTATGATGACATCGTGGCCAAACTTGACCAGTGCCCCGCGACGGCTGCCAATGTGGAGTCGGGAATAAAGTTCTTCTGCACACAGCCGGGAAGCTGGGGGATTCAGACGGGTACAGGGGTAATGCAGCCAACCCCGACACCAACCATAACCTCAACACCAACTATAACCCCGACACCAACCCCTTGGGGGTACCCCGATGTACTTCGAATCGGCAATGTGTACGTGGCGAGCAACAAGGATGGGAACGGCTGCGCGGCGGACGGCAGAAAGGGTTGGGCTGCTGCCGGTTCATGGGCAGACGGCTTGGACTGGTTGGGGAAAACCGACTGGAGACTGCCGACGATAGTTGAGCTAAACTCGATTTGTGCTGTTAAGGACACTGCATCAGGTTTTACATATCAGATGGGCAGCTACTGGTCCTCTATTGACAACGGATCAGACGCAGATGACATTTACTTCGCCAATTGCATTAAGTACACCAACATTAAGAGCGAAGACCTCTGCGTGCGCGCGGTGCGTGGGGTCGAGTAGCCGTAAGTTGGACAATTTGACTATCCGCAGGTGGGCGGCCGCTGTACGCTTTCCCGCCTGCGGTTATAACTCCGGTTCTTCGTGTAAGAAGATCCGTGCTCTTTAAGCCGGAGTGGCTTCATTTCCATCCGACAAGTTGATTCGGATGAAATCCCGATGGACTAGTCCGGTATCCGTTCGCCAGGGGACAGGGATCTCCACGCGGTGCTACGTAACGCCATGCGGCATCTCATGGTGGCGGCGTGCCCGTTCTTGTCATGTCTACCAATAGGCAGGGCGGGCGGCGAGCAGTGATGAAGGGCAACGCAGGGGAGATTTCTATTTTGGCATCTTGGGGACATTATTATTATGATATGACAAGAGTTGTATGGAAAGTTTACACCTTTAGCGCTCAGAGGTGTAAACAAGGTATGCAAAATGGCCTTTTTTAGAATCGATCGAGAATTGTCATCTTGGCACCTATCGTTGCAACTGTTTCGGCGCGTATTAATTGAGGCTATTTATTCTATTTTTTGCAAAACTGCACAGCGTATAAGATTTTGGTGTCTGCGCTTTGATAACAAGTGTTCTAACTAGCTGAATTACTGCAAGTTGTATACTAGGCTTTCCAGTTTAGCTCTGTAGTACAGAGCTAAGGGAGGCCTAGTATGCGAAAAAAGCG